>NZ_JAFNOA010000007.1:0-158323 GCF_026536465.1 Gilliamella sp. B3172 | reverse complement strand
GTAACCCATTAGTAGAGCCAGTAGTGTTTAAAAATTTTGATATGAGCAATTATTTATGGGATAAGTTTGCTGATTTAAAATATCCCTATTTTGCCTATGAAAAAGGTTGGGGAATGGGGTTTTGTTGGTATGATGAACAAGGCATGACGCGCCCCTGTTCAGATGAGCAATTAGAAAAAAGTATTGAGTATTTAAACTATGCTATTGAAGGTGGTTATCATTGCTACGAGGATTTGATAGCCAGAATGTTATTTCAACAAGGTGACCATTATAAGGATGAGAAATATAAACAAATAATTAAATTAACCGAATACCGTAGTACATTAAAAGTAGAAGATTTAAAACAGGCAATAGATTATGCACAGCTAATGGCAGAGCATAGCTCAATTATCGGCATATTGCGCATGACTGAAGCGTATTTCTATGGATTAGGTCGAGAGCAAGATTTTGTTAAAGCCTATGCCTGGTCGCTGTTAAGTGATTATGCAAAACAAAAAATTATCGAGATAGGCAATAATTTAGCGTGGTATGCTTATCAACTACCACCGGTTTGGGAATATAACAAAGAAATCCAAAATCGTTTAGAACAAATGCTTACCCCAGCCGAAAAACAAGCGGCATTAGACTATTTGGAAACACTGAAAACCAAAGTGGTCACTTGGAATTATAATAAATGGTGCGATCAGATAGATGATTTTCATCCTAAACCGTAATTTATTTGACTATATTGCAGTGAGTAAAATTTGAGGTTGAATAATAGAGATTAATCTGGATAGAGTGAGTTTTAGTGCAGGGAATAGCGTGTGAAGAATAGCAAATTGAAACGTTCAACGTTCAAAATAGTCATGTTAGCCATGAGTGTGATAATGGTTATTAGCCTTTATCAATTCTATTTTAATCAATCATCCGATAGACAAGTCAATTTTGGTTTTGTTGAATCCGAAAACTTACCTATGGACTTTACAATTTACCCTTCAACCATTCCTGAAAATCAATTATTACGCATAGATGAGGCTAAAAAGCTTTATCATTCAGCATTTGATGATGGCGTATATTACGGAGTAATTTATCCAGAAAAGTTAATAAAATTTCTAAAGCATGCCTGGCAATGGGATAAAAATGCCATGCCATATTACTATAAACTTCTTGGTTGGAAAGACTTTTATGATGAAAGGGGAAAAGAGGACGGTATTATGATGTCCTTTGATGAGTTTATGCGCAAATATCGGGATCAGATAGTTGATAGTGCAGGTAATCCATTAGTAGAGCCAATAGTGTTTAAAAATGTTGAAATGAGAGGTTATTTATGGGATAAGTTTGCTGATTTAAAATATCCTTATTTTGCTTATCGTAAGTCTTATAGTTATGCGCCTCGTTGGTTTGATGAACAAGGAATGATGCCACCAAGTACCGATGAGCAATTAGAAAAAAGTATTGAGTATTTAAACTATGCGATTGAAGGTGGCTATCATTGTTACGAAGCTTTGACTGCTCGAATATTATTTCAAGAAGGGGAGCACTATAAAGATCAGAAATATGAACAGCTGAATAAATTAACCGAATACCGTAAAGTATTAAAATCAGACGATTTAAAACAGGCAATAGATTATGCGCAGCTAATGGCAGAGCATAGCTCAATTATAGGCATATTGCGCATGACTGAAGCGTATTTCTATGGATTAGGACGGGAGCAAGATCCGGTTAAAGCCTATGCCTGGTCGCTGTTAAGTGATTATGCAAAACAAAAAATTATCGAGATAGACAATAATTTAGCGTGGCATGCTTATCAACTCCCACCGGTTTGGGAATATAACAAAGAAATCCAAAATCGTTTGGAACAAATGCTTACTTTAACCGAAAAACAAGCGGCATTAGATTATTTGGAAACGCTGAAAACCAAAATTGTAACTTGGGATTACAATGAATGGCGAGATCAGATAGATGATTTTCACCCTAAACCCTAGTTTGATTAAAAATCTTGATAAACCTGCTTTAATCAATGATGAGAGCTAATTATGATTCATTGATGTTTAATCGGACAGAATTTGAAGATATAGCTAAATATAAAGACGATAAACAGCTAGGAACAGTGATTGTATCGCTTGATCATATGCCAAGTATTGAAAACACCGAAGATGTGAAAACAATCAATCGTATTGATTTAAGATTGCGTGATGCTGATTTATTACCAATAAGAAGTTATTTATAGTAAGCCAATATGAAAAAACAATTAACTATTGAGATGTATTTTAAACCTGAAGCCTATTTACCACTCTCTGTGTGTATTGCGCAAATTGAACAGATATTAAAAATCCAGCATTACTATCTTCATAAAAGTGAAAATTGGTACTTATGTGGTGTTTCTAAGAAAAAAGTCATCTATTTACCAGCTATTTGATAAAAATGGCGTAACTAAAGTTGGATTGGAAAAAATAACTCAAAAATATAAGAAAAATAAGAATTCTTTTAGTGGATCTATTTGGGATAAAAATACTGAAGAGGCAGCTCTATGTTATTTTATATATGAGAAACTTTTAGAGAAAAGATTTTTCCTTAAAATTGAATTAGATTTCAAAATAGATATTAGGATTACTAAATCTCAAACAGTCACTGAGTTCATTTTAGCCTTAGTTCAGAAATTTAATAGTGCCTATATTATAGTTAATGGAAATTATTTACCCCGAAAAGCTGTTTTTCCCGACAGACTATCAGCAGGCTGGATGATATATCTACCCAAGGCTCAATTAACGCACGAAATAGTACCCGAATCGTCGGATGTGGTAAGTGTCAAAAACGAGGAAGGACTGGTAACCGGAACGCTAGTGGTAACGTTGCCCCATTTTTTTGATAAAGAAACTGCAGATGATATTAAAGCGGTGAATCGGGTTGATATTCGGCTACGTGAGTTGGATCTATTGCCATTGTATACAGACATGTAAACTATTTTATGGAGGATTGGTATTTAAAAAAATACCATAATTACAATGAGAAAATTAATATTTAAAAGATTATGTATCGTTTTTTCAGTCTGTTTTTTATTGATAGGTTGTGTTATCACCCCTGTCATTATAACATCGAATGAATTACCAAAAGGTATTAGAGGTAAAAATTATTATGCGCCGATTAATGTTGAAGGAGGCTCTGGACCACTTTCATTTTGGACGAGAATTTATCCCGAAAACTCTGGATTAGAAATAATATTACGTGAAATAGATGGAATGGTTGAACGTAATTATATAGCAGTGACAGGGATCCCAAAAATCACAGGTGATATTGAGGTTATTATTAAAGGGGGAATGACTCCGACTTACTGGAATATCACGCCTGGTGATTTTAAAAAAATTTATATTATTCATGTAGCAGATTCAGAAGAATAATATTTCATCAATGATATTTGTTAAATATTGTTGAATAGGGAACCACTTTAGGTATCATTTTTGTAATGATAATATTTGTTATCTGTTTCGATAAAATGCTGTTGTCATTTTTTTATTGGCAATAAGGTTGCGATAAAGAAAATAACAAAATAGTTAGCATTATTTTGGTAAAGTTATTTTTTTGAGCAGATAGATATGACATTAACATTGAGTAAGTTTTTGAACCATAATTTTGGAGTAATGGTATTTAAAAAGATACCATAATAACAATGAGAAAATTAAAATTTAAAAGATTATGTATCGTTTTTTCAGCCTGTTTTTTATTGATAGGTTGTATCGTCGCCCCGAAAGTAATGATAACGCCTTATAAGCTACCGTAAGCTGTTATAGGTAAAAATTATTATACTACGATTAACATTCGAGGCGGTTCTGGGCCAATTTTAGAAAGAGGATTTTTGAGGGAAATTTATCCAAAAAATTCTGGTTTAGAAATTATATTCCCTGAAATAAATGGTTATGTTGAATATAATTATTTAGCAGTGAAAGGCATTCCCAAAATAACAGGTGATATTAAAGTTGTTATTAAAGGAAAGATGTCTTCTGCTTTCTGGTATGTGCCAGCTTCTTATTTTGAAAAAATTTATACTATTCAAGTCTCAGAGGCAGAAGAATAATATTTCATCGATTATGATAGTAAATGTGATTAGCATAACCTTATTAAACCGTTTGATATGCCGGTACGGGTCGAATTGAGCCAATTTAAAAAAAAACGATTTAATTAAATCATTTTTTAATAAAAATAGTGTAATAAAAAATGTGGATTATGTATTTTTATGAAATGAAATTGATGGTATCTAAAAATTAAATTTAAGGTATTAATCGATAACTTAAACCCCATTTATTATGACTGTAAATCTTTTTTTGCCAATAAAAATCACATCGATATAAATAAAACTAGTAATAGTTAGCTAAATATGGTATAAAGCCTGCGCTACTTTCCAGATTATTTTTTAGCAAAATGATTATGGATTATAAGCACAAATTTTAAAATTTAATTAACGTTATAACACACACATATCATTACTCTTTTCCGGGGTGCCTTGTACTTTAAGTAATAAGGTCGGATAAAGCGGATATGTGGAGGCATAACCCCAACGTCAAAATGAGGAAATCATGACTACAGTATCAATGCGCGATATGTTACAAGCGGGTGTACACTTTGGACACCAAACTCGTTATTGGAACCCAAAAATGAAACCATTTATTTTTGGTGCACGCAACAAAGTTCACATCATCAATCTTGAAAAAACAGTTCCTTTATTTAATGAAGCTTTAGCTGAATTAAACAAGATTGCAGCGCGTAAAGGTAAAATTTTATTTGTTGGTACAAAACGTGCAGCTAGCGAAGCGATTAAGCAAGCGGCTGAAAGTTGTGGCCAATACTATGTTAATCACCGCTGGTTAGGTGGTATGTTGACTAACTGGAAAACAGTTCGTCAATCAATCAAACGTCTAAAAGATTTAGAAACACAAGCTAGTGATGGTACATTTGACAAATTAACCAAAAAAGAAGCACTAATGCGTGCTCGTGAAATGGCGAAATTAGAAAATAGCTTGGGTGGAATTAAAAACATGGGTGGCTTACCCGATGTGATTTTTGTAATTGGTGCAGACCATGAACATATCGCAATCAAAGAAGCTAACAATTTAGGTATTCCAGTCATTGCTGTTGTTGATACTAACTCAGATCCAGATGGTATTGATTATATCGTTCCTGGTAATGATGATGCTATTCGTGCAATTCAATTATATGCAAATGCAGTTGCTGAAGCTGTTCGTTCTGGTCGTGAGCAAAACCAATCTCCAGTATCAGAAGAAAGCTTCGTTGAAGAAGCACCAGCAGCTGAGTAATAAACTCAAATATTTTCAGGGTCGATAATAAAATCAATCGACCCATTCTAATGAAAATCATCATAATGGTTAAATAGAGGATTAAAAAATGGCTGAAGTTACCGCTTCTATGGTAAAAGAACTGCGTGAAAGAACAGGCGCAGGCATGATGGAATGTAAAAAAGCATTAGTTGAAGCTAATGGCGATATCGATCTTGCTATCGATAATATGCGTAAATCAGGTCAAGCAAAAGCAGCTAAAAAAGCTGGTCGTGTTGCTGCTGAAGGTGTGATTATTTCTAAAATTTCTGCTGATAAAAAATCAGGTGTTATTCTAGAAATCAACTGTGAAACTGACTTTGTTGCTAAAGATGCAGGTTTTATCGCATTTAGTGAAAAAGTAGCAACTGCGGCATTAAATGATCACATTACTGATCTTGCTGCTTTACAAGCAAAATTTGAAGAAGAGCGTACTGCTTTAGTTGCTAAAATTGGTGAAAATATCGGTATTCGTCGTGTTCAAGAGATCACTGGTGATGTTGTTGGTAGTTACCAACACGGTGCACGTATCGGTGTATTAGTTGCGGCAAACAGTGGCTGTGATGAAGAATTAGTGAAACATATTGCAATGCATATCGCTGCAAGCAAACCAGAATATGTTGATCCAAGTGATGTTCCAGCTGATGTTGTTGAACATGAACGTAATATTCAAATCGATATTGCAATGCAGTCAGGTAAACCACGTGAAATCGCAGAAAAAATGGTTGAAGGCCGTATGCGTAAATTCACTGGTGAAGTATCACTTACTGGTCAACCATTTGTTATGGATCCAAGCAAAACTGTTGGTGATTTACTTGCAGAGAAAAAAGCGACAATTGCTACATTTATCCGCTTTGAAGTGGGTGAAGGCATCGAAAAAGTCGAAGTTGATTTTGCAGCTGAAGTTGCTGCGATGTCGAAACAATCTTAATTGTTTTATCTAAGCCGCCGTAAGGCGGTTTTGTTTATCTACAAAATATTTTAAAATAGTTACCCGCTAGTTATTCTAGCTAATTAGGTAATTAAATAACGAAATAGTGAGACTTCATATGGTAACCCCTTTCTATAAACGTATTCTTCTTAAACTCAGTGGCGAAGCACTACAAGGCGATGAAGGTTTTGGTATTGATCCAACCGTTCTTGACCGCATGGCGCAAGAAATCAAAGAACTTATCGAAATGAATGTTCAAGTTGCTGTTGTTATTGGGGGCGGTAATCTATTTCGTGGTGCAGGCCTTGCTAAAGCGGGTATGAATCGTGTCGTTGGTGATCACATGGGAATGTTAGCAACGGTGATGAATGGACTTGCCATGCGTGATGCGCTGCATCGAATTGAAGTTAATGCACGTTTAATGTCGGCAATTCCATTAAATGGTGTGTGTGATGACTACCGTTGGACTGAAGCAATTAGCTTACTTCGCCATGGTAAAGTCGTTATTCTTTCTGCCGGGACAGGTAACCCATTTTTTACAACTGATTCTGCCGCTTGCTTACGTGGTATCGAGATTGAAGCAGATGTTGTTTTAAAAGCAACCAAAGTTGATGGGGTATATTCAGCCGATCCTGTTAAAGATCCTAATGCAACACTATATAAAACATTAAATTATGAAAAAGTGTTAGATGATGAATTAAAAGTCATGGATTTAGCAGCGTTTACTTTAGCTCGTGATCATAACCTGCCTATTTGTGTATTTAATATGAATAAACCAGGAGCATTACGCCGAGTCATCTTAGGTGAACAAGAAGGAACATTAATTAATAATCAGGCTACAGTTAGCTGTTAGTCATCTTTATTTTAAATAAGGTTTTTATTATGTTAAACGAGATTCAAAAAGAAGCGCAAGCGCGCATGGAAAAAAGTATTGAGGCGTTTCAAAATCATATTTCTAAAGTTAGAACCGGGCGTGCTTCACCAAGCTTATTAGACGGAATTATGGTTGAATACTATGGTAGCCCAACACCACTACGTCAATTAGCTAATGTTGTTGCTGAAGATGCAAGAACGCTGGCTATTACGGTGTTTGATAAATCATTAACGCCAATGATTGAAAAAGCAATTTTAACTTCTGATTTAGGGCTTAACCCTGCTTCAGCCGGGACAGTTATTCGAGTACCTCTGCCACCGTTAACTGAAGAACGTCGCCGTGATTTAACTAAAATAGTTCGTAATGAAGCAGAACAAGGTCGTGTGTCAATTCGTAATATTCGTCGTGATGCCAACGATCAAATCAAAGCTTTGTTAAAAGATAAAGAAATCTCAGAAGATGATGAACGTAAATCACAAGATTTAATTCAAAAAGCAACAGATGCAGCTATCAAAAAATTAGATGCAGTGCTTGCAGATAAAGAAAAAGAGTTAATGGAATTTTAATCTCTTGTCTAAAAAGCCTAGTTGATAAAACTAGGCTTTTTGATTTTTTACCTATCAATTATCAATCATTTCATTACCGCTAAAAAATACAAAATATTAGTTTTATCCGTTAGCGAATAGATCAAAAATAAAAAATCACTCAATAAACAGTTATCCTTCTATTTAAGCGATATAAAGTCTAACTGAGTTTATCTATAGTTGATCAATACAAATAATGCGTTTGTGCACAATTAAAAGGTAAAAGATTCTATTTGTATTAGTGCATTATTTGCCACTAAAGTTAATCAAGTTTGTCAAAATCATGGTTTCCAAGTTGATTTAGTGAATCACGTATCATAACTTCAATTAATAGGTAATGTTAAATTGCGCATTGCTTAGCTTTTTCATACCAATCACTTCAATTTGATTTAATTGTTTAAGTTTATTAAATAGTTTATTAAATAGTTTATTAAATAGTTTAGTAAATAGTTTAGTTTTTAATTATCAAAATTTAAGTATATAATGTTACGGAAATAACATTATAGGGCTATATATGTTATTTTTATAACATTACTAACATTTACTAAAGACTATTATTTACTAGACATTACTAAACACAATTAAAGGACATCATTATGGATTATGCAAAGTATATTGATCATACTTTACTGGCGATGAATGCCACAGAAGATCAAATACGTAAACTTTGTGAAGAAGCAAAGCAGTATCATTTCTATTCTGTATGTGTTAATTCAGGCTATGTGCCTTTAGTCGCTAGCTTGCTTAAAGGTAGCGATGTAAAGGTTTGTTCAGTCGTTGGCTTTCCTTTAGGTGCTATGCTGACTTCTGCTAAAGCATTTGAGACTGAAATGGCAGTCAAAGCTGGCGCAGAAGAGATCGATATGGTTATCAATGTCGGCTGGCTAAAAAGCAATGATTTAACGGCGGTTAAAGAAGATATTCAAGCAGTATTTAATGCTTGTGGTTCAGTGCCGTTAAAAGTTATTTTAGAAACTTGCTTATTAACTAAAGAAGAAATCGTTACAGTTTGTACAATTTGTAAAGAAATTGGTGTTGCTTTTGTTAAAACTTCAACCGGTTTTAGCTTATCAGGGGCAACAGTTGAAGATGTTAAATTGATGCGCGAAACAGTCGGTGATAAAATGGGTGTTAAAGCATCAGGTGGCATTAGAGATCGTCAAACTGCTGAAAAAATGGTTCAAGCTGGTGCAACACGGTTAGGCGCTAGTGCTGGTATTGCAATTGTATCAGGCGATAAAGCATCATCTAGCGGCTATTAATTTATCCTTTTATAAGCTTACTGTATAGTAGCTTATTGCTATTTATGGAATGGCAATGGAAACGCAACCGCAAAAAAGAGTTAATGCACTTATTGAGCAATTAAAAACTACCGATAAAATTCATTTAAAGCAAGCAGCGCAAATGCTTGCTGTTTCTGAAATGACGATTCGTCGAGATCTTAGCAATCAATCATCATGTTTAGCTGTTTTAGGCGGTTATGTTGTTAACCAAGCACGCCATACCATATCGCAATATTTTGTTTCAGATCAAAAAGATAAACATGTAGATGAAAAGCGTTATATTGGCAAACTAGTTAGTCAATTTGTTGATGAGAACGATACTATTTTTTTTGATTGCGGTACAACCATGCAATTTATCATTGATGAAATTAGTGATGATATTGCCTTTACTGCAATCTGCTATTCACTCAATGCCTTTCTAGCGTTACAAAACAAACCAAAATGTAAAATCATTTTATGCGGTGGGCAGTATCAGCTTAATAATGCAATTTTTACCAATATTAGTTCCCATAATCCGCTCGATTTTATCTGTCCAAATAAAGCTTTTATTTCGGCAGCAGGTATTGATCTCACTCAAGGTGCAACTTGTTACCATTTTGATGAACTGAATATGAAGCATCAGGCGATGAAAAAATCTAATCAAAATATTTTAATTGCCGATCATACTAAGTTTAATCAAGTTAAACCGGCTTTTATTTGTAACCTTGATCAGTTTAATTTGGTGATGACCGATAAAGCGCCGGATTTAGGCTACGTCGCTTACTTTGAAGAAAATAACATTGGTTTAATTTATTAATTATGAAAAATATCGCAATTTTAGGTTCAACAGGATCGATCGGCTGTAGCACGTTAGCCGTCATTCGGCAAAATCCAACTTTATACAAAGCTTATGTGTTAGTAGGTGGCGCTAATGTTGCAAAAATGACAGAGCAGTGTCAGGAGTTTAAACCAAAATATGTTGCTATGGCGAGCAAACAAGCAGCGCAAGAGCTTAAAGCAAATTTAGCTAACCTAAAATTGAATATAGAAGTACTGAGTGGTGAGCAAGCTATGTGTGATTTAGCACAGCTTCCCGAAGTTAACCAAGTTATGGCTGCAATTGTTGGTGCTGCGGGATTAAGGCCGACTCTTGCTGCAATTAAAAAAGGTAAACGCATTTTACTCGCTAATAAAGAGTCATTAGTCACTTGTGGGCATTTATTTATGCAAGCGGTGAAACAATATGGCGCCGAGCTACTGCCGGTCGATAGTGAACATAATGCGATCTTTCAAAGTTTACCTACCGCAGTGCAACATGATCTTGGATTTGCTAATCTGACTGATCATGGTATCGCCAAAATTGTGTTAACCGGATCTGGCGGGCCTTTTCGGGAGATACCGTTAAATCAATTAACTTCAGTCACGCCTGCGCAAGCGACTTTACATCCTAACTGGTCAATGGGTAAAAAGATTTCTGTTGATTCGGCAACGATGATGAATAAAGGCTTGGAATATATTGAAGCTCGTTGGTTGTTTAATGCTAGTTCTGAGCAAATGGAGATTATTGTACATCCTCAATCGATTATTCACTCGATGGTTCGTTATCTAGATGGCAGTATTATTGCAGAATTAGGCGTGCCAGATATGTGTACGCCAATTGCTTATTCAATGTCTTATCCATTACGTATTTCATCCGGTGTACCTGCTTTAGATTTTACTCAAATCTCATCATTAACCTTCAATCAACCCGATTTTATTCGCTATCCATGCTTAAAATTAGCCATTGAGGCTTGTGGTGAAGGGCAAGCGGCAACAACAGCGCTTAACGCTGCCAATGAAGTGGCGGTTGAAGCATTTTTACAGCATAAAATTGGTTTTATGGATATTGCCAAACAGGTTGCAACCACGTTAGATCAACTTAATTTTCCGGAACCTGCCACTATTGATGATGTGTTCATTATTGATGCATGGGCTAGAGCACAATGTAGCAAACAGATAGTTTAAATGGCATTAAAGTGTTTTATACACTCGGCATGGCGTACCCATGGCAACGACATTTGAAGGGATATCTCGATCCACAATACTGCCAGCTGCAATAACCGTATTATCGCCGATAGTCACATTGGGTAGTACAATTACGTTACCACCAATCCAAACGTTATTACCGATCGTAATCGGTTTGGCAAACTCAAGCCCACTGTTGCGTATTTGGCTATCAAGTGGGTGACCTGAGGTATAAAAACCGCAATTGGGTGCGACAAGGACATTATCTCCGAATGTAATTTTGGCCGCATCAAGCATGATGCAGTTAAAATTAGCAAAAAAATTCTCTCCAATTTCAATATTGTAGCCATAATCACATTGAAAACCGGGCATAATTGTAAATAGCTTTCCTGTTTTTCCTAACAGGGTTTGAAATAATCGTTGTCGCTGCTCTTCAACCAGTGGTGATAGTTGATTAATTTGAAAGCAGAGATATTGCGCATAAAGCCGTTCTTTAGCCAGTAAATTGATACAGGGATCGTATAACAAACCGGCAAGCATCTTTTCTTTTTCTGTCATTAAATTATGCCATTTGTTTAGCGGTTAAGGCTGGATTGTCGCCAATAAATGATTGTAAAAATGCGCTATCGGGTAGCGCCGTCAACGCCCCTTTTTTGGTTGTTGCTAATGCACCACAGGCACTGGCGATAGTCATCATGCTTTCTAGCATTAATTTATCTTCGGGCATTCCTGATGAAGCTATGCTACTTAACAATCCTGACACAAAAGCATCCCCAGCCCCCGTTGTATCAACACTATTGACATGATAGGAATCAAAAGAAAATCGTTTACCTTGCCATATAACAATACTGCCATCTTTTCCTTTAGTTATTAGCTTAAGCGGAGCATTATAATGTTGTGTTAATTTATTTAAGGCATGATGCCAATCATCACTTTCTGTTAACCAAAATAGCTCTTCATCAGACAGTTTAAGGATATCGGCATCATGGCAAAATTGCGTAATAACCGTGCGCATTTCGTCTTTATCTTGCCACATCTGTTCGCGCAAATTAATATCAAAGCTAATCAACCCATTTTTGGCCGTCAGATCTTCAATTGCAGTTTTTAGCGTTTGCCGGCAGGTATGCCCCACCAGTGCAAGAGAACAAAAATGTAAGATATCTTGATTAAAATTAGGCAATGCTTGTTTTGATAAAAATTGATCGGCCGAAGGAGAGACTAAAAAAGTAAAGCTACGTTCGCCATTATCACCCAAATCTACAACAACAGTACTAGTTCTATGATTATCGTCTTTTTCAAGGCTTTGACAGTCAACATGGTATTGTTTGAATGTCTTTTCCATAAAATGACCAAATGGATCGTTACCGACTCGGCCAATAAACGCTGAAGGAAGTCCCAATTTAGCAACACCAATAGCAACATTAGCCGGCGCACCACCAGCGCAAGCTTGATAATTCATATCGCCAAATGGCAATAAATCTATAACGGCATCCCCAAGCGACCAGACTTTTGTGTTATTCATTTAATTACTCTATATAATATATGGTTAATTTGGTTGAAAATTTATTACTGTGTTGGCAATTTGTTGTTTAATTTAGCCAATTAGGTATAGATTAGACTTTGTTTAACAATTAGTCATTAACAATAGACTAAATGATTTCTAAAAAAATTCATTGTTAACGTTAAAAATATGTGATTAACATCACATATTTTACTGTTTATTTTGCCTATAGTTAACGTTAACAATTAAATTGATGTACCATGTTATTATATTAATCATATATAGGATGAACAAAGGGGATTTTATGTCTACTGCTATTGATAAAGCTAATCAAGCTATTAAAAAATTAGAAAGTAAAATGAACAAACAGTATTATCCGCATTTTCATTTGGCGCCACAAGCGGGTTGGATGAATGATCCTAATGGTTTGATTTACTTTAAAGGGCAGTATCACGCCTTTTATCAACATCATCCTTATGATGAAAATTGGGGGCCAATGCATTGGGGGCATGCTGTTAGTGATGATTTAGTAACATGGCGAAGATTACCGATTGCTATTGCTCCGGGTAATGAATATGACAAAAGTGGATGTTTTTCGGGTTCTGCTGTCGATAAAAATGGTGAACTGTGTTTGATTTATACCGGTCATATTTGGTTAAAAGGTGAAGGTAATGATGAACAAATCCGCCAAACCCAATGTCTTGCTACCAGTAAAGACGGTATTCATTTTGAAAAACAGGGCACAATTTTGACGCCAGAAGACGGCATTATGCATTTTCGAGATCCAAAAGTCTGGCAACAAGATGATCTATGGTGGATGGTCGTTGGCCAACGTGATAACAATGATGTGGGGCAAATTTTACTTTTTCGATCTCAGGATCTTAAAAAATGGCAATTCGATCATGTGCTGATCAGCGATATTGATCCCAATGTATATATGCTTGAATGCCCTGACTTTTTCCCTCTCGGCGATAAATGGATATTGATGTTTTCTCCGCAAGGTATGAAAGCTAATGGTTATCAATATCGTAATCGATTCCAATCCGGCTATATTGTGGGTAACTGGCAACCGGGAAAAACATTCTCCGTAATTAAACCATTTCAAGAAATGGATTTTGGCCATGATTTTTATGCACCGCAGTCGTTTCTTGCCGCTGACGGTCGCCGCATTGTTTTTGCCTGGATGGACATGTGGGAATCTGTCATGCCTAGTAAAATGGATAAATGGATGGGCGCTTTTACCCTGCCTCGTGAACTGATTTTAGATCGTCATAATAATGTTCGTAACAGACCAATTAAAGAGCTTGAAGCATTGCGTGAAAAACCGCAATCATTATCCAATATTGTATTAAATAATGAACTTAAAAATACTCGCATAGAATCAATTAGTTGTGAGTTAAAAGTTGAAATCGATTTAATGCAAAGTAATGCTGAACGTTTTGGTTTACAACTTGCTGCAACCGAAGATGGAAAGCAGGCGACGCTTTTATATGTGGATTTACAATCAAACCGTATTGTACTTGATCGCAGTCTTTCCGGGCTTGAATTAAAAGGTTATCGTAGCGTTCGTTTACCTAAAACGAAAAAATTAAATCTGCATGTGTTTGTAGATGCTTCCTCGGTTGAGGTCTTTGTTAATGGTGATCTATATAGCTTTTCAAGCCGTATTTATCCAAAATTACCCGCTCAAAGAATGATTAATCTATTTGCCGAAAATGGTCAGGCGGTAGTGACGCAATTAGATAGTTGGCAATTAAAATCGATTTATGCCTAACCAATCTTAAATCCACCACAAAAAAAGTGGTGGATTTAAGATCCTGCTTATAATGATTCTCGTTGTAAAAAGGGAGATGCCACTAAGGTGGTTTTTTTCTGTGTGTTACCACCAATAATATGTAAAGCCGCTTGCTCGCCGATTTCGTAATGTGGAAGCTGTACCGTTGTTAGTGGTGGGTAGAACAATTCGCCAGTACCAACCATATTATCATAACCTAACACTGCAATATCGTTTGGAATATTAAAGCCTTGACTTAGTAAGAATTGATAGGCAACAAAAGCAATTCGATCATTGCCACAAATCAATACATCAAATTCCGGTTTATTTTTACAATGCTGTTTTAGTATTTCCACCGTCATCATATACTCTTGTGCAAGGTCATGTTGTAATACTGTGTGATAGCTAAGCATATCATCTAAATTTCGACCCGCATCTAACCATGCTTGCTCTGCTGCTTTGCGCCGAATATTACCAGCTAATGTGTTTTCAGATAGATAGATACAAAGTGGTTTTTGATAACCTTTTTTAATAACCTGTTGCATTGCCAGATATTGACCGTTGTAATCATCAGGAATATAACAGGCAAGCTGCTCGGAATCACTGATACAGTTAGCTAATACAACATCTTTGCCTAGGAGTTTTTCAGGTAATTCTACTTTTCTTAGCCCCATTGTCGTATAGATAATTCCGTCAGGGCGATAAGATAATAAGGTGTTAATTGCATGATCGGGCTGTTTATCATCAAACAAATTAACAATAAAGGTGTTCCAGCCATGTTGTTGAGCAGTTTTTTCAATGGCTTGTAAAAGCTCGACAGAAAATGGTGTCATTGCCGTTTCTAATGCCAAAACACCAATAGCGTGTGGGGCGGTATGATCACCGCGTATTTTACGGGCGGATAAATCCGGAACATAGTTAAGTTGCTCAATCGCCTTTTTGACTCGTTTATAAGTCTCTTTATTTAGTTTTTCCGGATTATTAATTGCACGTGATACCGTCATCAATGATACCGATGCCAACTTTGCAACATCCTTAAGTGAAACCATAGTTAAACCCTTTTAGCTCAGCATTAAAAGATTAATTATTTAAATTTATTATTTTGATGATACCACAAATAAAAATGATAAAAAGTGTGAGGTAAGTAACAATTATGATAATCGATACTATCTATTTCATATTAATTATGACAATAATGTTAACCTTAACATGTTAACGTTAAACTTCAACAACATAAGAGTAATGAATATGAATATTATATATAATAGAAACTATTGGTTCTCATCAGGTTACCTTATTACTTTTTATGCAGCTTGGTCGCTTTGGTGGTCTTTTTATGCCATTTGGCTAAAAAGTAATATAGGATTATCCGGCGAACAATTGGGAATTGTTTATTCCGCTAACTCAGCTGCTGCCATGTTTTTTATGATCTTCTACGGTGTTATTCAAGATAAATTACAAATCGGAAAGGCGATAATTACCTTCCAAAGTATTGTAATGATTCTTATTGGACCATTTTTAATTTATGTGTATGAACCTTTACTCAAAAACGATTTTATTTTGGGAGCTTGCATTGGAGCACCGGTGTTAAGTGCTGGCTTTATTTCGGGTTGTGCATTAATTGATTCGTTTATCGAGCGTATTAGTCGATTATTTGGTTTTGAATTTGGACCCGCTCGATTTTGGGGATCATTTGGTTATGCGATTGCTACATTCATTGCAGGTATCTTATTTGGTATTAATCCGCATATTAACTTCTGGATGGCATCGGTTATTGCTACAACCTATTGTGTCATTAACCTTGCTTTTAAACCTAAACGCGATCCAGCATCAAAAACCGATAACAGTAGTAAAGTTTTAGCTGAAACAAAATCAACGATACCAACCATGAGCGAAATTTTTTCACTATTTGGTATGAAGAAGTTTTGGTTATTTGTCTTTTTTATCATTGGTACCAATAGTTTTTATACTATTTATGATCAGCAGTTATTTCCTAATTTTTATACCAGTTTTTTTGAGATACCTGAAGATAGTTATGAAACCTATGGTTATTTAAATTCCTTCCAAGTCTTTTTAGAAGCGGGCTTTATGATTTTGGCTCCTTATTTTATTAATAAAATGGGCGCTAAAAGATCGCTATTAATTGCCGTATTAGTGATGATTTGTCGCATTGCATTATCTGCCACATTGGATAATGTTTATTTAATTTCATTTGTTAAACTCTTTCATGCTATCGAAACACCGTTATTTATTTTAGCGGTATTTAAATATGTAGTTGCGAATTTTGATGCAAGGTTGTCTTCTACCCTTTATTTAGTCGGATTTAATATTTCATCAAATATTGGTGTTATTGTGCTGTCATGGATAGTCGGTAAGTTATTTGACAATAACGGGTTTACAACCACGTTTTATATTCTTGCCAGTATTGTTCTTACAATTTTACTCATTGGTATATTTACTCTATGTGATGATAAAAAAGCTAAGCTTCAATCCCATCAATCATGAAATATATAGATAAAATGGAAACAAATTGTTTCCATTTTTCTGTTTTTGATATCGGTTAATGCAGACAATGCTTGCTTACTTGTTAAGTTTGAGAAACAATGTTCACTATATTGATTAATATCTATAGGTAGTTGTTGTGAACAATATAAAAACGGTTGTTAAACCCGATATGCTATGGCAAGCCATTCGGCAAGAAGCGACAGAATTAGTTGAAAGTGAACCCATGTTAGCCAGTTATTTCCATGCAACGCTATTAAATCATGAAAATTTAGGCAGTGCATTAAGTTATATTTTGGCAAATAAACTGGCAACGCAAGTTATGCCAGCTATTGAAATTCGAGAGATAGCCCGTCAAACGTATGAGGCTGATAAGGGGATTATCAAGGCTGCTATTACCGATATTTTGGCCGTTTATATTCGCGATCCGGCAACCAACTACTACACAACGCCATTACTCTATTATAAAGGTTTTTTATCTTTACAAGCATACCGAATAGCACATTGGCTTTGGATGCAAAATCGTAAATCTTTAGCCACATTCTTACAAAGTCAGATTGCTATTGTTTTTGGTGTGGATATTCACCCTGCGGCAAAAATTGGTTGTGGTGTGATGTTTGATCATGCAACAGGCATTGTAATTGGTGAAACGGTTGTGATTGAAAATGATGTTTCTATTTTACAATCAGTAACACTAGGCGGTACAGGTAAAGAAAACGGTGATCGTCATCCTAAAATTCGAGAGGGAGTAATGATTGGTGCACATTCTACTATTTTAGGAAATATTGAAATTGGCAAAGGGGCTAAAATCGGTGCCGGTTCAGTGGTATTAGAGCCAGTGTCTGCGCACACAACTGTCGCTGGCGTGCCGGCAAAAGTGGTTGGTTGCCCCGACTGTGACAAACCAGCGCTAAATATGGATCAAGACTATTTAATTTAGTGAGGTGGGCAAAATAACCTATCCGTTATTGGTAAGCAGATAGGTTATTAATCTATTTAATGGTTTGGATTAACATTGACATCCATAGTTGGATAAGGAATGTTGATGCCATTTTCAGTTAAGCTGTTTTTAATATTTTCAAGTAACTCGGCCTTGACCGATCCATAATTGGCATTAAGTGTCCAAACTAAGACATTAAAGTTCATCGACGAAGCATCTAAAAGATCCAAACGAATGATGGCCTCTTTACTGGTCAAAATATTCTGAGTTTGGTTAACCGCGTGTGTTAACACTTGATAAACTTTTTGAATATCAGAATCATAACCGACATTAATTACTAAGTCTAAGCGTCTTTCCGGTAAACGAGTATAATTGATAATATTGGCACTTACTACCTGACTATTAGGTATCACCACCAATTCATTGGTTGGAGTAATAATTGTGGTAGAGAAGATTTGAATTGAGTCTATTACACCTCGTTGATTATTAATAATGACTGTTTCACCCACTTTAAATGGGCGGAAAATTATTAAAATTACCCCTGCGGCAAAGTTAGATAGTGACCCTTGTAAGGCTAAACCGACGGCTAAACCGGCTGCACCGATTACAGCGACAATTGAAGCGGTTTGTACACCTAATTGGCCTAATACGGCAACCAGCGATACAATAATAATGGCATAATAAGATAAAGCACTCACAAACTTAACCACTGTCGGATCGACCTCACGACTGGTTAAAATGCGTCTAAATTGACGACTAATAAATCTGGCAATCATCCGCCCAAGGATGAAAATAATAATGGCAAAACAAAAATGGGCGATATAATTTAGAACAACACTATCATATTTTTCAATAAATAAGATGATTTGTTCCATAGTATTTTCGAAATTCATAATGGAATCCTTGATAGTTGATCACGTAATTGATACATAAAAGTAGCTAGTTATTTTTTACACTAATTGTTTAGCTAATAATGCCCAACGTGTCTCAAAATTTATCGTCGGTAGATACTCGAATCCTGAACGAGAATAACGGGACATCATACCTTCACAGAAAGCTAATAATTGGCTCGATAAAATTCGTTCGTCGGTGGTAAATCCAACTCCTTCACGGATTTTACGCTCTCGTAAAACTTGCTTAATTTGTGTTTCTATTCGTTCAAATAGTTGGCTGATGCGTTCTTGTAATTGATCTTGTTCAAACATTAAGGCATGCCCGGTCATAATTCGGGTTAAGCCAGGATTTTTTTCTGAAAAGCCTAATATCAACGCTAAAATTAACTTCAAACGAATCATTGTGTTAGGCTCGTCTTGTAAAATAACATTGATACGAGAAAGTAAAATATCCTCAATATAGACAATTAAACTTTCAAACATTTTGGTTTTACTTGGAAAATGACGATAGAGCGCCGCCTCAGACACCCCAACGGTCGCGGCTAGTTTAGCAGTAGTAATTCGCTGTGTCCCTTCATTGGATTGAAGCATTGTTGCCAACGCTTGTAATATATCCTCTTTGCGATTTTTATTTTTATTACTCACAATCATTTTTTACCCGAATGTCCAAATCCACCTTCACCGCGCACTGACTCGGTAAATTCATCTACAATATTAAATTCAGCTTGAACAACTGGCACAATAATTAATTGCGCAATTCGATCGCCTTGTTCAATCACAAAAGGCGTTTGGCTTCTGTTCCAAATTGGTACAAACAGTTGCCCTTGATAATCAGAATCGATTAAACCGACTAAATTACCTAATACAATCCCATTTTTAGAGCCTAAACCGGAGCGAGGTAGAACTAATGCGGCTAAATTTGGATCAGCAATATGCATTGATAAACCCGTAGGGGTTAAAATGGTTTCACCTGGCTTGATTTCGGTTGTTTTGTCAAACATTGCACGCAAATCAATACCCGCTGATCCTTCAGTGGCATAGGTTGGTAGTGGAAATGTCTCACCTAAACGTTTATCTAATATTTTAATATCGATTTTTCTTTTCATCATGACTCGCTTTATATCGTATTATCAATGCTTCAAGTAAGTGTTTGGCTAATTGCTGTTTATTATCTAATGGTAATTTTTGCTCACCATTTTGCCAGTAAAGGGTTAATGCATTTTGATCTGAATTAAAACCAATACTTTTATCGGAAACATCATTAGCACAAATTAAATCTAAATTTTTGTCAGTTAGTTTTTTAAGGGCATAAGCCTTAACATTGTTGGTTTCGGCAGCAAAACCTACTACAAAAGGGCGCTGTCTTTTTAATGCAGCAACAGTGGCAACAATATCTGGATTTTTGACTAATTTGATAATTAGCTCATTGTTGTCATCTGTTTTTTTTATTTTTTTCTTGGCGATTGTTTCAGCACGGTAATCGGCTACGGCAGCACAAGAAATAAAAATAGACGATTTTTTGGCAAACTTGATAGCTTCATTATACATTTGATTTGCACTTTTAACATCAATTCGATTGACATTATTCGGTGTATCTAAATTTACCGGTCCACTAATAAGAGTGACCGTTGCCCCCATTTCAGCTGCAGCTTTTGCAATAGCAAAGCCCATTTTACCTGAACTGTAATTGCTGATATAGCGGACTGGATCGATTTCTTCAATCGTTGGTCCGGCGGTAATAGTAATTGATGTTCCGGCAAGTAAAGATGAATCAGCGAAGTAACTATCGAGTTGGTTTATCATCGTTTGTGGCTCGAGCATTCTACCCGGACCACAATCACCGCACGCCTGAAAACCTGTATCCGGCCCTAAAATTAGGCAATTTCTGGCACTTAAAATGGAAAGGTTATGTTGCGTTGCTGCTGCTTTATACATTTGTTGATTCATCGCCGGCGCTATAGCTATTGGCGCTGGTGTTGCTAAACAAACAGTCGATAATAGATCATCAGCAATACCATTGGCTATTTTGGCAATGATATTTGCAGTGGCGGGTGCGATTAAAACTAAATCAGCCCACTTTGCCAGCTCAATATGGCTCATTGATAATTCAGCTGACGGATCAAACAGGTCGCTTGATACAGGGTTTGCGGATACTGCCTGTAGTGTTAGTGGTGTGACAAAGTGGCTCGCTGACTCAGTGAGTACCACATGAACCTGCGCCCCGGCTTTTTTTAATTGGCGAACAAGATCAGGGCATTTATAAGCTGCAATGCCTCCGGCAATCCCTAATAGAATATGTTTACCCGCTAGATTCATGATCGCGTTTCCTTTATAGCCAAATCGAAAGCGTTATATTACCACAATTCAATTAGATAATAAGTAGCTCTTTCGCATTGGCTAATGTTGCATTAGTTATTTTATCACCGCCTAAAAGCCGTGCCAGTTCGTTTATACGACCCTTTTCATCCAATTTTTGCATATCGGTTGATGTTTGTTTACCGTTGGTTTCTTTACTGACAAAATAGTGTTGATTGGCTTGACCAGCAACTTGTGGTAAATGCGTGACTGTAATAACTTGTGTTGATTGACCTAATTGTCTTAACAGTTGCCCTACTTTTGCCGCTGTAGAGCCACTGATACCGACATCGATTTCGTCAAAAATTAATGCAGGTGTATCCATTTTTTGCGCAGTTAAAACTTGAATGGCAAGGGCAATACGAGATAACTCCCCGCCCGATGCAACTTTAGCCAGTGGTTGTGCGAGTTGGCCGGCATTGGTTGTTACTAAAAACGTGACTTGATCGGCACCATCTTCATTTAACCGATTTTCATCATAGGCAATTTCAATACTAAATTGCCCATTTGGCATCGATAACTCATGCATAATAGCAGTCACTTTTTTCGCTAAGGTTTTACTGATGGCTAAACGTTTTTGATGTAATTTACTGGCAAGTTCTAATGTGACTTGGTGGTATTTATTAATGTCAGCTTTCAGTTGTTCGCTTTGTTCGTCTTGTTGATTAATTTGCTTAAACTCAGCTAAAAGATTTTGATGTAATTCCGGTAAAGCTTCAGGAGCCACATGGTGTTTACGAGCTAAGGATATTTGTTTTGAAAGTCGCTGTTCAAGTTGCATCACACGGGCAGGGTCAAGCTCTAAACTCTCACTATAATGGCGTAGTTCGTAGCTGGCTTCTTTAATTTGAATGGAAGCATCTTCAAGCAAATTACAAATATCGCTTAGAGTTGGATCTAAAGCCGATAACTCCTGTACGGTATGTTTCACGCTATTGAGTAAGTTACTGACATTATATTCTTCGGCTTCGTCCAACAGCATCACTGATTGTTGGCTAAGCTGAATTAACTGTTCACTGTTGGAAAGGCGTTTATATTCTTCATCAATTTGCTGATATTCACCTTCAATAGGGGAAAACTCATTAAGCTCTTTAAGTTGATATTGTAAAAGTTGAATATGTGCTTCACGCTCTTGTCTGGAGGTTTGATATTGCTGATAAGTTTGACAAGCTGTTTTCCACTGTTTATATGCTTGATTCATTTGACTAAGCAACGATGGCTCATTCATATAATGGTTAAGTAAAAGCTGTTGATAGTCACTACGTAAAAGTCGCTGAGGCTCATGTTGACCATGAATTTGAATCAATAGTTGTCCTAAATCTTTCAGTTGTGATATTGGTACTGCCCGACCATTAATAAAGGCTTTAGAACGTCCATCTTGGTTAATAACTCGTCGTAAAATACACTCATTACCTTCATCTAGCTGATTCTCAGTTAGCCAAGAAAAGGCAGCGGGGGTGTCATCAAGCACAAAGCAAGCTGAAATATCGACACGATCAGCGCCGGATCGGATAGATGAAGCATCGGAACGATTCCCTAAACAAAGCCCTAATGCATCGATCGCAATCGATTTACCTGCACCTGTTTCACCCGTAATTGCGGTCATCCCTGTTGTAAAATCCACTAACAGCTGATCGACGATAGCAAAATTATTAATAGTCAATTGCGTTATCATAATAAATTAGCACATAAGGTTTGTTACCATATTGGCAGTATAACAGCAAAGGCACTGTAAATAAATACAGTTGATTACTTTTATTTATAAGAATTTTATCAAGATAGGTGACAATTTGTTTATGCTAAAGGTAGATAAACATCTGTAATCATCTCTTGTGGTTGAATGTTTAAACCAACATTTACATAATGGAAAATTGGAGGAAAGTTCCCTATTCGCTCGCCACTTTGTGGCAACCATGTTTGGAGTAAGTAAATAATGGCTTGATTATTTTCTCTAGATCCAATATCCCTTGCCTTGGCACAACGAAGTGCTGGAATTGTTTTATTGATGATTCCGTAATCATTTGGTGGAATTGTGCAATTTATCGATATTGCAAAATCGACATGATGCTCATTGAGTGGAGTTGTATTTGGATTGGTATAATGAATACCATAACTTTGATGCTTTTGACTATCTAAAAAATTGTTTTCTTGTCGCCATTTAATGAATTTATTTAGAGTGTTATTCTCTAATAAAGGTGAACCATAATGCTCAATGACAGCTAATTGTGTAGCAGGAAATTGTACAATTTCTACATTCATAACCTAAATCCATGGAAAATTTATTTGCTACTTTTTAGCCACGCTATTAAAAGACGCTTAATAAATAATTTTTACCAATTATAACAATAACTTTTACACTCGGTCAATTCGGCTTATTATCTTTCATTCCAAGATTGCTTACGGATATAATTTACAAGCTTTTCAACTATAACAATAAAGGTATTTTTAAATGTTTGGAAATAAAATAAATCGTCAAATTATTATTTGGACTACTCTGATTGGTGGATTCATTAGCGCACTGGTTAAATGGGGGTCTGAAGTTAATATGCCTCCTCGTGTTCCCGGGGAAATTTCACCGCCAGCAGCACACATTGATGCATGGCTTGGTTGGTTAGGCATTAATTCTCATTCACTTGATTATGTTTACCAAACGGCAATCGTTTCGGGCGCAGTAACACTTTATCACTGGTTATTTAGTTTTGCCTTTGCCTTCGTTTATGTATTTATTGCCTACTTTTGGAATAATATTCGATTATGGTATGGTGCATTTTATGGCATTATCATTACCGTTATGATGCATGGTTTTTTAATTCCACTATTAGGTTTTCGTCATCCTGCTTATGATCCGGAAGGTACGGTAGGTTGGTTATGGAACCTAAATGGTTATGAACTTTGGAGTGAAATTTTAGGGCATATCTATTGGGGCGTGTCGATTGAAATCTGTATGATCGCTGTGCTTGCTCACTTTTCAAGACCAATCCGTGGCGAATGGCGCCAGTAGTTAATTTATTAATTTTCATATATTTCAATCCTTCTGTTGAAAAACAGAGGGATTTTTTTATACCTTTAGGTATAGTTAAAAACTATATCTTTTGATAAAAAACTAGAATTATTCAATAACATTTTTTTTTGCTATCTTTTTAACCACTAAAGAAAAGTGCTAAATGCTAAATAAGGAAAAGAAAATGAATACTGCAGTTATTGGATATCCTCGTGTTGGTAAACTTCGTGAACTTAAATTTGCAACCGAAGCTTATTTTAAAGGTAATAAAACTCAAGCTGAGTTATTAAACGAAGCAAAAGCCCTACGTGCTGAACATCTACAACAACAAGCATCACATAAAATTGCTTTAATCTCCTCTAATGACTTTTCATTTTATGATGCGGTATTAGATACAGCCTGTTTACTGAATGTTATCCCAAAACGTTATCAAGATTTAGGCTTACCTGAACTCGATCGTTATTTTGCCATGGCGCGTGGTTATCAAGGTGAAAAAGGTGATGTGCGAGCGCTGGCAATGAAAAAATGGTTTAATACCAACTATCACTACTTAGTGCCGGAAATTGAAGATTCACTACAAATAAAACTAGCCAGCACCAAACCTTTTGACGAATATCAAGAAGCCAAAGCATTAGGTATTCAAACCAAACCGGTTGTGATTGGGGCATTAACCTTTTTCAAATTAGCACAGTATTTAGGTAATAAACAGCTAGTTGATTTTAAAGCCGATATTATTAAAGCCTATCAAGAAATAATTCAGAAATTTACTGCACTTGGTGCGCAGTGGATACAAATTGATGAGCCAATTTTAGTGACTGATTTAACTCATGAAGATATTGCTTTATTTAATGAGCTTTATCAGTCAATTTTATCCGTTAAAGGTACAACCAAAGTGGTTTTACAAACTTACTTTGGCGATGTGCGTGATTGTTACCCACAATTAGTGGCGTTACCATTTGACGGTATCGGACTTGATTTTGTTGAAGGTAAACAATCCTTAGCATTACTTGAAAGTCATGGTTTCCCGGCTGATAAAGTGTTATTTGCCGGTGTGGTAAATGGTAAAAATATTTGGAAAAATAATTATAAAAAAACATTGGAATTAGTCGCAAAAATTAAGCAAAAAGCGGCAAACATTGTGATTAATACTTCGTGTTCTTTACTCCACGTACCTTATACATTACAAAACGAAACTAAATTAACGATTCAACAACGAGCTTATTTTTCTTTTGCTCAAGAAAAACTACAAGAGTTAGCAGAACTTGGTGAATTAGTCAAAGACTCGAATTTTGAAAATAGTCCGGCTTACAAAGCAAATCAAACCCTATTTACGCGTGAGCGTGAAGGAGCAAATCAAGCGGTACGTCAAAAAGTTTCGGCTTTAAAAGCGTCTGATTTTACTCGTCTACCGGAATTTTCAGTACGTGAAGCAGCACAGAAAAAAGCCTTTAATTTGCCATTATTACCTACAACAACGATTGGTTCATTTCCGCAAACACCTGATGTACGTTTAAACCGTGCAAAATTCAAGAAAGGTGAAATTTGTTTAAATGAATATACCGAGTTTAACAAACAAAAAATTGCAGAATGTATCAAGCTTCAAGAACAGATTGGTATTGATGTGTTAGTTCACGGCGAATTTGAACGTAATGACATGGTTGAGTATTTTGGTGAAAGCTTAAATGGTTTTGTCTTTACTGAAAAAGCATGGGTGCAATCTTATGGTACTCGTTGTGTTAAGCCACCAATTGTATGGGGTGATATTTCACGCTCTAAACCAATTACCGTTGAATATTCACAATATGCACAAAGCCTAACTGACAAACCCGTTAAAGGCATGTTAACTGGCCCAGTGACGATCCTTAACTGGTCGTTCCCTCGTGAAGATATTTCACAAAAAGAGTCAGTATTCCAAATTGGTTTAGCAATCAGTGATGAAGTGTTAGATCTTGAAGCGGCCGGCATTAAAGTCATCCAAATTGATGAAGCAGCGTTAAAAGAGAAATTACCATTACGTAAAGCTGATTGGAATAGTGAATATCTGGATTGGGCTATTCCAGCATTTAGATTAGTACACAGCAAAGTACAAGCTGATACACAAATTCATACACATATGTGTTATAGCGAATTTGCTGACATTATCAAAGATATCGATGCCATGGATGCTGATGTGATTTCATTTGAAGCATCACGTTCTAATCTACAATTGATTGATGTACTTAAAGCCAATAACTTTAAAACTGAAGTTGGACCGGGTGTTTATGATATCCATTCACCACGTGTACCACCGGTTGCGGAAATCAAAGCAACAATTGAGAAGTTATTGGCAAAAATTGACAAGCAAAAACTTTGGATTAATCCGGATTGTGGTTTAAAAACTCGTGGTGAGAAAGAAGTTGTTGCAAGTTTAGAACATTTAGTTCAAGCAACATTAGAAGTTCGAAAAACGCTTAATTAACACTGTTGCGTTAATTAATTTGCTTTACCTTAATTTCCGCCGCCGATTTTGGCGGCGGAAATGTCAGTAAGGATAATAGTAATCACACCAATGGATGATACAGATGAAAACTAATTTACTCTTTAATAAAAAAACCGTGTTCTCTTTTGAAGTTTTTCCCCCTAAAAAAACGTCACCTTTAGAGACAATCTATAGCACATTGCGTGAACTTGGTTACTTCAAACCTGATTTTATCAGTGTTACTTATGGCGCTGGTGGTAGTTTGAATGGTCAAACCACAATTGATATCGCCCACTCTGTCAAACATACTTATGGCATTGAAAGTGTTGCTCATTTGCCGGGAATTAATTTTGATAAAGCAGAAATGCAAAAAATTCTTCATGATCTTAAATGTGCCGGTATCGATAATGTGCTTGCACTGCGAGGCGATATTAGCCCGACAGTTACACCTAAAGATGATTTTCGCTATGCCAGCGAGCTGGTTTCATTTATTAAAGAAAATGGTGATTTTAATGTGATTGGGGCATGTTATCCTGAAGGTCATCTTGAAGCATCAACGCTAAAACAAGATTTAATACATTTAAAAGAAAAGGTGAGTGCCGGAACAGATCAACTCATATCACAGCTATTTTTTGATAATGACTATTTTTATACTTTCTTAGACAAAGCCCGTGATATGGGAATTAATGTACCAATTGAAGCAGGGATTATGCCGGTAACGAACAAAAACCAAATTGAACGTATGGTATCGATGTGTGGCGTAAATCTACCGAAGAAATTCAAACAGATGATGGAGAAATACGAGCATCACCCTGATGCGTTCCGTGACGCCGGTATTGCTTATGCTATCGATCAGATTGTTGATTTAGTTTCACAAAATGTTGACGGTATCCATTTGTACACCATGAATAATAGCTATATTGCTAGAAGAATTAGTGAAGCTGTATCAACGCTACTGGCTGTACCGAAATCAGAATAGTTTATTATTAAGAATAATTTAGAATAGATTTTTGAGGAATTGGTTGCGGGGGCTGGATTTGAACCAACGACCTTCGGGTTATGAGCCCGACGAGCTACCAAGCTGCTCCACCCCGCGTCAAAGAGGTGGCTATATTATAGTAATAAAATAATAAAGCAATACCTTTTTGCTTAAGCGAGCTAATTTTAAACATTTTTAAACAAATAAATACGGTTTTTTTACTAAAACGTAGGGTATTTCTGAAACTTCTTGGCAAGATTTACTTGTTTTTTTAGTTATAATGATTTAGGTTTGAGTAAAAATTATTCATTTCAATCAAAAAGGAGTATTTATGTCAACTGAGTATCATGGGACATGTTTATGTGGCAAAGTTAAGTTGGTTGTCCCTTTCAAAAACTTACATTTAAGTGCCTGTCACTGTGAAACCTGTCGGAAGTGGAGTGCCGGACCTTTTATGTCATTAATGTATAACGGTGAGCTTACCGTAGAAGGTCAAGACAATATACGTCATTATCCTTCATCACAATGGGCTGAAAGAGCATTTTGTCAGCAGTGCGGATCTCACCTTTATTATCATTTAACCGGCACACAAAATTATTATCTTGCTGCCTGGATTTTTAATGATATTAAGAATTTGGATTTTACATCAGAGGTCTTTATTGACAAAAAACCAACTTGTTACGCTTTTGCTAATCCGACGCAGAAACTGACAGAGGCCGATATTTTAGCTATAGTTAATCAAAATTCTAAATAAATACAATTAATTAAATCGTCGACAATTTAAATAAAAATTTACTTATAATTTGGATATAGCAAATAAACAAGATGCAACATTAGTCAATGGCAAGTGATTAAGGTTTATTTAGCGTAAAGTTAATACAAGTGCGAAAAGCCTGCAAATTATCACCATTTTTAAATCAACCTTAGTACTATATTTTAATCGTACTAAGGTTCTTGTTTTGCGCAAATCTGTCAGCCGCTATGTATTTTACAGGCTTACTTTTTAGCCAATATTTATGCATAAAGTGTTTGCAATGAAACAACATATTGTGCTGGATCGCAGTCTAATGCGGCAGTTGTGGCAGAGGCCGCATTCATCGTGGTATCGTAATACACTTTATATTGGATTGCGCTGCGGCGCAAAATTTTCGATGCCTCAATGGCAGCCCGTCCAGATGTGGTATTGAGAATATAGCTATATTCGCCATTTTTAATATGGTCATGAATATTGGGGCGCCCTTCGTTCTCTTTTTTGACCATTTGGCAGGGTATGCCAGCTTGTTGTAATGCCTTAGCGGTGCCCAAAGTAGCATCAATACTAAAACCATGCGCAATTAATCGTTTAGCGATCGCTAACAAGCGAGTTTTGTCTTGATCACGAACAGATAGCAAAGCTTTTCCCGATTTTTTCATACTGGATAAGCTACCAAGTTGTGCTTTGGCAAAGGCTTCGGCAAAGGTTTTACCAATTCCCATCACTTCACCGGTTGAACGCATTTCAGGCCCCAAAATTGGGTCCACGCCACTAAATTTATTAAACGGTAATACCACCTCTTTCACTGAGTAATAAGGCGGTATGACTTCTTTGGTGATATTTTGTTTAGCAAGTGATTGCCCTGTCATAACTCGTGCAGCAATTTTCGCTAATGGCAAACCGGTAGCTTTCGACACAAATGGCACGGTGCGAGCGGCTCGAGGGTTGATTTCAATCAAATAAATTTGGTTATCTTTGATGGCAAATTGCCCATTCATAAGCCCTTTTACATTAAGTTCTAACGCTAACTGTTTAGCTTGCTTGCGCAATTGGTCTAAAATTTCCGGGCTTAAAGTATATGTTGGTAATGAACAAGCAGAATCACCCGAGTGAATTCCCGCTTGTTCAATATGCTCCATAATGCCGCCAATTACGATTTGCTCGCCGTCGGCAATCACATCAATATCAACTTCAATAGCATCATCTAAAAAGTGATCAAGTAGTACTGGAGCATTATTCGATTCACTGACTGCGGTTTTAAAATAACGTCTTAAATCTTGCTCGTTATACACAATTTCCATGGCTCGACCACCAAGCACATAAGACGGTCTGACCACTAATGGATAGCCAATTTGTTCGGCTTTAATCACCGCATCTTCAATATCGGTAACCGTTGCATTAACTGGCTGTTTTAACTTTAACTTATCGACAATCGACTGAAAACGTTTGCGATCTTCAGCTTGATCTATCGCATCTGGCGAGGTACCAATAATCGGTAGCCCAGCGACTTCAAGCGCTCTGGCTAATTTTAATGGTGTTTGCCCGCCGTATTGGACAATTACGCCATTTGGTTTTTCGACGTGAGCAATTTCAAGCACATCTTCCAGTGTGACTGGCTCAAAGTAGAGTCGATCTGAGGTATCATAATCGGTAGATACCGTTTCCGGATTACAGTTAACCATAATTGTTTCATAACTGTCTTCACGGAGCGCCAGCGCTGCGTGTACACAACAGTAATCAAACTCAATACCTTGCCCAATCCGATTAGGTCCACCGCCTAATATCATAATCTTAGGGCGAATGAATTGTGGTTTAGCTTCGCACTCTTGTTCATAGGTTGAGTAAAGATAAGCTGTATCGGTCGAGAATTCCGCCGCGCAGGTATCAACTCGTTTATATACAGGATGAATATCGTATTGGTTTCTTCGATCACGAACGTCTTGTTCTTCAACATTAAGCAGTTTAGCAATACGTAAATCTGAAAAACCTTTACGCTTAAGTTGCCATAATGATTCTGAATTCAGGCTAGCGAATGATTGCGATTTTAGTTGGTTTTCAAGGCTGATAAGTTCTTCAATCTGCACTAAAAACCAGCGATCGATATTCGTTAATGTGAAAATTTCATCTAAACTAAAGCCGGCTCGAAAAGCGTCAGCAATATACCAAATTCGTTCAGCGCCCGCTTCTTGCAGTTCATAACGTATTTTGCTGAGATTTTTTTCATCATCATAATTGTCAATTTTCGGATCAAAACCACACGCACCGACTTCAAGCCCTCGTAGCGCTTTTTGCAATGATTCTTGAAAAGTCCGCCCAATAGCCATCACTTCACCCACTGATTTCATTTGAGTTGTTAGACGATCATTACACCCGGCAAACTTTTCGAAATTAAAGCGGGGTATTTTTGTCACTACATAGTCGATTGAAGGCTCAAATGACGCTGGCGTTTTACCTCCGGTAATATCATTAGATAGCTCATCAAGGGTATAGCCAACCGCAAGTTTGGCCGCAATTTTTGCGATTGGAAAACCGGTTGCTTTAGATGCTAATGCTGATGAACGTGATACCCTTGGATTCATTTCAATCACAATCAAGCGTCCGGTTTTAGGATCAACCGAAAATTGTACATTCGAACCACCTGTTTCAACGCCAATTTCACGAAGTACCGCTATCGATGCGTTACGCATGATTTGATACTCTTTATCAGTTAGTGTTTGAGCTGGCGCAACGGTAATAGAATCCCCGGTATGAATGCCCATAGGGTCAACATTTTCAATCGAACAGACGATGATACAGTTATCATTTTTATCTCGTACCACTTCCATTTCATACTCTTTCCAACCAATTAATGACTCATCAATGAGGAGTTCATTGGTGGGCGACAGATCAAGTCCTCGGGTACAAATTTCATCAAATTCTTGAGTGTTATAAGCAATCCCGCCACCGGTTCCCCCCATAGTAAAAGAAGGGCGGATAATGCAAGGAAAGCCAACTTGTTCAAGTACCGCATAAGCCTCTTTTAATGAGTGAGCAATGCCGGAACGAGCGGTATCAAGACCAATTTTTTTCATAGCTTGATCAAAACGTTTGCGATCTTCAGCTTTATCAATTGCATCAGCGGTAGCGCCGATCATTTCGACATTAAATTGTTTTAAAATACCTCTTCTATCCAGTTCTAACGCACAATTGAGCGCTGTTTGTCCGCCCATGGTGGGCAAAATGGCATCGGGTCTTTCTTGTTCAATAATTTTACTCACCGTTGTCCAATCAATCGGCTCAATATAGGTTGCATCCGCCATTTCCGGATCGGTCATAATGGTGGCAGGATTAGAATTGACTAAAATAACCCGATAACCTTCTTCACGCAGAGCCTTACAAGCTTGAGCGCCGGAATAATCAAATTCACAAGCTTGACCAATAACAATTGGGCCAGCGCCAATAATGAGAATGCTATTAATATCTGTTCGCTTAGGCATGTTATTGCTCCTGCTTATAAATTTTAATTAATTCGATAAAGTGATCAAATAGTGGGGCGGCATCGTGAGGCCCGGGACTCGCTTCGGGGTGGCCTTGAAAGCTAAAAGCGGGTTTTTGATTATGATGAATACCCTGTAGCGAACCGTCGAACAGTGATTTATGCGTCACACGTAAGTGAGTCGGTAAACTCATTTCATCAACGGCAAAACCATGATTTTGCGCGGTAATCATAACTCGATTATTTTCAAGATCTTTAACCGGATGATTGCCACCATGATGTCCAAATTTCATTTTTATGGTTTTTGCACCACAAGCCAACGCTAACAGTTGATGCCCTAAACAGATACCAAATATCGGTATGTTAGTGGCTAAAAACTGTTTAATGGCATCAATGGCATAAGTACAAGGTGCCGGATCACCGGGACCATTTGATAGGAATATACCGTCAGGATTTAATGCTAATACCTCCTGCGCAGAGGTTTTGGCCGGAACAATGGTCAATTTACAACCCCGTGCAACTAACATCCGTAAGATATTACGTTTTACGCCAAAATCATAAGCCACAACATGATAAGGCAAGGCGCTTTCCGGTTTTGCCGCGGGGTGTTCTTGCTCTCTTGTCCATACACCTTGTGTCCACAAATAGCTTTTTGTACAGGTGACTTTTTGGGCTAAATCCAGTCCGGATAATCCTTTAAAATCGATCGCCATTTGTTTAGCGGTATCGGCTTTTTCAAGTAAAGTTTCTTTATCGTTTGCCGTGATAATCACGCCATGCTGAGCCCCTTTTTCACGCAAGATTCGAGTTAAACGGCGAGTATCGATATCGGCAATGGCAATAACATTATGCTGTTTTAAATAACTCGAAAGATCGAGCTCATTGCGATAATTGCTGGCTAATAGTGGTAAATCACGAATAATCAGCCCTTTTGCATAAACTTGATTAGATTCAGCATCGGCATTGTTAGTACCGACATTACCTATATGGGGGTAAGTTAACGTGACTAATTGCTCGCAATATGAAGGGTCGGTGAGTATTTCTTGATAACCGGTCATTGAGGTATTAAAAACGACCTCACCAACAGTTTGTCCGTCGGCACCGATTGATTTACCGATAAATTGTGAACCGTCTTGTAATATAAGGAGGGCATAAGTTTGCATGGTTAAAAAGACCTTTTGAATAAAGAATTACTATTTATGAATAAAAATTCAAAACCGCTTATCTTTCAGGATTCAATGAATGGTCATTTTATTACACTTTTTTGTACAAAAAAAGCGATATTATTAAAATTATTTAAATAATAATGTCTCATTTTTGAGACTTATTGCAAGTTACTGTAGATTATCGACGATATTATCAGGTTTAACTTGAAAATGCATAATTATTCAAATAGAATGACTTGAATTATCACATCTATCAGGAGCTAGTTATGCACGGTTTTTATCAGCGCCATTTTTTACGTTTACTGGATTTTACGCCAAATGAAATCAATCAATTAATCGATCTTTCCATTCAATTAAAGCAGGCTAAACAACAAGGCACTGAGAAAAAACATTTGGTTGGCAAAAATATTGCCTTAATTTTTGAAAAAGACTCAACCCGTACTCGTTGTGCTTTTGAAGTCGGTGCATATGATCAAGGTGCTCAAGTCACCTATTTAGGGCCAAGTGGTAGCCAAATTGGGCATAAAGAGTCGATAGCCGATACAGCTCGAGTACTCGGACGCATGTATGACGGTATTGAGTATCGAGGTTATGGGCAAGATATTGTTGAAACTTTGGCAAAATATGCCGGTGTGCCGGTTTGGAATGGTTTAACGACTGAAGCGCATCCAACGCAAATTTTAGCAGATTTTATGACCATGAAAGAGCATATCGGTGAGCGCCCACTTAATAGCGTTAAATTTGCTTATTTAGGTGATGCTCGTAATAACATGGGCAATTCGTTAATGGAAGGCGCAGCCTTAATGGGTATGGAGATCCGACTCGTGGCGCCTAAAGCGTGCCAACCTGAATCAGAGCTTGTTCAAAAGTGCCAAGAGATAGCTAAAACAACAGGCGCTAAAATCGTTTTAACTGAAGATGTCGCTGAAGGTGTGAAAGGCGTTGATTTTCTTTATACCGATGTATGGGTTTCCATGGGCGAACCAAAAGAAGTGTGGGATGAGCGAGTGAAATTATTAACCCCATACCAAGTTAATCAAAATGTAATTAAATTAACCGAGAATCCAAATGTTAAATTTATGCATTGCTTACCGGCTTTCCATGATATGAATACCACAGTAGGTCAACAAATGGCTGCCCAGTATGGTTTGAAAAATGGTTTAGAAGTGACAAATGAAGTCTTTGAATCTAAACATAGTATCGTTTTTGATGAAGCCGAAAATCGCCTGCACACGATCAAAGCAGTAATGGTTGCAACCTTAGCTAAAGACTAATAATATAGCTAAATATTATTAGTGCTGGCTAAAGTTAGCTAAGCAAATTTTTTGCCGACCTCAAGTCGGCATAATTTTATCAACCGATTATCATCAGAATGACGAAACAAGCGCGCAATAAAGATTTTAAAAAATACCTAAAACTCACTAATCCAATTCATTTTTTAGCGGTCGGATTGGGCAGTGGGCTATCACCCATTATGCCTGGTACTATGGGATCATTAATGGCGATACCACTGTGGCTTTTATTTTGGGGTTTACAACCTGCTTTATATTGGGTTTTTATTTTAGTGACGTTTGTGTTTGGTTGTTATATTTGCCAAAAAACGTCGGATGATACCCATACTCATGATTCGGGTCATATTGTTTGGGATGAATTTGTCGGTATGTGGATAACGCTGTATTTCATTCCTCAATTTTCAATACTATGGGTGACGATTGCTTTTGTCGCATTTAGATTGTTTGATATGGCAAAACCTTGGCCTATTCGTTGGTTTGATAAGCGTGTGCCGGGCGGTTTTGGTATTATGGTTGATGATGTTATTGCAGCTATTTTTTCATCAATTACGGTATGGGTATTGGCTTATTTGCTAGCAAGCTAAATATTGCGAATATTTCATCTTTTATTTTAAACTAGCATGCTTTTCAAGACTTCCACAAACTGTTGCAAAGCTTTGTTATTATCGCTTTACAACAGTTTATCTAAGCAGTTCAAAACCTTTTTTGAGACCAGCCCAATTTACTTGAAAGATTATTAAAATAGTCATAATCTTTTGAATGTATTAAATTAAATTCATACGATGAACGGCGAATAATGACATCTTGCGTTGGTTTTACCGGTAAAATGATTTGGCTATCACAGGCAATATTAAGATCAAGCGCCGTTGTTGGAAATTTAAGTCGGATAGGATTATCACTTTTAATCACCAGCGGTCTAATAGCTAATGAGTGTGGAAACATTGGTGTAATAATCAGAGCATCTAAATGCGGCGCTAAAATCGGGCCTCCGGCCGATAATGAATAGGCGGTCGATCCGGTTGGTGTGGCAATAATTAAGCCGTCGGCTCGTTGTGAAAAAGCATTACGTTCATTGATATACACATCATAGTCAATCATATGGGCAACGGTATTGGGAGTGACAACAATTTCGTTAACCGCAAAACCGGAATTAATTAAGTGACCATTATCATAAATAGAGACTTCAAGTAAAAAACGTGGATCATCATCATACTTGCCTGCAATGACAGGTGTTAACTGTTCAATCACTTGATCATGTAAAATATCAGTCAAAAAGCCAAGATTACCACGGTTAACACCAATCACTTTAATTTTATAGTGTGATAAGTAACGAGCTGAGCGTAGCATATTTCCATCACCACCAACCACAATGGCTAAATCAGCTAACTGACCAATGGTATCGAGCGAAGCATATTCGTTGGCGGGAAACTGGCAATATTCCGCTAAGCGGTCTTCGACTAAAACACGAATACCAAGCTCAACTAGCCAATCATGCAACACTTGATGAGTTTGCATTGCTTCTATTTTACGTGGAAGCCCAATCAGACCTATACATTTAAATGGTGTATCCATAAAATATCCTAGTAATTAATGATATAAATTTTTATATTTTTTAATCGAGGGTTAAAAAAATAGTTATCAGCCGATCGATAAACTTGTAATAATAAAATTTGCCCCCATAATAACCGTAATTAACTAAGTTTTCGACTACATTTGGAGTACAGTATGACAGAACAAGATAACAATATGTCAGAAAATGAGACAAATATTGAAACCACAACGGAAGAATCAACCGAGCAAAAAACTGAATCACAAGCGAATGTTGAAGAGCAATTAAAAGCCAAAGATGCCCGAATTGCTGAGCTTGAGCAAGCGCTACAACTAGCGAAAAAGAACGAAAGCGAGGCAATGATTCGTGCTCGTGCTGAAATCGATAATGTTCGCAAACGTGTTGAACAGGATGTTGATAAAGCCCGTAAATTTGCGCTGGAAAAATTCTCAAATGAGCTTTTACCGGTAATAGATAATTTAGAGCGTGCATTAGAATCGACCGATAAAAACAATCCGGAACATCAAGCAACCGTTGAAGGTTTAGAACTTACTTTAAAATCTTTTTTAGATACTGTTAAAAAGTTTGGAATAGAAGTGATTAATACTCAAGATTCCCAACTAAATCCAGATGTGCATCAAGCGATTAGTATGGTTGAATCGCCGGAACATCAATCGGGTCAAATTGTTAACACAATCCAAAAAGGCTATACCTTAAATGGTCGTTTAATTCGCCCGGCAATGGTTATTGTTGCAAAATAAAAGTATATAAAAAACCGCCAGTAATTATGGCGGTTTTTTTATTTGTTTCTTTGTTCTTCGCGGGTTAATTTTTTCATTTTTTGCTCAATTCGTTGACGCTTTAAAGGTGAAAGATAGTCGACAAAGAGCTTCCCTTTTAAGTGATCCATCTCATGTTGAATACAGATAGCTAGTAGCTCATCAGCATCAATTTGATAAGGATTGCCATGCCGATCAAGCGCTTTAATTTTTATTTTTTCAGATCTCGGGACAAATCCACGGCAATCGGGTATCGATAAGCAACCTTCTTCAATGCCTGTTTCACCTTCTTGACTAATCACCTCAGGATTAATAATCACATAGACTTGACTCTTATCTTCAGATACATCGATCACAATAATTTGCTCATGCACATCAACTTGAGTCGACGCTAAACCTATGCCATTTTCGGCATACATGGTTTCAATCATATTATCAATGATTGTTTGTAGTTCTGGGGTAAAATTAGTAACGGGCTTAGCAACTTTGCGAAGTCGTTCATCAGGAAAACGTAATACCGGTAAAATAGCCATAAATTGTTCGATCTACTCCTCAATTATCAATATTTTTTAGATTCTCACACATTGTAAACATTTATTATCACAATGAACAGTCCTTACAGGCTATTGGTAAGATATATCTTATCAATCCATATCAGGACACTGGTTTTTAACTGTTTCATAAAGGTTTATAATGACTAAATATGAATTCTTCTTAAGAATTTCAATGCTTGGGTATGGAAAACAAGCAATTTTTGACAGAATAGGACAGCTTTTTGCGTGTGGTTTACCCAACATTATACAAGATGTCTCTTTTTTGTTAGATAAATTAAGATTAAATGACGCTCAACTAGTACAGTTTTATCAAACCTCGTATCTCCATTTTGAACCCATACTTGAATGGTTAAATTCTCCAACGCCACAAAAGCATCTTATTGCTTATTGCGATAGTGACTATCCATTACTATTAAAACAAATTTGTTCCCCACCTTTATTGTTATTTGTGTTAGGTAACCGGCAATTATTAAACTCTCCCCAACTGGCAATGGTCGGTAGCCGTGAGTATAGTGACTATGGCGCTCAATGGGGAAGATACTTTGCGGGTGAATTGGCAATTAATGGTTTGACAATAACCAGTGGTTTAGCGTTGGGGATAGATGCGATATGTCATCGAGGTGCGCTGGATGTATCGGGCTATACTATTGCTGTATTGGGAAGTGGCTTAGCCCAAATAGCACCAAGAACAAATTTAAATTTGGCTAATGAAATTTTAATGAAAGACGGCGCAATTGTGTCGGAATTCTTACCTTTTGAGAAAGCAAGATCGGTCTATTTTCCTCGCCGTAATCGAATTATTAGCGGATTAAGTTTAGGGACATTTGTGATAGAAGCCTCCGAAAAAAGTGGCTCATTAATTACTGCACGCTATGCACTTGAGCAAAATCGTGATGTCTTTGCCTTACCGGGCGATATCGATAATCAAAATTGCTCTGGAACCCATGCTTTAATTAAACAAGGCGCTTATTTAGTTAGTCAGCCAACCGATATTTTAGAGCATTATAGTGGATACTTATCGACGATTAATCGACAAGCGAACAGAAGTAATGGCGATAGTCACAATATTTTATATCCGGATATCTTTGCAGTGATTCGTCATCAACCTACACCGGTTGATATTATTGCCTTACTTGTTGATATACCTATTCCGGAATTAACCAGTAAATTATTAGAAATGGAATTAGCCGGCTTAATTATCACCGTTACAGGCGGATATATACGAAACCGAACAATTTAAGGCATCTCAATGCTGACAAAAGTTTTCAGAATTATCCTGTGTTTGAATATAAAAACCGCCGATTGTGATCGGCGGTATAATCAATTCTATTTTTCTTCAATTTCCAGTGCAATTTCAGAAAGGATAATACCGGTATTATCTGCATAAACAAAATCACCGGAAAAGAAGGTGACGCCACCAAAATTGACACGAATATCAATTTCGCCTACGCCTTGATCGTCCGATCCGACTGGAATTGCTGCTAGTGCTTGAATACCAATTTCAGCGTCAGCTAAATAATCGACCTGCCGTACAGCACCATAAACGATAATGCCTTCCCACTGATTTTGGATAGCAATATCAATAAGTTCAGCATCTATTAATGCTCGACGAACTGAACCACCGCCATCAATCACCAAAACTTTGCCGGCACCATTTGATTGTAAAACTTCGTATAACAAGCCGTTATCTTCAAAACATTTGACTGTTACAGCTTGACCTGAAAATGATGTTACCCCACCAAAATTACTGAAAATTGGTTCAACGACGTTAACATCTTCTGGGTAGTAATCGCAAAGAATAGAAGTATCAAACTCCATTATCGAGTCTCCTTTTGCTGTAATAATGAATTGTTTCTAGTATAACGCTAATATTGAGTGACACGATATTAAATTTCATAAACGTGAGCTAGCTCAAAATAATACCCAAACAATAAAGTAAATTTGTCAATAAAGCAAGTTTGACCATTTGAATTAATAACGGTGTAGCATCTTTTGCTTGATTAAATTTAAATACTGCATAGATATGTTGGATGTATAAAGGAAAAGTTAAGATAAATAAACTGCTCCAGATTGTCTTTAAATACAGATAAGCAAATAGACCGAGTAGACTTAATGCGCTAAGGATTAAACTTAAGTGATAGTATTTACCAAATGTTTTACCCCATAACACAATCAGCGTGCGTTTATGGTGAATGCGGTCGTTATCGGCATCGCGCAAATTATTGATATTAAGTACTGCAACCGCCAGTAAACCGCTACTTATGGCAGGTAAAATAATGGATAGCGATACTATTTTGGTTTGCAAATAGTCACTCCCCATTACACCGATTATTCCAAAGAAGATAAAAACCGACAGATCGCCAAGCCCAATATACCCATAAGGTTTTTTACCTATGGTATAAGTTATCGCCGCAACGATAGATAACAGCCCTAATAGTATAAAAATTAATAATTGGTAAATATCATTGCACGCCAGCAAAAGTAAGCAAAGGCCAGAAACAACACTCAGCAAAATGTTAATCGATAAACCAACTTTTAATTGCCGAAGGCTAATTAAACCTAATTGAATTCCACGTTGATGACCAATTAGATTATCTTTGTCTGTGCCTTTAATGGCATCACCATAATCATTGGCAAGATTGGATAATATTTGTAGCAATGCAGCTGTTATGATAGTAAAAATCGTAACAGGTAGGTTGAACGATTGTTGCCAAAAAGCCAGTGCATTGCCTAATAAAACAGTTGTTAATGAAAGCGCTAACGTCTTAGGGCGTAAACTAATAATCCACGGATTATATTTAATGTGCATACAACATGATATTTAAATCGATAAAAATAAGCAGTCATCATAACAATAATTGATATTAAATTCACGTTATAACAACTGCCGAATTAGCTCTCTATTACTTGCTTAAGCATTTTAATGCGTTTGGTGACATTTTGGCTTTTTTGAAAAATCGTCTCACTTTTCCGGTACGTAATGCCGCAATGAAATAACCAAGTGAACCATAAATTACACCTAGCATTAAGATCATAAAGATATTAAACCAATTATCCGATAAGCTAAGCCCCATTTGATTGACGCCAGCAATCATGTTGGTTGCCCAAGTTGAAGGTAGCATTTTCGATACAAATTGTACCCAAAGTGGCATTGCATCGAGCGGCCAGATAGTGCCGGAGAGATAAAACACCGGTGTTGTCAAAAATGCTAAGGTAAGATAAATCATCTCTGAACGGCGCAAGCATTCAGTAAGTAACTTACTTAAACCTAAAACCGCAAGCAGTAGCGGAAATGTCATTATCAAAATTTCCAATATATTCGCCAGCTGCCTATAGCCCAGCACCCAAGGCCACAAACCGAATAGCACAATGGATAAAAATAACCAAATAGGTATCAAACCACATAGCGCACCAAAAATAGCAATGAAAGGCGGTTTACCTTGAGGTAAAGAGTGCAATGTAATATTGGTACGGGTTGAAGCAATTAAAAATGAGTGTTGCAATAACATCACGAGTAATCCCGGAAATGTAATGGCGGCAAAACTGATACCGGCATTATAAAGGGGCTGAGTTTGTCCTTTTATGGGCGATAAAATAATATCGATTTGTTTATCCGAAAATCCATTGGTGCGCATGATACGGGTATTAAAATCGGTTAAAATTTGCTGATAAATACCTCTAATATCAACTTGTATTAAACCATTCGCTAAACGGCTCGAAGCATCGCCATAAGCCGGTATTGTGACCTCTTGACCATTTAAGATGTTTTTTTCAAAATCTCTTGGAATGGTAAAGACGGCAAAAAGTTTACGATTATTGATATCATCATAAGCTTGCAATGAGTTCTCATAAGTCAATACTTCGATTTTAGAACTGGTGTTTAATGAACGAATCAAACTACGACTGGTTGCACTATGATCTTGATCCACAATGGCTACTGGTAAATTAGTAATGGTGCCATTAATGTATACTAAACTCATCAATGATACGGATATAAGTAGTAGCAACCACACAGGTCGCACTAACATATACATAAACGTTTTTAAAAATGAAGAAAAAAATATTTTAAGCATCTATCTTTTTCTCCTTACTGTGCGTGTAAACGCTTAACTAAGCGTTTTCTGACTAACACGGTAATTATTATTGGATAGATCATCAAAATCCCACAAGTTTTAAATATAGAGAGATAAGTCGAGTGCCGTAAGAAAAGATCGAACAGTTTATTAAGTGCATAAGTTAACGGTTCAAGTGATGAGATAAACCTCGCTATCCACGGCATTGATAATTCGGGCACAACAACACCGGAATAGGTTAAGGCTAATCCTACCAGTAAGCCGATAAAGGTGTAAGCATCAAGTGATGTTTTTGTGAAAGTAAAAAGTAAAATGCCAATGCTTTGCGCTGCAATGACATAAAAAAATACCACAATCATCATCGCAAATGGAGAGCCAGATACTCGTGCATCTGAAAACAGCACCAACATTGCGATTTCGAATATAAGTAGCATGGTATACCAAATGGTATAAGGTGCTAATTTGCCAAGTACAAATGGATAACTAAGACGAGTTCGCTTATGCAGTTGCGATAAAATATGAATGGTTGTTGTCACAACAAAAAGTTGTAACAGATGTACGACTGCGGAAAATTGCTGGAAGTACATTGAGTTACCGCTGGCGTTAAATAGCCCGTCATAATTAAAATTCACTTTAGCAAGTGTCGGTACCGGTAAACCGATGCTGGTTGCCATAGTGGTTCGATATTGGGTATTTAATTGCGCAATTAAGCCCGAATAATCCATAATCGAATATAACCCGGCACTATAATATAACGCATTGTAATAGAGCATAGGCGTAGGTTGGCGACCAGCTAAAACATCTGCTTCAAAATTAGAAGGGATATATAAAATGGCGTAAATTTTGGCTTTTTGTAAATCTCGCTCAGCATCAGCAAGCGCACTATCATAATTGACTAGATCGGCATGGGCACCGGCATTGAGATTACGAACTATTTCTCGCGATAATGCACTTTTATCTAGATCAACATAGCCGACAGGCAGATCATACAGTACCCCACGATAAAAGATACTGCTGATTAAAACAAAGATAATCAGTGGCAAAATCCACATTAACCAGTGAAAGGTAAAACGCCTAAATATAACCGGTATCTCATCGTTAAAGGCGTCTTTAAAGCGGTGCCAAAAGTCAAAGGTTAGTTGTCTAATTTCCATAATGTGCTCATACCTGCACGCAAACCTTTGACAGGTGTTAATGGATAAAGTCTAACTTCGAATGTTTTCAGATCAAAGTCACCGGTGGCACGAGTTGCCCGTTTAGTTGCATAATCACCCATTGGCGCAATATAACGAATCTCAGCTTCGATTTCTTCATTACCTAGCGCTGGTACCTTGAGTTTAATTCGATCACCTTTATGGATATTTGGCATAATGTTTTCACGAAGGTTGAAAACAAAGTAGGCTTGCGGTAATCGAATCAATGTTAGTAAAGGACTATTAGCATTAAAAAGTTCACCAACTTCAGCAGGGATTGATCCCACCTCACCATCGACAGGCGCTTTAACGATTAAATCGTCATACTGAATTTGTAATTGCTTGAGCTGCTCTTGTGCTTCTTTTAATTTAGCATCATAAATTTGCCGTTGTTCAATACGGTCGCCGTTTTTAGCTTGATCTAAATTAGCTTGTGCTGATTGGACTTGTTGAAAGGCAGCATCGCGGGTTTTTAATGCACTATCTAACACCGATTGTGACACAAACCCCTTAGTAGAAAGGGCTTTATTACGGTTATACTCTCGATTTGCATTATCATAAGCAACTTTAGCCTGTTCAACTAAAGCCTCATAATAGCGCATACTTTCTTCACGGGTACCATGCTTAGAAAGTTCTACCTGCGCTTGTGCTTGATCCCGGGCTGCTTCAGCGGCTCTAACTTGCGCTAAAAGTTCGGGACTATCGAGTGTAATTAAAATATCGTTTTGCTTAACATCATCACCACGATTAACATGGATCAGTTGTACTCGCCCTTTAGCTTTTGAGGCAATGCTAACATTAGGCGCATCAACTTCGCCCTGCAATATAAGCTGGCTGTTGTGAGCGCGGATTAAAATTGTCATCGAAATCAGAATAACAATTAATGCAATTATAATAAAAGTTTTTTTATTCATAAATTTGTATAAGTGACAATAATTAGATAAGGCCTAAAGAACTAGGAAAATTGTATGTAAGATTGATTCAATATACGTCAGTTATGATTATTATACCATACGAATAGTGCTTTATTTAAACAATGAAAGCTACATTTATGTGGCAAAAAAGAATATATTGGTACTATTAACATCTAATACATTTTAGTTATTCTATGTGAGCATTAAATAAATTTCAATAATTGTAAACCAACATTTTAATAGATTTTATTTATGAATATTATCAGTCAAAAGAAATAGATAAAAACCTACTTATTTAGTATGATATTTTTTAATTGAAAATTATAGGGTTTGTAATATGGAAAAAATAGTTATTATTGGTGGCGGAGCAGGCGGTTTAGAGCTAGCCACGGACCTTGGTGATAAATTAGGTAAACACAATAAAGCGCAAATTACTTTAATTGATAAAAATAGTTATCATCTTTGGAAACCTTTGTTACATGAAGTTGCAACAGGGGTGCTTGATGAGCAAGTTGATAATATTTATTATGCATCCCAAGGGCAACAACACTATTTTCAATTCACTCAAGGTACCTTCACCGATCTTGATCGTGACCATAAACAGATCAAAATTACTGATATTAACAATCAAACCGATACTATCGATTATGATATTTTAGTAGTGGCTATTGGTAGTACGTCCAATGATTTTGGTACGCCGGGCGTGAAAGAGCACTGTATCTTTTTAGATGACCAAAATGCGGCAATCAAATTACGTGAAACCTTAGTATCAAAATTCACTCGTTTTTGTTCGATCATTGATGACAAAGATTCCACTGAGCAAGAAAAAATCCGTATTGCCATTGTTGGTGGTGGGGCAACCGGTGTTGAATTAGCCTCCGAATTACCACACATGGTTGAAACTTTTGGTGCTTGTGGTCGTAATAAGATGTGTTCAGATCTTTTGGATGTATCCGTCATTGAAGCTACCGATCGCATTTTACCAGCCCTACCTGAAACTACTGCATTAAGTATCACTAAAACTTTAGAAAGCCGTGGAATTCACGTGTTAACTAAAACGATGATTACGAAGGCTGAAAGTGATGGTTTTTATCCAAAAGACGGTCAAACGATAAAAGCCGATATTATGATTTGGACAGCCGGGGTTAAAGCGCCAGATTATTTAAAAGAGATTGCTGGCTTAGAATCGAGTCGCTCTAACCAATTAGTGGTTAAAACAACATTACAAACGACCCGCGATGATAGCATTTTTGTGATTGGTGATTGTGCTTATGCAATGCAGGAAAGCGGTCGTGCTTCACCACCTACTGCGCAAGCGGCACACCAAATGGCAAAAATTTGTTATGAAAACATCGTTAATCTACTGAATAATCAACCATTAAAATCATTTAAATATACTGATAATGGTACTATTATCTCGTTGCACGATACAGCCCAAGGCGTGATTAAGCTAGGTGGCAAGAGTGAAATGAGTGTAAAAGGGTGGTTTGCGCTAATTATTCATCGATTGTTATATCGAATGCATCAAGCAAGTTTACTCGGTATTTTCAAAACGATCCGTTTTGCTCGAGCGAGTAAATTTATGTACAAAACAAAATCGACATCGATTTTCAGCAATCGGGATTAGTTACTAAAACATGACTAAAAGCTACTTAAAATTTATTTAAGTAGCTTTTAGATAATAATATTTATAATATTACTCTGATTTATTTTTTTAAGTAAAGAATCATGCGTTCTATTTTAATTATTATATTACTTTTCGCTACCTACACCACGGCCACAGCAGATTACCAACCACTAGATGGCGATATTATTTTCCAATCTTCTCAATCAAACCAAAGCAAGGCGATTGAGCTAGCAACCAAGTCACCTTATAGTCACATGGGAATAATTTTTATTAAAAATGGAAAACCTTATGTCTTTGAAGCAGCATCTAAAGTGGTCTATACACCGTTTGATAAATGGGTAAATCGAGGAAAAAACAGACAATATATAATTAAACGCCTGAAAGATCACGCTTTATCACAAAAAGAAATTGCTAATTTAAAACGAGTCGCTCATTCATTTGAAAATAAGCCTTACGATATTTGGTTTGGCTGGGATGATAAGTATATTTATTGCTCAGAACTCGTTTGGAAAATTTATAATAAAGCACTTAACTTGAAAATTGGACAATTACAAAGGATTAAAGATTTTAATCTGTCAGCACCAGCAGTTAAACAAAAACTAACTGAGCGTTATGGAGATAAGATCCCTTATCAAGAAACCGTTATTTCGCCAATTGCTATATTTAATTCGCCATTATTAATAACAGTAGATCAACATTGGTCGAATTAGATAAGTAACAATTTCTTAATTGGAGCAAAGCTCTTACGATACAAATGGTTGATACCGTGTGATTCTATAGCCATTAGGTGATCTTTGGTGGGATATCCTTTATGCTTTGCCAATCCATATTGCGGATACAATTTGTCTAATTCAACCATTTCACGATCACGAGTCACTTTCGCAAGAATCGACGCAGCGCTAATTTCAGCAACAAGTAAATCGCCTTTAACGACAGCTTGTGTTTGAATACCAAATTCAGGACAACGATTGCCATCCACTAAAACATAATTGGGTTTGATTTTTAAACCAGACACCGCCCGTTGCATAGCCAGCATAGTGGCATGAAGAATATTAAGCTTATCAATCTCATCGACTGATGCTCTGGCAACACTCCACGCTAATGCATTTTGCTTGATAATATCAAATAAAGCTTCACGTTTTTTTTCTGTCAGCTTTTTAGAATCGGTTAATCCCTCTATCGGTTTATTTGGATCTAAAATCACAGCAGCAGTAACAACATCACCACAAAGTGGGCCTCGTCCAACTTCATCAACTCCGGCAATTAAAGTGGCATCAGGGTAGGTAAATTCTAACAACAAGGGGAATCCTCTAATACATCAAGTACAGCTTGTGCTGCTTGTTCATCAGCATTACAACGAATTTGCTTATGTAAAGATAAGAATGTATTTTTCAAATCGGCATTATCGCTTTCTAAATAAGGAATAATATGGTTGGCAATATTTTCCGGGGTACAATCATGTTGTAATAGTTCCGGCACAATCTGTTTACCCGCTAAAATATTGGGTAACGAAACATAAGGCGTTTTGATCAGTTTTTTAGCTAACCAAAAAGTGAAAGGTTTCATTTTATACCCCACCACCATTGGGCACTTAGCTAGCATACACTCTAAAGCCACCGTTCCAGAGGCTAATATGGCTGCATTACTGGCAATCATCGCTTCACGAGCATGACCATCGAGTAATTGTACTTCAAGTTGTGGCGCTATTTGGGCTTTTATCTGCTCAAACTCTTGTCGCCTTTTAGCATTCACTAACGGTACAACAATATGTAGATCAGGATAACGCTCACGCAATAGCTGGGCAGCTTGTAAAAATGGGGCTGACAATAAGGTCACTTCAGCATGGCGACTACCGGGTAGTAAAGCTAAACAGCGGCCAGTAGGGGCAATACCTAATTGCTGACGCATTGCGATTTGATCTGGCTCAAGCGGGATATCATCTGCCATTTTGTGACCAATAAAGCGACAAGGCACGTCAAACTTATCATAGAAAGCTTTTTCAAAGGGTAAAAATGCCAGTATTAAATTGGTATTACGTTTAATTTTAAAAACACGTTTTTGTTTCCAAGCCCAAACTGACGGACTAACGTAATGAATTGTTTTAATGCCCGCTTGTTTTAATTTTCCTTCTAAAGAAAGATTAAAATCAGGTGCATCAATACCGATAAAGATATCCGGCTTAAGCGCAATTAATCGTTTAGTGATATCCTTGCGAATAGCTAAAATACGGCGTAATCTCCCTAATACTTCAACAATACCCATTACCGATAATTCATCCATTTCATACCATGCTTGACAGCCTTGCGCTTGCATTAAAGGGCCGGCAATACCGACGAAATGAATATTAGGATGATGTTGTTTAAGAGAACGGATTAAACCTGCACCGAGGATATCGCCAGAGGTTTCTCCGGCGACTAAAGCGATAGTTAACGGTTTATTGGTCATTAACGAATAATGCCACGTGTTGAGCGGCTAAAAAAGTCGACAAAAAGTTGCGCTTCGGGATGATGTTTGGCAATTATCTCAATTTCAGCTTTGGCATCATCAAAACTTAATCCATTTCGATAAAGTGCCTTATAGCTGTTGCGTATTGCTTGCAACGCATCTTTACTAAAACCACGACGTTTTAGACCTTCGTAATTTACGCCATGTGGTGTTGCATGATTACCTTGTGCAATGACGTAAGGGGGAACATCTTGTGCAACGCCAGAACAGCCACCCACCATAACATGTGATCCAATCACACAAAATTGATGTACAGCTGTCATACCACCAATAATTACATGATCATCTAAATGAACATGCCCACCAAGGGTGGCATTATTCGCTAAGATGCAATGATCACCAATAATACAATCGTGAGCAACATGGGCGTTAATCATCAGTAAATTATCGTTACCGATACGTGTTAATTCGCCACCTTGAACCGTGCCACGATGAATTGTCACACTTTCACGAATCAAATTACGATCGCCAATAATAGTCCGAGTTGGTTCGCCACGATATTTTAAGTCTTGGTTAACTTCGCCAATGGAAGCAAATTGATAGATTTGATTATCTTTACCAATTTGAGTATGACCATTAATAACCACATGCGATTTTAAAAAAGTCCCATCACCAATTTCAACATTTTCACCGATATAACAAAAAGGCCCAATTTTGACATTATTGCCAATTTTTGCCCCTTTTTCTATCACTGAACTTGGATGTATTTCTGCTGCCATAACCGTTCCTTAATACTGTTTTGGGATATCTTTAAATCGAAGTTATTTACGAGCACACATCATTTCGGCTTCACAAACTAACTTACCGTCAACAGTTGCAACTCCATGGAACAAGGCAATACCACGACGCTCTTTAATATATTCCACATCAAGCATAAGCTGATCACCTGGCACAACCGGGCGTTTAAAACGTGCTTTATCAATTGAAGCAAAGTAATAAAGCTGGCCTGGTGAAAGCTCTTCAATACTTTTAAAGGCTAAAATTCCGGTTGCTTGAGCCATAGCTTCTAAAATTAAAACACCCGGGAAAATAGGTTTATTTGGGAAGTGCCCCTGAAAGAATGGCTCATTAACCGTAACATTTTTAATGGCTTTTAATGTTTTACCTTTTTCATAACTAATAACACGATCAACCATTAAAAATGGATAACGGTGAGGTAATAAACTGATGATTTCTTCAATATCAAGGGTATTAAGTTCGGTAGTCAAAATAGCTATCCTTATATATTATTTTCAATAAATTTTGAACATTATAACTGAGGATCCCGCTATCACTCAAGGATGATTTCAACCACAAGGCTTTGATTGATTAAATCGCTGGAAATAATATTGGTATCTGGTATTTAAATAAATGATTTGTAAATATTATTTTATAAAGTTTTAATTCATATATAATATTGTGAATAATAACAAAAAACCATTTAACTCGGAGAAGTAAAATGAAATCATTGATTAAAATGACTTTAATAAGTAGTGCAATGGTATTTGCATTAGCCGGCTGTAATGAAAACGAAAACGCATCTACTGGCAAACTTACCATTTCGACTGATGCACAAAAAGAGTCTTATGCGTTAGGCTCCTCTTTTGCAACCTATATGAAAGATAATTTAGACCAAAACGAAATTCAAACAGATTTAGAATATTTAATCGGTGGTTTTGAAGAAACCTATCGTGGCGCATCACAACTTTCAGAAGATGAGATTAAAAAAACATTAAACGCATTTCGTGAACGTGTTGAAAAAGAGAGCAAAGCACGTTTTGAAAAAGAAAAAACTGAAAATACTGCCGCTGGTGAAAAATTCCGTCAAGAATTTGCTAAACAAAAAGGTGTAAATCAAACTAAGTCTGGATTACTTTACCAAATTATTAAAGAAGGCAATGGGCGTCATCCAACCGCTGATGATAGCGTAATTGTTCACTATGTAGGAACATTAACCAACGGTCAGAAATTTGATAGTTCTTATGATCATGGCGAAACGGCAACATTCCCATTAAAAGCGGTAATTAGTGGTTGGACTGAAGGCATTCAATTAATTGGCGTTGGCGGTAAAATTAAGTTAGTTGTTCCACCTGAATTAGCTTATGGCGATCAAAAACGGGGTGGTCAAGGAGACAAACCGGGTATCGGACCAGCATCGACACTTGTATTTGAAGTTGAATTACTCGGCATTGATGGCGATGATTCTCAGCAAAGCATTCAACCGTTAGGGCATGAAGAAAAAGTAAAACCTTCAGCTGAACCACAACAATAACCCGTGGTTAACGAATTTGGTTAACGCTTTAAACTATACACTTGTCATTTTGGGTCCTGCTTATGGGACCCAATCAGCTTATTGTGCTTATCAATTTGCACAAGCTCTACTGGCTCATACTCCACACCGCATTGAAAATATCTTTTTTTATGCAGATGGTTGTTACAACGCAAACCGTTGTACCGATCCAGCTAGTGATGAGTTTGATTTAGTTAACGCATGGCAACAATTAGCAAAAAAATATGCTATTCGATTAACGGTTTGTGTTGCTGCTGCACAACGGCGAGGTATTACTGAAGATAATCTTGCTGACTATTTTGAATTAACCGGGCTTGGCGAACTGGGTGAATCAATAGCCGAATCAGATCGTGTGATTCAATTTTAGGTTAAGGTCATATTCAATGAAAAACGTTGCAATCATTATTAGCTCGCCACCTCATGGTAACGCTAAAGGCAGAGAAGCACTTGATGCCGCCTTAGCCCTGTCTGCAATTAACCATATATCGGTTATATTTATCGATAGTGGTATCTTTCATTTATTGGCAAATCAATCGCCTGAACAAATTTTGATGCGTGATTATATTGCGACATTTAATATGCTTGAACTTTATGATATTGAAGATGTTTATGTAGACCAATCTTCACTTAAAGCAGAGCATCTAACTGATATTACGTTAAATATTCCCACTCAAATTATTGATAGGTTAACGTTAAATCAACTACTTGCTAAGCAAGATATGATTTTACGTTTCTAATTGATATTGATATTTATATTGAAAACCGGATTTGATCTGCAACCTCTCTACTGACTAAATAAATTAAAACAGTCGCAAGCGATTTTACCAACGGTAAATATTTACAAAGGTACAATGAATTTTTGTGGGCTGGTTAGATAAAAAAGCCCACCCTATTTAAAGTTAAGCGAATAGAGTGGGCAAAATCAATCAAATGTTATAGTTATAATAAATTAAACTAGTTGTTTCATCTGATCGGCAATTTTCTCTGCTTGCTGACCAACAACGATTTGTACGCCGGTTTTACCTAGCTTAATCACCGCCATTGCACCAAGCGCTTTTGCCGCTTGTTCGTCGACTAAATCTGAGTCATTGACGTTTAATCGTAAACGGGTAATACATGAATCAATACCGGTGAGATTTTCTTTACCGCCGACAACAACTAAGTACTGTTGCGCAAGTTTTGATACATCACCAACTGTTTGTACTTGTTCTTGATTTTGTGTTTCTTCGGAAGAAACATCGCCATCTTCGCGGCCAGGTGTTTTAAGATTGAATTTAACGATCACAAAGCGGAACACAATGTAATATACAACGAAGAAAACGATACCTTGTAATATTAGCATATACCAATGTACAGCAAGTGGATTACGGCTTTGTAGTAACATATCAATCAAACCAGCACTGAATGCAAAACCAGAAATCCATTGCATGGTAGCGGCGATAAATAATGAGATACCGGTAAGCACAGCGTGGATAACATAAAGCACTGGTGCTACAAACATAAAGGCAAATTCAAGCGGTTCAGTAATCCCGGTAAAGAATGCCGCAAAAGACGCTGCGATCATGATTGACGCTGTTTTATCTTTATTAGCTTTTTTAGCCGTGTGATAAATGGCTAATGCCGCACCCGGTAAACCAAACATCATAATCGGGAAGAATCCAGCTTGATAACGACCTGTTTGACCTACAATAGCGTGGCCGTCCTTAATTGAGTCTTGCCCACCTAAGAAGTAAGGAATATCGTTAATGCCGGCAACGTCAAACCAGAATACTGAATTGAGTGCGTGATGCAAACCAACAGGAATAAGTAAACGGTTAAAGAAACCATAAATACCAGCACCTACCGAGCCTAAATTCTTAATACATTCACCAAATACAACTAATGAGCTATATACGACAGGCCAGATGAAATATAAGATAGCAGAAACCAATAGCATGACGAAAGAGACAATGATTGGCACTAATCTTTTACCACTGAAAAATGCTAACGTTTTATGCAGTTCAACAGAACTAAAACGGTTGTATAATTCAGCTGAAATAATCCCAACTAAAATACCAATAAACTGGTTATTGATTTTTGCAAATGCTGGTGATATCTGACTTTCCCAGCCTTCTAGTTTGGTATTGACTCCTTGAAAGAGTGCCACAGTATTAGGCGATAATAAAGTCGTAATAATTAAAAAACCAACCAGACCGGAAAGCGCCGCAGCACCGTCTTTATCTTTAGACATACCATAAGCTACCCCAATTGCAAAAAGGATAGGCATATTATCAAGAACGGCACTTCCGGATTTAATTAAAAATGCAGCGACAATATTATTGGTACCCCAGCCATTTGGATCTGGATCAATCCAATATCCAATGCCTAATAGTATTGCAGCGGCAGGTAATACTGCGACAGGCACCATTAATGAGCGCCCGATACGTTGCAAATAAGCTAAAATTCCCATATTTTTACCTCATATATTTATTTGGGATTTACTTGAAAAATAATGAAATTTCACTTTTTTCAGTAATTGTAGTAAATCATTTACTATTTGACTCTATATTATTTTACTTCGCAAATTAATTATTCATTTTTTGTGATTTTTGTCACGATTTTTTTTGCTTAAATACATTAATATAGTAGAATACAGACAACATATTTTACATTAAAAAAAAAGAAGTTATTTAATTATATCAAAAGAGGTATTCCCCCATGAGACTCATTCCTTTAGAAAATGCCCAAGAAGTAGGCGCTTGGGTTGCTCAGCGTATTGTTAATAAAATTAATCAATTTAATCCAACAGCAGATCGTCCGTTTTTGTTAGGTTTGCCAACCGGAAGCTCTCCTTTGGTCATGTATCAACAATTAATTAAACAGTATCAAGCGGGTAAAGTGAGTTTCAAACACGTTGTGACTTTTAATATGGATGAATATGTGGGCTTGCCAGAAGATCATCCACAAAGTTATCATACTTTTATGCATGAAAATTTCTTTGACCATATTGATATTGATAAAAACAACATTCATATATTAAACGGAAATGCACCAGATATCGATGCCGAATGTCGTCAATATGAAGAAAAAATTAAAGCCTATGGTAAAATTAATATCTTTGTTGGTGGTGTTGGTCAAGATGGGCATATTGCATTTAATGAACCCGGCTCTTCACTTTGCTCCCGTACCCGTATCAAAACCTTAACAGATGATACTCGCATTGCGAATTCGCGTTTCTTTGATAATGACAAAGATCAAGTGCCTAAACATGCGCTAACTATTGGTGTTGCAACGTTAATGGATGCGCAAGAGGTCATTTTATTAGTTTGTGGACATAATAAAAGCTTAGCTTTACAAGCGGGTGTTGAAGGATCAATTAATCACTTATGGACAGTCACCGCACTACAAATGCATCCTGCATCAATCATTGTTTGTGATGAGCCAAGCACTGATGATCTTAAAGTCAAGACACTAAAATATTTTAAACAAATGGAAGCTGATAATCTTAAAGTGACCGTTTTATAAAGGATAACTCAATGTACGCATTAACCAATTGTCGTATTTATACTGGTTATGAGATTCTTGAAAATCACGCCGTTGTTATCGACGGCGATAAGATTGCCAAAGTCTGTAAACAAAATGAACTACCTACCGATATTACTGTTGAAAATCTACAAGGCGCAATTGTTGCACCCGGTTTTATTGATATCCAAGTAAATGGTTGTGGGGGAGTCCAATTTAATGAAACGCTTGATGCCTTAAGCGTTGAAACATTAGAAGCGATGCAAGTGACCAACCTTGTTTATGGTTGCACAAGCTATTTACCGACACTTATCACTTCAACTGATGAGTTTATGATTAAAGCGGTTAAAGTTATGCGGGAATATTTAGCCACGCATCCGAATCAAGCGTTAGGATTACACCTTGAAGGCCCTTATATCAATCCTGAAAAGAAAGGGATTCATGACCAAAATATTATTCGTAAACCTTCACAGCAAATGATAGATTTTCTTTGTGAAAATGCCGATGTTATTAAAGTCATCACCTTAGCGCCGGAACGGGTTGAAAGTCATTTTATCAAACAACTTGTTAAAGCTGGTATTCATGTATCGGTTGGGCACTCAAATGGACATTATGATGACTGTCGTCGTGGTTTTAATGACGGTATTCGTTTAGGCACCCATTTATTTAATGCTATGCCTTATATTACCGGGCGTGAACCGGGCGTTGTTGGTGCAATTTATGATGAACCTGAAGTGTATGTTGGGATTATCGCTGATGGTCAACATGTGAGTTGGGCAAACATTCGTAATAGCCATAAAATCAAACAAGATCACTTAATATTAATTACCGATGCGATGTTGCTTGCCGGTTCAAACTTAGAATCGGGCGTATTTGCCGGTAAAACGATTTATTATAAAGACGGTCGCTGTATTGATGAAAATGGTACGCTAGGTGGCTCGGCCTTAACCATGATTGAAGCGGTAAAAAATGCGGTGCAGTATGTCGGTATCGCATTGGATGAAGCATTAAGAATGGCAACCCTTTATCCTGCTAAAGCCATTGGTGTTGATAAACAACTCGGTACCATAACTGAAAGCAAAATTGCCAACTTAGTTATTTTTAATCCGGATTTTACTGTACTTAAAACGGTTGTTAATGGAGAGATGAGCCGTTAGAATATCAGATAATTAAGAAAATATTGAGATAATATATGACATTTAATTATCTGAACTTAGTGGGTAATGCTGAGCTAATCAAACAGTTAAATTATGCAATTATTTATCGTTTGATTGTTCAGCAAGCACCACTATCACGCATTCAATTAGCCGAAGTCAGTCAGCTAGCACCCGCAAGTATTACCAAAATTACTCGTCAACTTCTTAAAAATAAACTGATCAAAGAAGTTGATGCGCAACAATCAACTGGCGGACGCCCGGCTGTTTCGATACAGGCAAAATTTAGTTACTATCAAACAATCGGTGTGCAGTTAAGCCGTTCGCATATCACCATTGAACTTTATGACTTAGGTGGCCGCTCGTTGATGTCAGAAGTGCATCCGCTGACAATTTTCACAGAGCAAGAAGTACAACAATATTTAATTAGCTTACTTAAACAGTTTATAGAAAACCACAGTAAAAAAATTAAACGACTGGTTGCTATATCAGTTGTATTACCTGGCTTGATTGACTCACAGCGAGGCATCGTTCGTTATACGCCTCATATTCAAGTTAAAGCGTGGCCGCTAGCTGAAGTGTTGCGAAAAGAGTTTAATGTGACCATTTATTTAGGCAACGATATTCAAAGCTTAGCACTGGCAGAAAGCTACTTTGGTTCAACTCAAGATGTTGAAGACTCAATATTGATTCGTGTTCATCGCGGAGTGGGTTCGGGCGTTATTGTTAATCAACAACTTTTAACCAACCATAATCAGAGCGCTTGTGAAGTTGGTCATATTCAAGTTGATGCTTTGGGTGAGCGTTGTCATTGTGGTAATTTCGGTTGTCTGGAAAATCGAGTTGTAAACGATGCGATTGAACGCCGTGCCATACAGATGATAGAACAAGGTTATCCAACCAAACTCACTCTTGATGCGTGCCATATTGCTAACATTTGTCAGTGTGCTAATCAAGGCGATGAGCTGGCAATAAAATTAGTCAAAGATGCCGGCGAAAATCTTGGTCGAGCTGTGGCAATTATGGTGAATATTTTTAATCCACAACGCATAGTGTTAGCCGGTGAGCTAACCAAATCACCACAAATCCTTTTAAGTGCCGTCAATAGTGCTTTAAATGCGCTAAGTTTAGAGGATTTAAGAAAGAATCTTACCATTAACTGCTCATCGCTCAATGACCGATCGGCTATTGGTGCATTTGCCTTAATTCAACAAGCGCTGTTTAATGGTTCGTTATTAATGACGCTGTTTGATGACTATAATTAAATAGATTTTAGTGACTAAAAAGCCCGATGATTCGGGCTTTGTCAATTAGGCTAAAATGTGTAACATTCTTCTTAACGGCTCTGCGGCGCCCCATAATAGCTGATCGCCAACGGTAAAGGCAGATAAGAAATCTTTGCCCATATTCAATTTACGTAAACGACCAACCGGCGTTGTTAATGTTCCGGTAACAGCAGCCGGAGTGAGTTCTTGCATCGATAACTGGCGATCATTTGGTACCACTTTCACCCAATCATTATGCCCAGCAAGTAATTGTTCAATTTCAGGCACGCTGATATCTTTCTTCAGCTTGATTGTAAAGGCTTGGCTATGGCAGCGTAATGCGCCGATACGAACGCACAAGCCGTCAACCGGAATAATTTGGCTGGTGCCTAAAATCTTGTTGGTTTCAGCTTGACCTTTCCACTCTTCTTTACTTTGACCATTGTCTAACGCTTTATCAATCCATGGGATTAAACTGCCGGCTAACGGCACACCAAAGTTATCGGTCGGTAAGCTGCCGTCACGCATTTTTTGCGTCACCTTACGTTCAATCTCTAAAATTGATGAATTAGGATCTTGTAACTCTTTAGCAACTTCAGCATGTAACATGCCCATTTGTGTTAAAAGCTCACGCATATGACGAGCACCACCGCCGGAAGCGGCTTGATAGGTTGAAACAGAAATCCAATCAACTAAATTTTCAGCAAATAAGCCACCGAGCGACATAAGCATTAAGCTGACAGTACAGTTACCACCAACAAAAGTTTTGAAGCCTTGATCCAATGCTGTATGAATGTTAGCTTTATTTACCGGATCGAGCACGATGATGGCATCATCTTCCATTCGAAGTGTTGAAGCGGCATCAATCCAATAGCCTTGCCAACCGGTTGCACGAAGTTTGGCGTAAATCTCTGAGGTGTAATCACCACCTTGACAGGTAACAATAATATCTAATGCTTTTAGCGCATCAATATTATCGGCACTTTGTAATGTCCCGGTTTTACCTCCAAATGTAGGTGCAGCTTGACCTGCTTGAGATGTAGAAAAGAAAACCGGATTGATATAATCAAAATCATGCTCTTCAACCATACGTTGCATCAGAACAGATCCCACCATTCCACGCCAACCGACAAAACCAACATTTTTCATAATTTATTTCCAAAAAGTAGATGTTATATTAAGTTATATTTTTACTATTAAAACAAAATATCTTGATAAAACAAAGTAAGATAAGAATTATTTCTACAGGGTATAACAAAATAACATGGCGTTATATTAAACAGCTAAATCAATGAGTTTATTAAGTGCTTGATAAGCAAGGCAGCGGTTTTGAGTGTTTTAAAACCAGTTTGCCTTACTTATATAGACGACTTATCTTGAGCGATAGCTATGTGCTAAAAATCCTCATCTTGATCGGAATTGGTTGTCATTGATGCGATATTAATTTGCTCAATACCTTCCACTGATGCTTTGATTACTTCCGGTAATAAATCATCTAGCTGCAATTGTTCTCTGAGCATAAAAGTCGCTAATAACATAGGGATATTCACACCCGTGATAATTTCGAGATTGGGATAACTTGCCATAAGCTGCGCTGTGGTATTAAAAGGCGTTCCGCCTTTTAAATCCACCAAACACAATATTGCCTCGCCTTGTTGGGCAAAGCTTGCTAAATGATTTTCAATCTGCTGTTGAAAATCATCTAACGATTGCCCCATTAAAAAGGGCACTGCTTCACATAAGGTTTGTTTACCACAAATCATCTCGGCACTTACGATCAAGCTTTGCGCCGTTGGTCCATGAGTACTGATTAATACTGCAACCATTGTTGCACTCCTTAATAATCCAGACAACGATAATAGCGACGAATAGTCATTGGATGTCGATTCAAGTGTTCAACATAAGCATCAATTCGATTATTTATCGTTCTAAACACAAACGGTGATAAATGACCACGATATTTTTCTGATATACCCGGTAATGGATAGTCTTTGGTATCAATAATGGTATAGTTACCACAAATTTGCGGTAAGAATTTTGCCACTCTTTCACTTAATGGACGTTGACTATCTTCACCAACATAAACGGTTACAGCCGTATCACGGTCAATCACTTCTAGTGTGCCATGGAAAAATTCAGCAGACTCGATCGATTTTGAACGTAGCCAGTGTTGCTCTTCCCAGTAGCACATCGCATGAGAATAAGTCGCCCCCCATTGGTTGCCAGCGCCGACAAAATAGTGCATAGCATCGTTATGATGTTTCAATGCGACTTCTTGCCCGAATGCATCAGCTTTTTTCGCCACTTCGACGATGTTTTTAGCAAAATGTTGATCCATTTGTTGATAAAATTCATCATAGTCAGGATATTCGCCTGCTAAATACATTAAGCGATCAGCAGCCATAAAGAATTTTAATTGCTCATTCATTGGGTAAGAAATCACATGGTGCGCCATTTTACCTAATGGTGAATCGGCTTTATCTAAAAAGGCTAAGACCGTTGCACCAACCTCTTGTTGAATTTTATCAATAGCCGCAACGACTTCTTGGGTAGAGCCTGTAACAGATGAGATGATAATTAAGGTGTCTTTGGTTATACGCTTATTGCCGGTTACCAGATATTCCGCAGCATGTTGAATAAAGGTTTCAATGGCTGATTTTTCTTTCATATGGACAACTGCTTGCATCGATGAAGCGTAAGTTCCGCCAATACCTAACCAGCACACATTGCTGTAACCACGAGAATGAATTTTATCGATAAATTCATTGATTTGTGGACGAAGTGCCAATGCACCATTCATGCTGTCGAGTTCTTTTTTTTCATCGTATTTTCTCATGCTCTAACCCTCTTAATTTTAGATTTAGTAATTTCATCAAATTCCGGATATGTTGATTTTTCCAGATTGTGACCTTTTAACTGTGATACTTGATAGCTAAGTAAGTGAATAGGAATTGTCATAAACAGCGAAGTTAATCGCTCATCACAACTGACACCTAGACATAAGTCATTTTCTGTTAGGTTGTCTTGTTGATGTGCATAAATCGTTACAATATTTTTCACATACTGATTTAAGAATTGTTTTAAAGAATCAGCTCTTTGTGCCAGTTTCCCTTGCGGTTCAATAAAAATGATATGATCATCGCTATGCAAACCCAGATAAGGGCCATGCATATACTCTTCGAGCTCTTTACCCAACGCTGTGTTGCGCACGGTTTCGGTAAATTTAGTTTCTCCTTCCCTTGCAACCCCGTAGGTAGCACCGTAACCGATCAATATTACCCGTTGAGCTTGATTATATTGATCTTCAAGGCGATTAACCCACGCTTGTGAACGCTCAATGACTAGTGGTAATAATTGGGTAATCGTTTTAATCTGATTCATATAGTCATCAAATTTGGTTTGATTAATGGTTTCGGTTTTTTGCCCAATAATGAGGCTAATTAAGATCAAATCTAAAATGGTGATACTATAACCGGCACTGACATAAGGCATTTCCTCAATCGGCATCCCCATAGATAAAACGTGATTGCTAACTTGATACAAAGGACTTTGCGGATTGCTGGTCAGGCTATATATCGTCTTGTTATGGTGAATAAATTGTTCAACTAAATGAATGGTTGAGTAGCTCTCTCCACCTTGTGAAATGGCAAAATAGAGTGTATTTGGATCGTTATAGTGCAGGTAATTAGCCGCCATTGAAGGATCTTCAATATAGACAGGAATCTTCAACAGTTCGCTCATTATCGGTCTTGCACCATAAGCAGCATTAGCACTGGAGCCGGTGGCAAAAATGACAATGGCATTAAGCTGTTTTATTTGACTTAAATCGATATGATCGGCAAATAACGTCTGATAATTATCTAAAACAGCTTGATAATATTTCGGCTCTAATGCGACATAATCAGCAATACTTTTCATTGTTAATTCCTCAACTTCCTAATAACCCAGTCCAGGCACCAAAAATACCAATGGCGGCGATAAGTAGAAGGATCCAATGTGCTTTAACCCCTTTTTTCACCAACACAAACATAAATAACGTAAAGAGTAACGGTAGGATCTGTGGCACAATGCCGTCAAAAATATCTTGTAAGGATGCCGAATCATCACCGGTACCTATTTTCAATGGCATATTGAGTGTCACCATGGTGGCAACCATTGCCCCGACCACACAGAGCCCGAGTACTGAAGCGCCATAGGACAATTTATCCATTAAGCCGGTTTTTTGCACTTTTTCAATAAAGGAAGCGCCAATGTTGTAGCCAATTAATAAGCCAAAATATCGTGCTAAAATCGCCGGCACATTAAAGATAAGCAAGAATAACAATGGACCTAAAATATTGCCTTCCAGTGCTAAAGAGGTGCCAATGCCGGTGGCAATAACACGTAATGTCCCCCAGAAGAAAGAGTCACCTAAACCACTTAACGGCCCCATTAACGCAATTTTGACATCATTAATCGAACTTTTATCAAACTCACTATCGGTGGCATTTTGTTCTTCCATGGCAATACAGATGCCTAGAGGGAAGGTAATTAGCCAAGGGGTAACATTATAAAATTCTAAGTGGCGTTGATAGGCATCGGTAAGGTCCACTTGATTATCACTATAAATTTTATCTAAAGCTGGGCGCATGGCATAGGCATAGCCTAAGTTCATTTGCCGTTCATAATTCCATGACCATTCAGCGGTGAAAGAGCGCCAAAAAGTTCGGGTTAATTCTTTATTGGTTATTAATTTAGAATTCTTCGTTTTCATAATCGATCTCCTGTGCACCTAAAACGTTGCCAGTGTTAGTTGTTAGCTTCTGACTGTCTTGTTCTGTTACGCCTTTTTTTCCATTAAATGAGGAGTAACCGGTCAAGATAAGTGCTAGGCAGGCACCAAAAATGGCCACGCCAGTAACAGGCACTTTCATATACACGGCTAAAGCAAAGCCAAGAACAAAAAAGGTGGCATTGGTTTTTTTAATCATAATTTTCATTAACATAGCAAAACCGAACGCCGGTAATAAGCCGGTTGCAATACCTAAACCATCGATAATAAAGCGAGGAATCATTTCTAATAAGCCATTGACCGCTGAACTACCGAATAAGTAGGAGAATCCAACCACTAAACCAATTGGCAGATTGATTGAAAAGAAACCACCGAGTATGTTCATTCGATCCATACCTTTGCCGTTGCCTTCGCTGGCGTATTTATCGGCTTTGTGAACAAAGTAAGGAAGAATAAAAAGAAAACATAAATTTTTGACTAATAAAACCAGTGATGCAATTGGAATGCCCAGTGCTAAGGCGATTTCGGTACTTTTACCGGCACCAATGGCAAAAGCGGTACCTAAAACACTGCCGGAAATTATTTCCGGTGGAATGGATGCACCGATTGAAAACGATCCGACAAACGCTAATTCTAACGTTGCCCCAATAATAATGCCTTGTGTGATATCACCCATGACTAAACCGGCTAAGGTACAAGTCACTAACGGTCTGGATAACATTGATGAACCTAAAAAGTATTCACCATTTGCTAACATCGCAATCAAAGCTAACAGTACTGCGGTTAATTCAATACTCATTTTGTACCTCTCAACTATTTCTCAAATTTCTGCTTTGATTCGCTTGGAATTTGCTGAATGTAGATATCAATACCGTCTTGTTGTAATTTGGTCAGTAAATCTGCTTCAAGATCGGTTAAATTAATGGTTTTAGAGTAGTTTTTTGTGCCCTCACGTGGCTTAGTACCGCCTAAATTAAGGCTGGTTATTTTGCCTTGCGTGCCACGGATTAATTTTTCAGCATCTGCTACTGATTCAACGACAATTAGCATCTGATATTTATCCGTAACGCCTGAGTTAATTGCCTCAATACTGTCATCGATAGATTTCATCACTAATTTTGCATGCTCTGGCTTAGCCAAACGAATCGCAGATTTACGTAGTTCGTCAGTGGCGACAACGTCATTAGCAACTAATATCGTGTTTGCATCCATACTTTCGAACCATGAAACAACAACTTGACCATGCAATAAGCGATGATCAACACGTAACAATTTAATCATTGGTGTACCTCCTAAGTGAAATCGACCACATATTTGGTATTACTAGCAAACTTATACTCAAGGGCAATCGGTTCGCTATTAGTATCAAAATAGTGATTAGAAATTTTAAATAATGGGTCGTTAATCTGGATTCGAAGTTGTTTGGCGAGCTCTGAGTTGGCTACAATCAATTGCAAATCTTGTTCTAATTTATCGACTTTTTTCTTGCCTGAATTGATGATTTCGAGCGCAGATAACACTTTGATAATTGAAATTTGAAAATCGGGAAAGTTATTTAATGGCAGCACAAAGATCGCTTTTACGATACTGTTTTTTGCCACTTCAAGGAAGCTAATGTAATAGACCAGTTCAGCCGGTTTTATTTTTAGTAATTGGCTGTAATATGCGCCTGCTTGTCTTAAGTAAGCTTCTTTGATAACTTTTTTATGATTGGGGTAGATGTAAGGTTTAATGATGCCTGTCATCTCTAAAATATTTTGGGTCGAAAGCGTTGGCGCAACAAACAGCCCCACTCCTTTTTTCCTCACCACCATATTTTGATCGACTAATCGATCTATTGCTTTACGGACAGTTGTTCGGCTTACATTGTAATCTTTTTGTAATTGCCCTTCGGGTGGTAACTCAGCACCAACGCCATATCGTCCGGTATTTATCTGCTCAAGTAATTGAGCGGCAATTTTTTCAAATAGCTTCATTTATGTTTTTCCTCATAATTGAAGATATTTTTAGCCGATAAGTGATAGCGAAATCGGTTGCCAATCAAATATTGATCGGTATGTTCAAATGGCTGGAAATTATTATCGTAACTGTAACTTGATACTTTATAGATAGGTGTTCCTTCGGCAATAGCTAAATACTGTGCTTTATCTTCGGTCGCTGCTTCGTAAGTGATCTCTTCCCGACCATGGCTTGGGGTAAAATGATAATGCTCTTTAAGGTATTCATAGAGCGAAACGTTATTTAAGTCCTGTTTTTCTAAATCGGTAAATTTTTCTGAAGGGAGATAATTGATTTCATAAGAAAGCGGAGTGTTGCCCAATAAACGTTGTCGGATAATTCGAATTAATTGCTGGTTGGATCCAAAAAAGCTACGCAATTGTGCGGGCATTTTTATAATTTGGTTGGACAATACTTTTATTTCAATTTGAACATTTTCTTCTTTTTGGATCTCTTCACTAAACGAAGACATTTTTAGCATATTGATTTCAAAAACGTTGTGATTCGGAATGTGGTTATCGGCTTGAAAAATATAACTTTCCATCGCTAAATCATGCAAGGCTTTCCTGACGGTTGTTCGGCTTACCTTAAAAAATTCCGCAAGCCCTCGCTCAGTCGATTTTTCCGTAATAATTTTAGGATTTGCTCTTATTTGTTCTTCTACATCGGTTTTAGACGCAATATCACGATATTCCAAAGATCACACTCCAATTACTGGGCTTTTTTAATTCACAGATATATCTTAAATCACATAATATAGTTCAAAAAATAGATAAAAAAATACATGTTGTCAATTTTAAGTACCAAAAGTGTAAGGGAGATCACAAATTTTATGAGAAATATAATAAAATCAATTAAATTAAATGAATATTAATCAGGGTTGGCGGCGGGGTAAAATAGCAGCAGATAGTGCGTTAAATAAATACGATAAAGCGACAGTTTATAAGCTATTGCGGAGAATAACAGAGCTGAAGCGGATAATAAAAAAGCCTACTCATTGAGCAGGCTTTTTTATATTAAATTGGTCGGCGAGAGAGGATTCGAACCTCCGACCCACTGGTCCCAAACCAGTTGCGCTACCAAGCTGCGCTACTCGCCGTTAGATGTTTTTGCTTCGTATAAATGGGGTGGCTAATGGGACTCGAACCCACGACAACTGGAATCACAATCCAGGGCTCTACCAACTGAGCTATAGCCACCATAAGAAGCAGGACGAAATATTACGCATAAAAAATAACATTGTCCAGCATATTTTTTAAAAAATGTGCTGATTGATTATATTAAAAGCGCTAAAAGTTTAATCTTTTAGCAATAACCAAATTATTTAAGCTTTATGCGACATAATATCAATAATTTGGCTGTCGATAACTTTCATGCTATTGCTAACTATTGCACCTAAATTATTGATAGATGTTTCCACACTATCACAGACAATGCCTTCTTTACCGGTGACTCGGGTTTGATTCAACGCCATTAAAACGGCTTTAAAACCCGATGATACCGAAGTTGAAACTTTCATCGCACAGCTATTGGATGCGCCGTCACAAATGATGCCCGATAGATCACCAATCATATTACAAATCGTCATATCAACCGGTTCATATTGCCCTTTACCCAGTAACCAAGCCATACCTGCTGCCGACCCCATGGCAGCGGTTGAAGCAGCACAAAGTGCCGATAAAGGCGGGAACTTGCTATGAATATAGATCGCAATCGTATGCGATAACATCAAGGCTCGAGCTAGCTGTTCAGGCGTTGCATTTAAATAATCAGCAACCACAACGACTGGCATTGTAGCGGTGATGCCTTGATTACCCGAACCGGAGTTGCTCATTGCTGGCAGTGTTGCCCCGCCCATTCGTGCATCCGAGGCGGCGGTTGTGCGAATTATCACTTTAGAAAGTAGATCATCTGCCAGTAAGCCGGTTTTGGTTTGTTGATGTAAAGTTGTGGCAATACTTAAACCATAGGCTTTTGATAACCCTTCTTGTGATAAAGCATCATTTAATTTTGCTGAATCTAAGATAAATTTGATATCGTCAAAGTTAGCCTGACTGGCAAATTCATAAATGAGCCTCACCGACATATTTTTAAGGATGATATCGTTTTTTGACTCACATCGGCGGGTGTTATCGGCTTGAAAAATTGTTTCACCATTTTTTTCAATTAACGTCACATTAGTATGCTGATCTTCGATGCAGACTTTAACATGGTCAGAGCGGGTATAAATATTCGCTTCCGAGTAGATAGCTTTATTGCTTTTGGCAATTTGTACCGTGATTTTGTTGTCTGCTAACATATTTTTGGCTTGAGTGATTTGGTTATCTGTAATATTTTTTAATACCTCAAGTCCGGCATTAGCATCGCCACCAATCGCACCTATTGCAGCGGCAATGGGTAATCCAATCATACCGGTTCCGGGTACGGTTACGCCCATACCATTTTTCATTAAATTAGGGGAAACAAAAGCGTCGATTTTTTCAATACTGTTTTTATCAATATGCCGAGCTGCGCAAGCGGCGGCTAAAGCAAGTGAAATCGGCTCAGTGCAACCAAGTGCCGGCAAAACTTCATGTTTCACCAGTTTAATTAATTGTTGCCACATTACTTGTTGTTTCATTTTTTATCTCCATATAGTCATAAGTAATGTTAGATGGTGAAGAACATTTAACAGACAATGAACGTACTATTTTAGTCTATGTTGATCAAGAATTGAATAATGTCAATATATTATCAATAGTGGTTAATATTTAATGACTAATTTATCGATGTTATTTAGTCATAAATAGACTAAAACGTACATTAAATCTTAAACTTATTTGCATTATTTCAAGGTAAATTAAATCGTCGGCAATCGTTCAAATTATGTAATATTTTAGTAAAACCGACTGACTTTTTTTTTATTATTGCAATAATGTAAATACCTAAAATTAAATAATAATGGCGATATATGATAAATATTTTATTAATTGATGATGATATTGAATTATCACAGATGCTTAGTGAATATTTGACCAATGAAGGTTTTAATATCAAAAGTGTTTATTTGGGTAAAGATGGTATTGATGAAGCACTTTCAGGTAAATATCGTGCAGCAATTTTAGATGTTATGTTACCGGATGTTAATGGTATTGATGTCCTTAAAAGTATTCGTCAACAATGTAATATGCCAGTTATTATGTTAACGGCTAAAGGTGATAATATTGATCGCGTTTTGGGACTGGAGTTAGGCGCTGATGATTACATCCCTAAACCATGTTATCCACGTGAATTATTAGCCAGATTGCGTGCTGTGTTACGTCGTTTTGATGAACGTTCAGTCGAATTGGTTGATGATAAAAAATATCATTTTAATGGCTTAACGTTAGATTTACCTCAACGACTTTGTACCTGGAATGGTAAAGTCATTGATTTGACCTCAACCGAGTTTAATTTGTTGGTTTTATTGGTCAAACATAGTGAGCGAGTGGTTACTAAAGAAGAGCTTTCAGAAATTGGACTTGGACGAGCACGTGAGCTCTATGATCGTAGTGTCGATGTTCATATCAGTAACATTCGTCAAAAATTACATCAAGTCGCCCAAAATGATGTCACAATTGAAACGATTCGGGCTGTTGGTTATCGTATTCGTTAATTTGCAATTAGGCTTGCTATGAATCGTCGATTATTCACAAAAATACTCATTATATTTGGGGTCATTTTTTATCTTACTTTCCAATTTACTTGGATTGCTTTTTCTTACTATATAGAAAGTAAAAATCAACGATTTTTAAATCATATGCCGACAAAAGTCGACATGATAGCGCAATTATTGCATGTTGCTGGCGAAGATGAAACACTCAATTTTATCGCCCATTTACCGGAGCGTGAACGGGCGTTGTTGTCGATAAAGTTAGTTTCTCCGCAAAATGATCAAGTCAATATTCTGACTGATGAATTAGAACCGCCAACTTATGTTTATCAACGCACCACTATCGCGCCAGACGGCACGCTCTATACGGTGTCATTTAAAGAAGATAAAGATAAGGATGATCACGTTAAAAAAGCACTGTTTAACATGCCTCTACCTATTGTATTAATGGGTATTTGTGTTGGGCTGCTATTTAGTCTGTTTTTAGCGTGGAACTTAACCAGACCGATGAAGCTACTAAGGGAAGGCTTTTTTCGAGTCTCTCAAGGCGATCTATCTGTACGATTATTTGAGAAACTAAAAGCTCGACGTGACGAATTAAGCGAACTGGGTAAAGATTTTGATATGATGGTTGAGCAGCTCAACATCTTAATTTCAGATCGTCAAGCCCTATTGCATGATGTGTCACATGAACTTAGAACGCCATTAGCTCGCTTGCAATTAGCCATTGGACTAGCCCAGCAAAATAAACAAAATATTGACACCGCATTAGCCCGTATTGAGTTAGAATCAGAACGATTAGATCAGCTTATTGGTGAAATCCTAAACTACTCTCGTGCTGAGATGAATAATCGTACCGATGAATATTTTGATCTTAAAGAGTTACTTGGCGTTGTGATAAGCGATGCGAATTACGAAGCCAATCATCAATTGATTAATGTCTATTTTAATTTATCGCCTATTTCTCATTCAATTGTGAAAGGTAATTCAGAACAGATCCGTCGGGCAGTTGAAAATATCATCCGTAATGCGATTCGTTTTTCCAAACCCGGGCAAGCGGTTGAAGTGACGTTAAAAGAGTCAGGTAAGTGCTTACAAATTGAAGTGAAAGATCGGGGGCCCGGCGTTGAATCCAGTAAACTATCGAGTATCTTTGAACCGTTTGTTCGTATTCAATCTGCTCAGTTAGGTAAAGGTTATGGGCTGGGGCTTGCCATTGCCAGAAAGACCGTTATTATGCATAACGGCACTATTCAAGCAAATAATCGTGATGGTGGTGGGTTAGTGGTGACAATTAAATTACCTTACTGGCGTAAACACTAATAGCAGTCTTGATTAACTGTTAGCACATACTCTTTAATGAGCCGTTGTAATTCAATTTTGTCATGACCGATAAAATTGAGCGATTGCATTATAGATTGCGGATTGGTTTCTAATGTCGCTTTATATTGTGCAATATATTGGCTGGCAATCGGTTTATAAGACCAGTGCCACTCTTCGGGTTGATAGCCACCTTTACGCCCTTCATTAAATGCCTGACAAAATCCATATTTAGCTAAATTATCTTGTAACCATTTATATAAAATGATGCCTTTTTTATCATTTTTAAAATAGTCTGATGAAACACTGGTGATATCAATATCGGTACCCCAATGGTGTCTTGATGTGCCGGGCATGGAAGAGAATTTCAAAATCTCTTGAGCAATTTTTTGTGGATCATTTATCTTTTTTGCCAGCGCATCCCATTTACGTTGCCAAATGCCATTTTGATAGGTGTAATTGCGTGTTGCGCTAACTACAATAAATGGAATATCGGGATGTGCTGCCTTAAAATCGTTATAAGCTTTAATCAGTTGCTCTGTCGGCTCCTTTTGTAGATACATGCCTTTTTTATTAACCGGTAAGATTGTTGAATCTAAAGCAACAAAATTACTGTCTTGTTTTTCATCGAACTGACCGATAAGTTTGTTTAGTGGTATTGTTTGTGCCATAGTGAAAGTTGTGTATAAAAGTGGGGTTAATGTTGAAAGTGAAGTAAAAATTATTTTTATAACTCTTGCCTTCTTAATCATTTTATATTATCCATTATATTCTATTAGCCACAATAGGTGAAAAACAGTATAATCCTTTCCCTGAAATTTGAAATAGCCATAATGTGTAAAAACGAGGCCTTATGTTAATAACTGCAACATCTAATACGTCTGTAAATTGTTCAGACACAACCAAAACCCTTGATCTCAATCCAACGCCTGAAAAAATCAATTTGCTCAATTTTACCCGGCAGCAATTGCGTGAGTTTTTTATCTCGTTAGGAGAAAAACCATTTAGAGCTGACCAAGTGATGAAATGGATCTATCATTTTGGTATTGATGATTTTGATCAAATGACCGATATCAATAAAAAATTACGTGAACAGTTAAAAACGCTGGCAGAAATTAAAGCGCCAACTATTGCAATGGAGCAACGATCATCTGACGGCACCATTAAATGGGCGCTTGATGTTGGTAATAACCAAATGATTGAATCCGTATATATCCCTGAGCGTGATAGAGCGACACTGTGCGTTTCATCACAAGTGGGTTGTGCGTTAGAGTGTAAATTCTGCTCGACCGCTCAGCAAGGTTTTAACCGTAATTTAACCGTTTCTGAAATTATTGGCCAAGTTTGGCGAGCGTCAAATGCTATTGGAGTAACCGGTAAATTGGCCGATCGTCCGATTACTAATGTGGTGATGATGGGTATGGGCGAACCGTTACTGAATTTATCGAATGTGGCACCAGCAATGGAGATCATGCTTGATGATTTTGGCTATGGTTTATCAAAACGTCGAGTCACGCTTTCTACGTCCGGCGTTGTTCCGGCTTTAGATAAATTAGCTGGTATGATTGATGTGGCATTAGCCATTTCCCTGCATGCGCCTAATGATGCTATCCGTAGCGAAATTATGCCAATCAACCAAAAATATAATATGGCGATGCTGCGAGATTCTATCTTACGCTATCTGGCGACTTCCAATGCCAACCATGGCAAGGTCACCATAGAGTATGTGTTACTTAACCAAATTAATGACAGTGTTGAGCATGCGCATGAACTGGCTAAGTTCCTAAAAAATGTGCCGAGTAAAATTAATTTAATCCCATGGAATCCGTTCCCCGGTGCGCCTTATTCCCGTTGTTCCAATACCCGCATCGACCGTTTTATGAAAACGTTAATGGGCTATGGTTTTACCGTTATTGTCCGTAAAACACGTGGTGATGATATTGATGCAGCGTGTGGTCAGTTAGCCGGTGAAGTTGTTGATCGCACGAAAAGAACGCTTTATAAAAAGCAAAATCTTGCTCAACAAACGGCATAACAAAGCAGAATATAAGGAATTGAACATGAAAAAAATAGTGCCGATATTAAGTTGCTTAATGGTCATGCTATTAGCGGGTTGTCAAAACACAAATGGTGAAGAGTTTGATCCTGAAAAAGCGGCGCTAGCCCGAATGCGTTTAGGCTTGGGGTATTTGGCCAAAGCCGATGAATCAGAAGATAACGTCAAAGCCGCACATTATAATCTGAAATTAGCCGCACAATACTCGCCGAATAATCCGCAGGTCATGCTAGCTATGGCAATGTTTGATCAGCATGTTGGTGAATATAACGAAGCGGAGATGATTTATAAACGCATTACCTTAATGCAACCGGGTAATGGCTTATATCATGTTCATTATGGATCGTTTTTATGTGGCCGTAATCGCTATCAAGAAGCTAAGCAACAGTTTCAGCAAGGGCTTGATTTCGACCGGCACAATTGGAAAGCGGATGTCTATGAGCAATATGGATATTGTGCGATTCAAAATGGCGATACAAAAACGGCTGACTCAATGTTTCAGCAACTGTTTAAATACGATGCAAGCCGTCGAGATAGCGTAATAAAAACCGCAGAACTCTACCGAACAAAAGGGGATGCGAAAGTGGCGAATTACCTATTTTCAGTAACCAAAAAATAGTTTTGATTAAACAATAAAAATTAAATATAAAATATATCATTTGAAGCAGAGTATATGTCATGAGTTTCTGGGCTATTTTGTTATTGGCGTTAGCCATGTCTACAGATGCATTTGCCGTAGCGGTATGTCGTGGCACATCTTACCAATCAACGCCTTTTATTGGCGCATTAAAAGTTGGACTATTATTTGGTGTCATTGAAGCCATTACCCCCTTATTGGGTTGGTTAATCGGTTATATTGCTCTGCAATATATTGAAAAGTGGGATCATTGGGTCGTTTTTGCCGTCATGTTATTTTTAGGTATTAGCATGATTTATAATAGTTTTAAGGAAGATGATGAAAATTGTGATGAGTCAGTCACCCAATCGTCAAAAAAATCTTTTTTAATGCTTATTTTTACCGCTATCTCAACCAGTATTGATGCCTTTGCCGTGGGGGTTGGATTAGCGCTTGCCAGTGTTAATATCTATCTTGCCGCTGGAATGATTGGTCTGGCGACCTGTATTATGGTGACAATTGGCTTATTGTTAGGTCGAAAAATCGGTTGTTTTATTGGAAAAAAAGCTGAGCTAATCGGCGGAATAGTCCTTATCTTAATTGGTGTGATAACGCTTTATCAGCATCTATCCTAATGAGAAAAACCGTCTACGTGACGGTTTTTTATTGACGGCAGATTATTATCTGCCGTTACTATTTTTATACTAAAACATAGGTATTTTCTGAAACTTCTTGTCAAACGTTAATCGATTAAACGACAAACCAAATCATACATTGCTTGTTTTGTCGGGACGGTTGGATTTTGCAGTGATCCTATTGTTAAGTATTTCAAAAAAGCAAAGATTAGTGTTTTATACTAAAACATAGGTGTTTTCTGAAACTTCTTGTCAAATATTTATCGATTGAACTACAAACTAAATCATACATTGCTTGTTTTGTCGGGACGATTGGATTTTGCAGTGATTCTATTGTTAAGTACCTCAAAAAAAGCAAAGATTAGTGTTTTATACTAAAACGTTGGTATTTTCTGAAACTTCTTGTCAAAACATTTATCGCTTTAACTATAAACTAAATCATACATTGCTTGTTTTGTCGGGACGATTGGATTTTGCAGTGATCATGTTGTTAAGTATCTCAAAAAAGCATAGATTCGAGTTTTATACTAAAACATAGGTGTTTTCTGAAACTTCTTGTCAAATATTTATCGATTGAACTACAAACACAAATCATACATTGCTTGTTTTGTCGGGACGATTGGATTTTGCAGTGATCATGTTGTTAAGTATCTCAAAAAAGCATAGATTCGAGTTTTATACTAAAACATAGGTGTTTTCTGAAACTTCTTGTTAAATATTTATCGATTGAACTACAAACTAAATCATACATTGCTTGTTTTGTCGGGACGATTGGATTTTGCAGTGATTCTATTGTTAAGTATCTCAAAAAAGCATAGATTCGTGTTTTATACATAAACATGGGTATTTTCTGAAACTTCTTGTCAAACATTTATCCATTAAACCACAAACCAAATCATACATTGCTTGTTTTGTCGGGACGATTGGATTTTGCAGTGATTCTATTGTTAAGTACCTCAAAAAAAGCAAAGATTCGTGTTTTATACTAAAACGTGGGTATTTTCTGAAACTTCTTGTCAAGATTTGATCGCTTTGTTTAAAAGCCAAATTGATGATTAATCTTTTATTTAAAGGATGCGGGGCGGATAAGGAAATAAAAAAGGGGCATATAGCCCCCTTTGCTTAAGTATGATTTAGCAATAAATCAACCTATTTGCCCAAAGTAAAATACCGTATTAGTTTTTGCTAAATTCGATATCAAAACTATGCGTCTGTTGATTATAAATCGCTTTAAATACGCCCTGATCATGAGGGTTTTGTAAAATATGATTCACAATAAATGGTCTTATATTGGCTTTAATATAACCCGGTAAACCTCGTGCACCACGAATAATGTCATAGTGTTCATGACAAAATGCGCTGATACAAGCATCTTGCATTTCAACGCTATAGCCTCGTGGCTGATAAGCTTGATTCAATTTATCGATTTCACGGCGAATAATTTTTTCGATAATTTGCATCGGCAAGCGTTTAAAGTGAAGAATATTTTCTCGTCCGTTAAAGCGGTTAAGCAATTCTGAACGGTAAGTATTATTGAGTTCATTTGTTGCCAATTGACAAGCTACTTCATCGGACAGTTCCGGATCTAAATAGTAAGATTGTCCGATGTTAGATGTCATGATGATCATGATATCGGAAAAATCAACGGTTCGACCAACGTTGTCGGTTAATCTTCCATCCGATAAGATCTGTAAAAAGATATTAAATACATCCGGATGTGCTTTTTCGATTTCATCGAAAAGATAAATACCAACAGGTTTTGCTCTAACTGAATTGGTTAAAATTCCGCCTGCTTCAAAGCCTTCATAACCTGGCGGTGCACCGATCAATTTGGCAACGGCATGTTTTTCCATATATTCAGACATGTCAAAACGTATTAATGATTTTTCGTCTCCGTATACATAGAGCGCAAGCGCTTTGGCCATTTCGGTTTTACCTACACCGGACGGACCTAGGAATAAGTAAGACATGGCTGGACCCGACTCTTCAAGTGCATCCACTTTCGCAACTTTTACCGAATTGGCGACATGCTTAACGATATTATCTTGCCCAAAGATGCGTGATAATAGGTGATCTTCAAGATGAATTAAGTTTTCGATTTCATTTTCATCGAGTTTATTGGCCGAAATACCCGAAATTTTACTAAATTCACTGATCACTTGCTGGCGCTTAAGCTGTAAATCTTTGTTAGCTAATGTGACCAGTTTTTTATGTTGTTGGTTATTTTGTTCAATTTCGGCATCGATTTGTCGAATTTTTTCTTTTAATTTGGTCACTGCGGGTGAATCAAATCCACCAGAAGTTAACTGGGCAAAGGTTTTTATAGCAGAAGATTCTGAATTTTTGTTATTCTCTTCTTCTTGTTCTAACTGAGTGATCTCATCTTGCAACTTAAAGCGCATTGTTTCAGCATCACGTTGATATTGGTAAGTTTTGCTAATCTCTGATTTAAGTTCTTGCCAATCTTGTTGCCACTGGTCAAGTTGCTTTTGTAGCTCTTGCTTTTCTGATTCATTAGAACTACGGCTGATTTTTTCCATTAATTCCGTAATTTTAGGGTGCTGTTTATGGGTCAATTGGCGGTAGCTGGCAAAAGCACGATCGAGTAATGAAATTGCTCGTTGTGGTTGTGCGCCACCTAAACCTAAACTGTCACGATATTTACTTGTTAAATGGATCGCCTCGATGACGGCTTCTTCATCCACAGCGATTTTATGGTGCTCTGATAACTCTTGTGCAACAACACTAACAATTGCATTTAAATCATCTCCAGCTGGCTCTTTGACATCATAAAGGGTGTAAAGCTCAGACATATTGGTGCTGGCTTTTAAAACACTGCTTAATTTATCATCACGCACTTCTAAGATAACTTGGAAATTATCTGATTTATCCGCATTATTTAATGCGTTGATAAAGTGCGAGTTGCCGGTGTTGTGTGCGGCTTCAAGAAAATTAGCCGTGTCGGTTATGATTAAAACCGATTCCGGCGTTTGCATTAATTTTTTTAAAATTCGTTGAAACTCGTTATTAATTTTTGCGCTATCACCACTGGCAAAAAGTGCATCACTATTTAACCAAAACAGTTTTTTGACAATTAAGTCAAATGGTGTGTCCGGATTATTTTTTGCCGCTTGTAAGCCAAGGGTAAGCGCCGAAACGCCTACACCTGCTGGACCCGTTAATAATAGTGAGTTTGAAGTTTTTCGTATAAGAATCGATGATATTCTTTCTAAATCATGCTCCCTTCCCACTAAAGCAAAATTGGGATATTGCGCTAAATATTCGCGTCCTCTAACTAAATACATTGATAATTCCTTTATTATAGTTTAAAGGGCGAAGTTGTACCCGTGCTCTCTTTTTTGGTTTCGGTTTTTTCTGATAAAACGTCACCGGTTACTGCAATAAAGTCACGGGTGTCTTCTTGAACATCTTTAGACATTTTTTCGATTTCTTCCAAATTAGCACGCATTGTTTCAAGTGCTGAACGGGTGATTTCAGTCGCTTCACGTTGGGTATCACCAAATTCTGCTAAGTTTTGTAACATGGCTTCTAAATCATTATTAATTTCATCACGGCCAGTTGCGATGCGGATTGCTTCATTTTTCGCAATATCATTAGTTACACGTGTCATTTCAGCGAGGGTATTGCCTGCCATGGATTGTGCTTCATTGATCGCCGCTGAGTTAACCGCTGTGACCACGACACTCAGTTGTGATGCAACCGATGCAATACCGCGAGAGTGCATTGCTCTTGCGCTTTCAACTTGCTTTTTGGTTGCCGCTTGCATATTACGTATTTTGATTGCTTCAGTGGTTAATTCACCATAAGTTTGCATGGTATCAACGGTTGCTGTTGAAACGGTATCAATATGTTCATCTAAATTACGTCTTGCTTCATCGAGTTTCATTGACTCAAGTAAATTGTCGCCGACGTCTTTGTTTTCAAGCTCTGCTCTGCGTTCACGGTGAACTTTTTCAACTTGTTTGGTCGCTTCGTTCATAATGGCGTAGATTTGGATCATATTGCCATTATTATCACTTAATCCCTCAATTTGCTTGACCATTTTTTCCAGATGATTGCGGATAGCACCAAAACGCTCTTTGCCTTGATTGACAAATTTTAGTGCTGATTGAACCATATCGGCTTGGCGTAAGGTGTGTTGATCGGAAGTTAAATTCAGTAATTCTTTAAGCTTTTCAACATCAATTGATTGCGTGCGCTGCTGATGATTCTGTTTGACTTCAGCTACGATCTCGCCAATTTGCTTACGCTTGTTTTCGATAGCTTGTTTTAAAAATGCTATTGTTTGTTCATTAGCGGTGATTTTCGCTTTTGCTGCCGGTTTGGTTTGACCTAGCCCGAAGAACGATCTCTCTTTTTCAAGTTCAATATTGTCAGCTTCAAGTTTTTTGATTTGTATTTGATTGTCATGAATTTCGTTGTTTAATTGCGCTTGTTGCGCCTCTTTTTCTGCATCCCATTGTTGATCAGCTTTAATTTTTGCTAATGCATTACGCGTTTCACCATTTTGGCGCAAGTTATAAAGTGCATCAGTGATTTCGGTAAGCGGTTTTATTTTTTCAATAAAATCATTAAGATCATCATTAAAATCAGAATAAACACGTTGTAATTCAGCAAACACTTCTGTATCGGTCATTTCGATACGCTGTTTTGACATCTCTTCTGAGATAGATTGTAAGTATTCCTTAAACGCATCAAATTCTTGAATTTTGGCACGATCATTTTCTTTGTTGTCAGTGAAAGCTAATATGCGGGTGACTTCTTCTACTTTTTGCTCTAAAGAGAGGCTATCTGAAAAAATGACATTAAAAAAGGTATTGTCCTTAATATTTGCTTGCGGGTTTTCTGCTTTAGTATTTTTTTCACGTTGTCTTGCAGAATAATCTCTTTGTTCAGGGGTGGCTATTTTTTTCTTTGAAGCTACGCTCATTGTTTTTTTCCTTTTTAAAATCTATCCTTTTATTTAAAAACAGGATAATTAATTCCATTACTTGAAAAAGATAAGTCTCATCTTTTCAGCGCGTTATTATCTAATCAACCTCTCTTTTTGACAATATAATTATTATAAATTATAAAATTCATCTGCTTGATAGGTTATCTCGGTAAGATATCGTGAGGGCATTGGGTGTGGGGTTGTAGCTGTTTTTTCTATCAAAATTAGATCCGCATCAAGCGAAAAAATTTGTTTTACACCTTTAAATCAATTAAAAAATAACCAAAAAAAAATCACCCGCACTTTGCGGGTGATTCGAGTTAATGCTTTTCGTATGTAGATGAGAGGAATTACATCATTCCGCCCATTCCACCCATGCCGCCCATACCTGCAGCAGCACCTAAATCAGCTTTATCATCTTTAGGTAGATCAGTAACCATACATTCAGTTGTGATCATAAGACCAGCAACAGATGCCGCATATTGTAATGCGCTACGAGTTACTTTAGTTGGATCTAAGATACCCATTGCGATCATATCGCCGTACTCTTCAGTTGAAGCATTGTAACCATAGTTACCTTTGCCACCTTTAACTGCGTTAACCACAACAGATGCTTCTTCACCACAGTTAGTTACGATTTGACGTAATGGCGCTTCCATTGCACGAAGGGCAACTTTAATACCAACGTTTTGATCTTCGTTTGCACCTTTAAGGTCTAAAATTGCAGATGCAGCACGAACTAACGCAACACCACCACCGGCAACCACACCTTCTTCAACAGCTGCACGAGTTGCATGTAATGCATCTTCAACACGTGCTTTTTTCTCTTTCATTTCAACTTCAGTTGCTGCACCAACTTTAATTACTGCAACACCACCCGCTAATTTAGCTACACGTTCTTGAAGTTTTTCTTTATCGTAATCAGAAGTTGATTCTTCGATTTGTTTACGAATTTGTTCAACACGTGCACTGATTAAAGACTCTTCACCAACACCATCAATGATAGTGGTATTGTCTTTATTGATAACAACACGTTTAGCTTGACCTAGATCTTCTAAAGTAGCTTTTTCAAGCTCTAAACCGATTTCTTCTGAAATTACAGTACCGGCTGTTAAAATAGCGATGTCTTGTAACATAGCTTTACGACGATCACCAAAGCCAGGTGCTTTAACTGCGGCAACTTTAACAATACCACGCATAGTATTAACAACTAGTGTTGCTAATGCTTCGCCTTCAACATCTTCAGCAATGATTAATAGTGATTTACCTGCTTTAGCAACCGCTTCTAATACCGGTAATAATTCACGGATATTAGAGATTTTTTTATCAACTAATAAGATATATGGGCTATCTAATTCAACTGTTGCGGTTTCTGGTTTATTGATGAAGTATGGTGATAAATAACCACGATCGAACTGCATACCTTCAACTACATCAAGTTCGTCTTGTAAACCTGTGCCGTCTTCAACAGTGATAACACCTTCTTTACCCACTTTTTCCATTGCTTGTGCAATTAAAGTACCAACAGTTTCATCTGAGTTAGCAGAGATTGTACCTACTTGAGCAATCGCTTTAGAGTCTGCACAAGGTGAAGATAATTTTTTAAGCTCTTCAACCGCTGCAACAACTGCTTTATCGATACCACGTTTTAAATCCATTGGATTCATGCCAGCCGCAACCGCTTTTAAACCTTCGTTAACAATTGCTTGTGCAAGTACTGTTGCGGTAGTTGTACCGTCACCAGCGGCATCGTTTGCTTTTGAAGCCACTTCTTTAACCATTTGTGCACCCATGTTTTCGAATTTATCTTCTAATTCGATTTCACGAGCAACAGACACACCGTCTTTAGTAATGGTTGGTGCACCAAATGATTTATCTAAAACGACATTACGTCCTTTTGGACCTAATGTTACTTTAACTGCATCAGCTAATACATTAACGCCTTTTAGCATTTTAATGCGAGCGTCATTACCAAATTTTACATCTTTAGCTGCCATTTTGTATTTCTCCTAAATTCTGTATATAAATAAAATTATTTGCCAATTACGCTTCAACAATGGCTAAAATATCGCTTTCAGATAAGATAAGCACTTCTTCATTATCAATTTTTTCTGTTTTAACGCCATATCCTTCATTGAAAATAACGATATCGCCAACTTTAACGTCTAATGGTTGAACTTGACCATTTTCTAAAATGCGACCATTACCAACAGCTAAAACTTCACCACGTGTTGATTTACCCGCAGCTGAACCCGTTAAAACAATACCGCCAGCTGATTTTGATTCTACTTCTTTGCGTTTAATGATCACACGATCATGCAATGGACGAATTTTCATTAGTTATCTCCTAGCACTAATTTGTAAACAAATGATTATTAACAATAAATCATAATTTAATGATTTTAAAATATAGTGTGCTTTACATGGGGATATTTTTATATTCTTCAAGAGAAAGATTCCAAAAAAATAACCGATTGATTATTTATTCATCATCTTTACGACTAAATTCACCTTCAATATATTCATCAAACTGATTAACGGTTGTTGTTTTTGATGAAACAACAACCGTTTTACTAAATACTTTTTCTAAAATTGATTTGGTTATATACCTTTTAACGTAGGGAATCAATAAAATCCCCCCCAAATATATCACTTACAAAACCAGGAAGGGTGACAAGACAAACCCCAACTGTTGTTAAAATATTTGAAAGTGTTTCAATTTTTAAACTCTCCAGTTTCATACCCTTTAGATTCGTCTCATCCTGTTGCATAAATCGATCATTTTTTATAATTTGTTTTTTAGCGAATTGAGAACAAAGAATGAATTTAGCAATCACAAAAATTAGGGTTGGCCATACACCGATTAAAGAAATCACCAGTTTAAATAAACTAATTTCGCAATAAAAATAAAATATAATAAGAAAAAGAATAAAATAGGCTAAAAATCGCATTAGTCATTACCTAGAAACAACATGATACAGTCAGAATATTTGTAGTAATATAAACCCAATCAGTTATTTTTCAACCAAACAGTTTATTTTTTTTAAAATATATCACAAAAAGAATTGACGAATTATCACAGATCGTGTTTAATGTGCATCCATTGTTGCCCGGATAGCTCAGTCGGTAGAGCAGGGGATTGAAAATCCCCGTGTCCGTGGTTCGATTCCGCGTCCGGGCACCAATTCTAAAAGAACACCAGCGAAAGCTGGTTTTTTTGTGTCTGAAACTTTTGGGGTGTTTTTTTATTTTACCTATCAACAAAGTTTTACTGAAATTATGCTAAATAGTACGGGCAAAAGCAGGTAATGTTGTTTCGATATTAGGAAGTATCCTCAGTAATTGTCATTAATTTTTAAGTGAATTGCTGATTATCGGAAAAGATTTTTTTTATTTCATCTATAATTATTCTACCGGCAGTAATATCTTGTATCCTTTTTGGAAAACAGATAATTATTTTTTTCTGTAAAACATTTTTTTGGATAATATGTAGAGAATCATCAATTAAATAGTCTGGTAGTAGGCTTACTCCAAAATCATTTTTAATAGCGACATAAATAGAGTTCAGCGTATTGGATTCGAATAATATTGACTTTCTACCATATTTATCAATTATATAATGGTTTTCAGGAAGGTCTTTTAAATCAAAATTGTAAAGCAATGTCTTTATCTTTTTGTCACACAATATTTCATTTTCCAAATACTGCTTAGAACAACATAAATGGTAGTTAATATTACGTAATAAATCCCCCTCATAATCTCTATCCGTATTAATGTACCTTATTGCTATATCACACTCTCTTTTATGGAGACTTTCAATGTTAGTACTTATTAAGAAATTAATTTTTACTTGAGGGTATTTATTTAATATTGGTTTTAGGCCTGGTATTAATATATTTTCAGCAATAGAAGCGCTTGATGATAAAGTAAGGGTTTGTTTTAAATGACTACCTGCCGTTGATTCTTCTTCCATATCCATCAACGATAAACTGATTTCTACAGCCTTTTCATATAAAGCTTGTCCTTCATTGGTTGGATAGTAGCTATTGTCCTTAAAAAAAATTAATTTTTTTTTCAACGAGCGTTCTAATCTCTCTATTTTTCTACAAACAGTTACATAGTTAACGCCCATTTTTTTAGCTGCTGCTGAGGCTGTTTTATTGTCGATAATTGCAACCAAATACCTTAGATCGTCCCAATTCATACTACTCCCTACAATTATGAATATCCTATATGCAATTTATATGGTTCCCATCCAATTTTGCTGTAGTACTATGATTAAAACAGGAGAAAAAGATGATTAAAACATTATTACAGATATCAGGCGTTGAAAATAAACAAATCGATTGGAATAATTGTAATTTATTACTAATAGATATGCAAAATCAATATTTTGAGAGAGAACTCGATCTAAAAGAGCGAGGGAGAGACGCTGTCTTGAAAGCTAAAAGTGTTCTTGATTTTGCCAGAAACAAAAAAGTTAATATTTTTCATGTTATACACGTTAGTAATGATAAAGCTAAATTATTCAATAGTACCAGTAACGATATCAACATTATCAAAGAGCTGGAGCCAAGAAAAGGTGAAAATATAATTGTCAAAACAATACCTAACTCATTCTATAAAACTGATCTCTATGATTTATTGCAACTTACGGGTAAAAAGCAATTAGTTATAATGGGTTTTGCCAGTCATATGTGTGTGACGGCAACAGTTATAAGGGCCTTTGAGCTTGGGTTTGATAACTTTGTTCTCACTGACTGCTGTGCAACAAGAAAGCTTCCATTATTTGATGAAATAGTAGAAGAAGATTTATTACACAGATCTTCAATGGCATTATTAGGAGATCGTTATGCAACACTCATGAAATCTTATGATGTATTAAATTAGCCCCCTTTTCTGAATTTAGTTTGATTGCAGTTTAAAGGTGACGGTTGATTCTGTCACCAAATGCTGTAAACCAACTTATCGTTCTTTTGCCGTTTGGCATAGTTATATTATCCTTACCAGTCATTTATAAATAGCTAAATCAATCTGCGATAAGTATGGGGACAGCAACAAGCGCTTCATAAAACCTACACTTGCGAAATAACGTTAGAGCAAAAAATTTCATAAATCATGTCAAAATAAATGTTACCACTACTGTAATACAACAAGTCACCAAAGCATGGATAATACTCATTGGGCTATCAATAATAATTTTAGGTATTCCGAGGGATACAAAAGCATAACGTGATAAACCGGATACTCACTGTTAAAAGCTAAAAAGAAGTAAAAGGAAAACTGACTATGTTTTCAAACTGAGATGCGAAAAATGTGATCTATATCTTATTTTTGGTAGTTTATTATAAAAATTATTTAAAATTATAATTTTGATGATTATTTTATCTGCACTAATTATAATACATTCAATAAAAATCAAACAGTAAGCGAAAAATCATCTAATCAGTCGAGCGACATAGATAAGTTAAACATATCAAGAAAATGTGTTGATTAGTTGTTTTTTATATTTTTGTTTAGCATGATTTTGCTTGAAAAATGGCACTATTTTTGCAGAATTTGTTTGTTACACATCACTTATAGCTTGTGTTGAACATTTTTCAATTAAAAATGGAATATTATTATAAATTTCAATGTGATATTGGACTTTTAATCATAATGCAATTTGCACTATTGCTGTGCAAGATTTGATGAAAAAAGATTCTAATAAAATAAAATGTTCTGAAAATCAAAATTCAGACTATTTATACAGGCTTTATTTAAAAGATATTAGTAATACAACGTCTTTAACTTTGTTTAAGTAATATAAAAATAGATTTACAATTCAATAATTGGAGTAATTATCATGAATAATTTAAGGAAATATAAGCGTAAATTTTTGTTAGGTGTTGGGTTGCTGACGATGCTTGCTAGTGCACAGCTTCATGCTGCCCAAACACTAGTCTATTGTGCTGAGGCTTCACCTGAAACATTCAATCCACAGTTAGTGACAAGTGGAATTTCAATGGATGCTAGCGCTGTACCTGTTTATAACCGTTTGGTCGAGTTTAAATTAGGTACGACCGAAATTGAACCTTCTTTAGCTAAATCCTGGGATATTAGCCAAGATGGTTTAACTTATACCTTTCATTTACGTGATGATGTGAAATGGCATAACACTAAAGAATTTAAACCAACACGAAATTTAAATGCTGATGATGTTATTTTCACATTTATGCGACAAAAAGATAAAAATCATCCTTATAACAAAGTTTCTGGTGGGCAATACGTATACTTTGATAGTATGGGGTTAACAGATTTAATTAAAGAGATTAAAAAGGTTGATGAATATACAATTGTATTTGAATTAAATCAACCGGAAGCGCCTTTTTTAGCTGATTTAGCGATGTCATTTGCTTCAATTTTATCTGCTGAATATGCCGATGCTATGCTTAAAAATGGCACCCCCGAAAAGGTGGATTTAGTTCCTGTTGGTACAGGGCCATTCACTTTTGTTCAATATCAAAAAGATTCAAAAATCCTTTATAAAGCTAATCCAGAATATTTTGGTCCAAAAGCTAAACTTGATCGTTTAGTTTTTTCAATTACACCAGATGCTGCAATTCGTTATGCAAAATTGCAAAAAGGAGAGTGTCATGCTATGCCATTTCCAAATGTGGCCGATGTTGAACGAATGAAATCAGACAATAATATTGTAGTGAAAGAAATGGCTGGGGTTAACATTGGCTATTTAGCCTACAATATGGATAAGCCACCACTTGATAATTTAAAAGTTCGACAAGCATTAAATATGGCAGTGAATAAAGATGCGATTATTAAGGCTGTTTTTCAAGGTGCCGCTGAACCGGCTAAAAACTTTATTCCTCCTTCAATGTGGGGTTATAACGATGAAGTAAAAGATTACCCTTATGATCCAGCACAAGCAAAAGAATTATTAAAATCAGCTGGGCTAGAAAACGGATTTACTATCACTTTATGGGCAATGCCAGTACAACGTCCATATAATCCAAATGCGCGCCGTATGGCTGAAATGATTCAAGAAGATTGGGCTAAGATTGGTGTAACCGCTAAAATTGTTAGTTATGAATGGGGAGAGTATTTATCCCGTATTCGTGACGGTGAACATGATGCGGTGTTAATGGGTTGGTCTGGAGATAATGGTGATCCGGATAATTTTTATTCTGTTTTGATGAGTTGTGATGCGGTTAAATCAGGTCAAAATTATTCACATTGGTGCTATAAGCCATTTGATGATTTATTACAACAAGCTCGCATTGAGCCTGATCATGAAAAAAGGGTCAAGTTATACAAACAAGCGCAAGTTGAAATGCGTGATCAAGCGCCTGCGCTAATGATTGCTCATTCTATGGTTTATATGCCATTACGTAAAGAGCTTAAAGGCTACATCATGGATCCTTTAGCATTACATAATTTTAACCAAGTTACTCTTGAAAAATAGCATCAATGCAATTAACCACTTTTTTGTGGTTAATTGCGGCATTAGCTTTTTTAGGGTTGAAATAGTAAATATTATTTTTATAAAAAATTATCTATCATATAAACAATACGTTAGAAGCAATATTTAAGAGCAACTATATGTTCCAATTTATTTTAAAGCGGTTAGGTATACTGATTACGACGTTTATTTGTATCACACTGCTTACTTTTATTTTTGTCCATCTTATCCCAGGGGATCCTATTACAGTGCTTGCTGGAGAGCGAGGCTTATCCCCAGAACGCCATGCTGAATTGATGACTCAACTGGGTTTAGATAAACCACTTTATCATCAATATTTTCAATATATTATCAATATGTTTCATGGCGATTTTGGAATCTCTTTTAAAAGCCAAATACCAGTATGGGACGAATTTGTACCCCGATTTAAAGCAACGTTTGAGTTAGGATTTTGCGCAATGTTGTTTGCTGTCAGTTTTGGCATTCCAATCGGTGTTCTTGCTGCTGTGAAACGTGGTTCAATATTTGATCATACAGCGATAGGCCTGTCTCTAACCGGTTATTCCATGCCAATTTTTTGGTGGGGAATGATGCTAATAATGTTAGTCTCTGTACATTTAAACTTAACCCCAGTGTCCGGACGTGTCAGTGATATGCTATTTTTGGATGAAAGTAATCCTTTAACTGGATTTATGCTAATTGATACTTTCTTGTGGGGTGAAACAGAAGATTTTATTGATGCTGTAACTCATTTAATTTTACCGGCTATTGTGTTAGGTACTATTCCATTAGCGGTCATTGTCCGTATGACCCGTTCTTCAATGTTAGAAGTATTGAGTGAAGATTACATCCGAACAGCACGTGCTAAAGGCGTTAGCCGAATTCGTATTATCCTTGTTCATGCGTTACGCAATGCGATGATTCCAGTGATTACTGTTATCGGTTTACAAGTTGGTTCAATGCTAGCTGGAGCTATATTGACCGAAACGGTTTTCTCATGGCCTGGAATTGGACGTTGGCTTATTGAAGCGCTACAACGCCGAGATTACCCTGTCGTGCAAAGTGGCGTGTTAATCGTTGCGGGTATGATCATTTTAGTGAATTTATTAGTTGATATGTTGTATGGCGTTATCAATCCACGTATTAGACATAAATAAGAGTATGTATACAGATGAATAAACAGGATATTGCTGAAAAAACCAATACACAGCCGGATGCTAGTTTGGTTGCACCTAAACCCTTAACGCCCTTACGAGAGTTTTGGTTCTATTTTTCAAAAAATAAAGGGGCTGTTGTTGGTTTAGTTTTTATTGTTATCGTTGTATTGCTAGCTGTTTTTGCTAATTTTATTGCGCCACATTCTCCTTCTGAACAATTTAGAGAAGCATTATTAGCTCCTCCTGTCTGGATGAAAGATGGCAGTTGGCAATTTATTTTGGGAACCGATGATGTAGGTAGAGATATTTTATCTCGTCTTATTTATGGTGCTCGTCTATCCTTATTGGTCGGTTGTTTGGTTGTCATCATCTCACTTATTTTGGGCATTACTCTGGGTTTGATTGCTGGTTATGTTGGTGGCTTCGTCGATAACATCATTATGCGAGCTGTTGATATTATGCTTGCTTTACCGAGTTTACTGCTTGCACTGGTTTTGGTTGCAATTTTCGGCCCATCTATTACTAACGCCTCTATCGCTTTAGCTTTTGTTGCATTACCACACTATGTTCGTTTAACTCGAGGCGCGACGCTTGCTGAAATTAATAAAGATTATGTGATTGCTTCCCGAGTTGCCGGTGCCGGAGCCTTACGGCAGATGTTTATAAATATTTTGCCAAATTGTTTAGCGCCACTGATTGTTCAAGCCTCGTTAGGATTTTCAAATGCAATTTTAGATATGGCCGCCTTAGGATTTTTAGGTATGGGCGCACAACCGCCAACACCTGAATGGGGAACTATGCTTGCTGACGTATTGCAATTTGCACAGTCTGCATGGTGGGTTGTTACCTTTCCTGGCTTAATTATTTTAATGACAGTGTTAGCTTTCAACTTAATGGGAGATGGTTTGCGTGACGCACTTGATCCTAAATTGAAGCAGTAATGGAGATACAGTCATGGCACTATTAGAAGTAAAAGAATTATCAGTTGAATTTAACGGATTCAAAGCCGTAGATCATATTAGTTATGACGTCGAACAAGGACAAGTAGTTGGTATAGTTGGAGAATCTGGCTCAGGTAAATCAGTTAGTTCGCTGGCAATAATGGGATTAATTGATTTTCCCGGCAAAGTTACTGCCGAAGCATTACATTTTGATACTAAAAACCTTCAACAGCTTACAAGCAAAATGCGTCGTAAGATTGTAGGTGCAGATGTGGCGATGATCTTTCAAGATCCAATGACTAGCTTGAATCCTTGTTTCACTATAGGTTACCAAATTATTGAAACATTAAAAATTCACCAAGGTGGCAGTAAAAAAGCACTTAAAGCAAGGGCGATTGAATTGCTTAAATTAGTGGGTATTCCAGATGCTGAAAATCGTTTAAGTGTTTATCCACACCAGTTGTCAGGTGGGATGAGTCAACGGGTCATGATCGCAATCGCAATTGCGTGCAATCCTAAACTCTTAATTGCTGATGAGCCGACAACCGCATTAGATGTTACCATTCAAGGGCAAATTATTGAGTTATTGCTTGAGTTACAACGCAAAAATAACATGGCATTAGTTCTTATTACCCATGATTTAGCGTTAGTTTCTGAAGCAGCACAAAAAATTATTGTGATGTATGCCGGGCAAGTTGTGGAGATTGGCGATGCTGAAATTATCTTTAAAACGCCGTTACATCCTTATACTCAAGCATTATTACGATCACTTCCTGAGTTTACTCAAGATAAAGAACGGTTAGAATCGTTATCTGGTGTTGTACCGGGTAAATACGATAGACCAGTGGGCTGCTTACTTAATCCTCGTTGTCCTTATGCAACTGAGCGTTGTAATACCGAGGAGCCTACATTAATCAGCTATTCCAAAACCAGGAAAGTCAAATGTCATTATCCATTATCGCGCGAAGGGACACCTCAATATGAACAACAATAATATGGAAAATAGTGAATTACTGCTTGATGCCAGAAACTTGACAAAATATTATTCGGTAAAAACCGGTTTCTTTTCGGAAAAAAAACAAGTCAAAGCGGTTGATGGTGTCTCTTTTACATTAGGTAAAGGCAAAACCCTTGCGATTGTTGGCGAATCAGGGTGTGGTAAATCTTCATTAGCCCGATTATTAACAATGATTGAAAAACCGACATCCGGTGAAATATATTTTAAAAATCAGAACCTATTAAATGATGATCCTCAAGCGCAAAAATTACGTCGTCAAAAAATACAAATCGTTTTCCAAAACCCCTATTCATCATTAAACCCACGAAAAAAAATCGGCTCGATATTAGAAGAACCTCTCATTATCAATACTGATTTAACGGCAAGTGACCGTAAAGCAAAAGTACTATCAATGATGCAAAAAGTTGGGTTAAAAGAAGAGTTTTATAATCGTTATCCTCATATGTTTTCGGGTGGACAACGCCAGCGTATTGCTATCGCAAGAGGTTTAATGCTTGATCCCGAAGTGGTGGTTGCTGATGAACCGGTTTCAGCATTGGATGTTTCTGTGCGAGCACAAGTACTTAATTTGATGATGGATTTGCAACAAGATCTTGGGTTATCTTATATATTTATTTCTCATGACCTTTCAGTCGTTGAGCATATTGCTGATGAAGTAATGGTAATGTATTTGGGGCGTTGTGTTGAACAAGGGAGAAAAGATGAAATCTATCGTCATCCTCAACACCCATACACGCAGGCACTTTTATCCGCAACACCAAGATTAAATCCCGATCTTAGGCGTGATAGAATAAAGTTAGAAGGGGAATTACCAAGCCCTTTGAACCCGCCTTTAGGTTGTGCTTTTCATGCTCGCTGTCGTTGGGCATTTTCACGTTGTGCATCTCAGCAACCAAAGCTGATTAATTATAATGAACATAAAATTGCTTGTTTTTGCACAGAAGAGAAAATTAATAACAGTGGCAGTTAATGCTGCCACTAAACTGCCATTATATGGGAAATTTTTACGGAATTTTTATTAACAAAACTTCTAACTTACTTTTTGAACGATTGAGTGGTAATGAAGAAGTATGTAATAAGGTTATGGGTGACGTAGAATTAAAAGAAGTGATTAAACGACTTGCCAAACAAATATATGAGCGAGTAAAGTGCTAAAATAATATATAAACACTATTTTTAATAAATACTATCTTAAAGTAGGATAGGTAATATATGACTTACTATACCAATATATTTTCCCCTGAAACCTATTTATCTTTGGATTTTTATTTACTCACCTAGGGGGATAAATCCCTCAAATTTAGAGCATTCTTCTCCAAATGCATACGCAGGTATGCCTAGCCCCCCTGACAAATTCCATATCCGCTTAAGCCAGTCAATGCTTACTTCAACAATTAGATCATTAACTGAAAATGGAGTTTGATAAGGATCAAATAAAGGCACTTCCGGTTGTAATTTAGCATCAATGAATTTTATGCCAAACAGTTCACGATAATGTTCTATCACTTTATTAAGTACGTATAGATCTGGTCCGATAAGGTGAATCATAATAGAAAATATACCTTCCTCATCTTGGGTGGGATGAATACCAACCTCAACCGATCTAGCTTTTTCGGGCAGAATCTGTTTAATACGATTAATCTTCGCAATCGCATCTTGCGTGTGCCTATTAAGAATATCTTTCAGTATTATCATATATTGAGTTTTTGTCATAACTTTCTTCTCGTTAGTTTGTTTTCCTTGCTTTATACGCAATAAACGACAGTTTTTTGTTTAATTCTTGTTTGGCAGTGTACATAATACAGTCCTTCACGAGATGTTTGCCCACTTGAATAATTAATTCATTGCCGGTTGTAATTGTAGTTAAAAAAGTTGTTTATTGACCTGAAATTTAAAATAACCTTCATATTAGAATAAAAAATAACCATGTTAATAAAATATAAATTATAATCCTCATCGCAATTCCAACAGAAAAGGCTTGAAAGGTATAATCAAATGATTGGTTTAAAAAATTCGTTGTTATTAACACTACTATGTTTACCTGTTGTTAGTCATGCAGATTGTGAAAAGTGGATTGATATATTGCTCAATGAGCGACACCATTCTCGTGATAGCAAAATGGCAATTTGCGATGTTTGGCAAGCAGATAAAAGCAAATCTATTGTTGTTTTACCCTTACTACAAAAAGGCGGTATAGTTGACACCTATGACCTTGATGTTTTATTAATTGATAATCAATCAGGACAAGTCATTGCTAATAGTTGGCAACCTAATGCACTTGAAAGTGATGCCAAAGAATTAATTGGTTTTGAAATTGATAAAGATAGTTATCAACTTAATCCTGAAACTTTGGCTTTTGGTGTACGTATTCAATATAGAATCAGATCAACTTCCTCTCCTTATAGCGGAGAATATATTAATCTCTACGTTAAACAAAATGATAAATTAAAACCCGTTGTTAATAATCTCCCCATGTTTGAACTTTCAGGTGAGAATGATCAAAGGTGCGCACATGACATTCGTATCTATGATCGTAATATAATATTAGGAACTTGTATGACTAATGGTTATGTCGACCTAATTGTTTTTGAAAAAAATGTAAATGAAATAGCTGTGGTAGATGATTATGGCGAATGTCTTGCGCGAGAAATTGCCTTACCTAATAAAACATTTTATATGCATTACAATGGTTTAGAATATCCTGTAATAGAGATTGAGGAATAAGCAATAACTGAGGAATGTAGGAATTGAAAAATTTATAAATATGTTTTTTCAAGAAATAATAATTTTTCGACACGTTATATAAACGTTCTGTAAGAACGAGTATGCAATTAAAAAAATTTGTAATCTAATTTAGTATCCAAAAAAATAAAGCCAGCGATTGCTGGCTTTTTATCAAATACGATTTGGAAGTAAATACTCTCATTTTTTCTATAATAAAATTATTTTTTCAGTGTGTTTCAAATTTTTGTGAGCTAGATCACAAAAATATTCCTATATTTGTAATAATGTCCCGATTTTTACATTAGGTTAATGAAAATAATGGGTATCAAACAATTACAACATAAAATCATTGATATCATCATTTGGAAAAAAGGCGAACAACGAGCACAACATGTGCCTATTTTGTATGTATTATCAAAATATAAACATGATCATACGCGTTTATTTAATTATAAGATTGAGGTTGAGGAACTGTTGCTTAATCTCTTGATACGTTTTGGTCTTCAGTGTAGGCATTAATATCCTAATATGCCTTTTTGGTGTTTGAGAAATGATGGTTTCTGGCAATTAACTAATATTGAAAATTGCATAAATATCAATAATCCAAGTAAAGAACCGACCAGTAAACAACTAGTTGCATCACAAGCTTATGGGGGATTTGATGAACTGTCCTATCAATATCTTATAAAAAATCTATCAGCTATTGATCAATTAGCAGAACAGATTTTAAGTTAGCATTTTCCTCGAAGGAAAATTAATTACATGATCTGTTTGTCAATGTTATTTTAGGGAAGTGTTTAGGGATTGGATTAATAATTAATATTATAAAATTAAACATATCGATTTATTAAGCTTTATAATAATTCGTAGGATTTAAAAAATTTTTGTTTATTAGTAGTTGTTATTTAGTATATGAATGTGAAAAAAATACATTCCATTAATAGCGCTTAAATAGAACTAATTTAAAATAATGGTATTTAATAATTTTGGTTGTTAAAAGTAAAACATTGCATCCTTAATGCATGTTATCTGTAAAATCACTGAAAATGTGGTAGTTATTCACTATTAATTTGCGATCAGGTTGCGAAGTAGCCTGTAAGTTTAATATTATATTAAATATTATTAAACATAATTATTGGAATTACATGCTAAAATAGTGCTTAAAACGATTTCTGATAAAAGTAACATTACAGGATATTTATGAATAAAACAAAGAAAATACCAATATTATCTTTTTTTTCTGGTAGTGGTTTTTTAGATCTTGGTTTTGAAAAAGCTGGTTTTAAAGTTTGTTATGTTAACGAATTTTATGAACCTTTTCTTAGCGCTTACAAATTTGCTAGGAACAAAATGGGGATTACCCCCCCCAAATATGGTTACTTTTCTGGATCAATTGAAGAATGTTTTAGTGGAGAAGAATATCAAAAGCTTCAGTTAATTTTAGATAATGAAAAAAGTTTAAATAAAAATTCTTTAGTAGGCTTTATTGGTGGACCCCCATGCCCTGATTTTTCTATAGGAGGTAAAAATCGGGGAAAAAATGGTGAAAATGGAAAGTTATCTCAATCATATGTTGATTTAATATGTAAATTAAAACCTAATTTTTTCATTTTTGAAAATGTTAAAGGTTTGTACCGTACCATTAAACACCGTGAATTTTTCAATATGTTAAAAAAACAATTGGAAAATAATGGTTATGCTTTAACAGAAAAATTAATAAACTCTTTAGAATACGGTGTTCCTCAAAACCGGGATAGAATTATATTATTTGGAATACAAAAAAAAATTTTACAAAATCATTCGATAAGTGATTTTGATTGGGATAAGTATGTAATTTATTCTAAACAAGAAATTTCTTCATTTAAATGGCCAGATATCGGAGAGGCTAATTGTTGTAGTTGTACTCCAGAAGAATTAACTATAAAACATTGGTTTAATAAAAATGATGTCTCAAATCATCCAAATATGTTACATGCCTTTAATGCTAAAGCTGGTCTAGATAAGTTTAAAGTGATTTTGGAGGGTGATAATAAAAGAAAATCATTTAAACGGTTACATCGTTATAAGTTCTCTCCAACTGCTGCATATGGTAATAATGAGGTTCATATACACCCAACGGAGCCAAGAAGGATAACTGTTGCCGAAGCTTTAGCTATTCAATCTTTGCCGAAGGAATTTTATTTACCTCCAAATATGACATTAACAAATATGTTTAAAACTGTAGGTAATGGTGTTCCTTTTCTAGCTGCCAAAGGTGTTGCAAAAAGTGTTTATGATTTTTTAGATGAAATCATGAATAATTGAATTTATTGAATATAATCTATATCATCATTCATATTAAAATGGATTAAAAGTTATGAAAAATTTTGAAGAAATTCTAAATGATATTAAGAGGTTGAAAGGCCTTCCTTTACGAGCAATAAATAAATCTACGGGAATTCTCATTTTAGTTGATGTTGATATAGATAAAAAAAAGTATTTCGTTAAAACCCCTGAATCTACGCGTGTGATCCCTCGCAGTACTGATGAACTGGAGGCCATTTGGAACAGTTTGAAAAGAAATGGGTTTGCAAGTGTTGAACAAGCTTTAGGCGGTTCTAATTCAAATAGGCATAATCCTGAAACAATATTTGCTAATTTACCTTACATTCAATTTTTTTATTTTGAACGAAAAAAGCATTTAATATTACGAGAAAAAGATGTTCATAACCTAGGAGAAATTTCAGAATTATCTTCATCTGAGTTGAAAATAGTAAAGAAGCAAATTGATAACGCTTTAAATTTGGATATAAAAAGAATACATAAAATTTTGAGGAAAAATATCGATAAACTTTATGACTCACTTGATATAATACTAAAAAAATACCCTGGCGATTCTGAAGTTCAAAATTTAAATCAAGCATTAAATAAAATTTGTCAATTAGACAACGAATTAAAAAATTCAATAGTTAGTTTAAATACTGGTTATTCTGTAAAAGAATTTATTGATTATGATAATCAATATAAATCATTAGATAATTTGATGGATGACGAGATATTTACTGGTGTGGCGAATGAAATTGAAGAGGAAAATGGATCTGATAGAATTTATGACGAAGTCGAAATAAGTAAAGATAATGGGCCAAAAATAAGGCATTTAACACCAACTGTATCTTTACTCTTTGATAGGATTAATTATAACGAAATAGATTTACAACCGGATTTTCAACGTAAGGATAGAATCTGGCCTTTAGAACGGAAGTCAAAACTTATTGAATCAATTCTCATGGGGTTACCTCTTCCTGTATTTTATTTTGCTGAACAAACTAATGGAAATTGGGTTATTATTGATGGTTTACAACGTATTACTACAATATATGATTTCATGAGAGGCGATATTACCCTTCGAGGGCTTAAACGATTAACTTATTTAAATAATAAAAAGTTTAGTGAATTAGAAAGGATTGATCAACGGAAAATTAGAGAACACCAAATTACTGGGCACTTATTAGAAATGGATAATACTAATAATGAAATAATTGTAGAATTATTTCATCGTATCAATACTTATGGAGTAAAATTAAGTGATCAAGAGATAAGATCGGCATTAAATAGTGGAAATAGTGTTAGATTTATTCGGTATTTAGCACTTCAAGATGAATTTGCATTCAGCACTTCAAGAAAAGTAAGAATAGATCGACAAAAAGATATGGAGTTATGTTTGGATGCTATTTCATTCATTATCTTTGGATATAAAAACTATAACGAAAATAAACTTGATATATTCTTATCAAATACCATGAAATTCTTGAATAAATTTACTTTTGAGTTATCTACTAGCTTGAATGAAGATGCTGAATTACCTAAAATTGTAAAATCAGATGAAATTTATAGCATATTGAAAAGAAGATTTAATCAAGGTTTACTTCTTTCTCAAGAATTATTTGGAAGTGATGCATTTAGAAAAGAAAAATCATCGTTGAGAAGCCCACCTATTAGTAAACCTCTATTTGAAGTGATTGTTGCTGTTTTTTCATCTTTGAATCAAGATCAAATCGAACTAGTTTTACAATATAAAGATAAAATTTATAATCAATTATTTGATGCAATTTATTCAAATTCTTCTAAATATGCGACGTGGATCTCACTTGTGTATCAAGAGAAAAATAGGGGATTTAACGATTCTATTACAAACTCTACAGGTAAAAATGTTACCATAAAATATAGATTCGATTTTTTTATAAATATGTTAAATGATATAACTAATCTTAATGTTTCTCTAGAACCTATTTTTGATTATACAAAGGAATTTCCTAAATGCTAAGCAGTATAAAATTAAAAAATTTTAAATGTTATCAGAATATTGATTTAGAATTAAAAAATTTAAATATCTTTTGTGGCATTAATTCTTCAGGAAAAAGTGCAATTATTCAATCTATAGCAATGTTTTTACAATCAGATGAGGTACATAAGCTTTCATTTGATGGGGCACTTGTAAATCTAGGAAGTTATAATGATGTATTCAATCGTTTCATTGATGAAGATGAATCATTAGAAATAGGTATTGGAATAAGTGATAATTTTTATAACTGGAAAGGTGATAATAATCAAGAATGTTTATATTTGGAAAATAGTGATAATAAAGAATTAAAGAATATTAAAGAAAAAATAAATAATAATTACCAATTTATTATCGCCGAGCGGTTAGGGCCTAGAAATAATTACCCTTCTTCTTCATCTAGGATATCCAAATATTGGTTAGGTATTAAGGGGGAATATACAGCACAAGTATTATCGTTGTTATCAAACAGCACAACATTTGAAAATATAGAAAGAAACGAGGATAGTGTTGCCCTTCAGCCAATCTGCGAAGAATCTGCTCCATATCACCATGAAGCTTTTAAAGACCCTCGAATACACCCTAAAGAAAATACAAATGTTATAATAAGAAATATTGAGGCATGGTTGAAAGAAATTACTCCAGATATTTATATTTCTTCACAATATATACAAGAAGCATTGATTAGTTATACTAATTTTACTACTGAAGGAATAACTTATAGATCCATTCATGTTGGATTTGGATTAAGCTATGTTATAAGTATTATAACAGCACTATTATGTACTACTAAAGGTGGGCTTGTAATTATAGAGAATCCTGAAGCGCACTTACATCCTCGTGGGCAAAGTTATTTGGGTAGATTAATAGCTCGTGCAGCAAAAGCCGGAATACAAATCATTTTGGAAACTCATAGTGAACACATAATAAATGGTATAAGAGTGGCAATCAAATTAGATAAAAATTACCCTAAAAACGCCACGTTAACATATTTTATCCATAAGGAGAAAAATAGCCAACCATTAATTGAAAAGCTAGTTTTTGATGATAATGCTCAATTAGCTAAATGGCCAAGGGGATTCTTTGATCAACAAATTGTTGATCTCAAAATCCTTATGACAGGAAAAGAAAATGAAGAGTGAAGTATGTTTATCAATTTATTCTGTTGATATAAAAAAATTATTAACTTATTCTGATTTTGAAACATTAAGTAACACATTAATTGAATTAAAAGAAAAAGTTAATAATGAATTTAGAAAGTTATCTTTTAGTATAGATTTTATTTGTGGCCATGATAATAGTGTATTGGGTGCAGTTTATAATTATTCTCCGGATACCGCAGCATTGATGTCTTTATTTTATAATCAAACAATTGGAAGTAATATTTCAAGCTATACTACTGATCAAATGGTTCAAAATATCTCTAATAATAGTTTTGAAAAAGGAAGTATTTATTACACTGCATATTGTTTAGAAGATTATATATTTTGGCCCAATATCGAAAAACAATGTCATTCTATAACTGAGATATATAATTTTGATTGCGAGATTCTTTCTAAATATCCTTTAACTAATGATAGTTTTATCCGACGTGCCAACTATATTTTTAGTGATGTATATTTTAGCGAAAATTGTTTCGAATCAATTAGAAGTATTAAAGGAAAAGATATTACTTATTTTTCTGCTCCTTTTGTTAGGGCATTGTCTGCTCTTCAACAGTGTGCGCCATTAATTAAAAATTCTAATAATAATAGTAATGACTTAGATATTATTGGTGCGACAGCAGGTTTTGAGTGCACAGCGCAAGGAGCCAATAAAGATAACAGATTTAATTTTATGTTTAAAATAGATAGTCAAAATGAAGAAAAAAAAATATTTTGCGAATATCATTTAAAAATTAATACATGTAACAATAAAGGTGATTCTTTTCATTACCAAAATAGAATTTATTTTGGATTAAGTAACATTGAAACTAAAGGAAAAGTAATTTGTATAGGCCATATTGGAGGGCATTTATAATACAAAAGATTGCTAATTGCCATTTTATATAATAAAGAAATAGTCTATGAATAATATACAATTCATTGAATTAAACTTTAATTTATTAAAAATATAATTCTTATAACTTTCTAAGTTTTTATTATTTGATAAGTTAAGACTATCTAAAAATTTTCTTCTATTTTCATATAATCTTTACCCCACCTTTTCAGATAACAAATTGTGAAATCACTCATTTTATGCTAGTTTCATCGTTATCACTTACATAAAATATTGGTTAAACCAAGGTTGCTTATGTCAAATTCATCGGCTAAAAAAGTCGCTTTCGCCGCTTTTATCGGTACCACCATTGAGTGGTATGATTTTTATATCTATGCGTTGGCATCGGTATTGATTTTTGGTCAGCTTTTTTTCCCTTCAGATAACGAGTTTGTGCAAATTTTAGGTGCGTTTGCTACTTTTGCAGTAGGTTTTTTGTCACGTCCTTTAGGTGCAGTGCTTTTTGGTCATATCGGTGATCGCTTAGGGCGTAAAAAGTCGTTAATTATTACGTTAGTGCTAATGGGCGTAGCAACAACGTGTGTTGGTTTATTGCCCTCTTACCAACAAGCTGGTGTGATATCGCCAATTTTATTGGTCGCACTACGTATTTTACAAGGTGTTGCCGTTGGTGGTGAGTGGGGAGGTGCCGTGTTGATGACAAATGAGCATGCGCCGAAAGGGTTGAAAAACTTCTTTTCGTCATTTGCTCAGTGGGGAAGCCCTGCCGGCAATATTTTAGCACTATTGGTTTTCTCTTATATTATTCGGTTACCAGTTGCTGAACTTATCGATAGTGGATATTGGCGTATTCCTTTTTTAGCCAGTTTTATTTTGTTAATTATTGGGGTTATTGCTCGTGTCACCTTAACCGAATCGCCGGTTTTTATTGAATCAAGCAAAAAACAAGCAGACTTAAAACAAGAATCCGCTCCCATTATTGATGTATTTAAAAAGGCAACCCCATTACTAGTTTTAGCCATAGGTGCCAATGTGTTATCATTTAGTGGTATTTTTTCAAATACCTTAATGATTGGTTATACCACTATCGCACTAGGTGTTGAAAAAGGTGTAATTGTCGATGCTCTATTTTGGATTGCGCTTGTCCATTTTGTTGCCCAACCTTTCATCTCTTATTGGTCAGAAAAATTCTCGGCAACTCGCTTTTTGATTTGTTCGGCAATATTAGCGATGGCATCAGTATTTTTGTTATTCCCGATTATAAATTCAGGTACGAAAACCAGTTTTATTATTGGTATTTCGTTAAATGTGATTTGTTATAGCGGTTTTTATGGTGTGATAGCCGGATATTTAAGCCGAATTTTTCCAGCAAGAATTCGTTATACTGGGCTCTCAATGAGTTACCAAGGATGCGCCGCGATTTTTGGTAGTCTTATTCCCATGATAGGGGGATACATTATCTATACTTACAATACGTTCTGGTTACCATTAGCCTTGTTTTATTGCGGTTTAGCACTGATATCCATTATCTGCATCTACTTGTTAAGCAAATATCGTTATTATGATGAATAATAAGGCCTATATATGAAAACTGTTTTATCAATTCAGTCCAATGTTGTTTATGGTTATGCCGGTAATAAAGTGGCGACGCTGGCGATGCAATTGCAAGGTGTCGAAGTGATGCCAATTCACACCGTTCAGTTATCGAGTAATACGGTTTATCCACATTATGACGGCATTGTGCTGGGCGCTCAGCAAATCACTCGAATCGTCAATAGTTTAGAAAAAATTGGTGTATTGTCATCCATTGATGCCATTATTTCGGGCTATATTGGACTTGCCGAACAAGGCGAAGAAATCCTTGAGGCCGTAAAAAAGATTAAATTTTATAATTCTGATGCGATTTATGTTTGCGATCCGGTTATGGGGGGCGACATCAATAAAGGCAGTTCCTTGCCACAAAATATTATTGATTTCTTCACTAAGCAAGCAATCAAATACGCTGACTATATCACACCAAATTTATTGGAGTTACAGATATTATCGAATCTGGAAATCAAAACGTTTAACGATGTGCTTAACGCAATAAAAACACTGCAAAATAAGCCGATTCAAGCCATATTGGTTAAAAATCTGCTACATGCCGGTAAAACGACTGAATTATTTGAAATGATTTTAGCCACACCATCGCAAAGCTATCATCTGGCACGACCATTATATGATTTTCCCCACCGTCCATTGGGCGTGGGTGATTTAATTTGCAGTCTGTTTACTGCCCATTTAGTCAATGGACAATCCCAATTAACCGCCTTTGAACTCGCCGCCAATGCCGCCAATCACGTGCTTGATGTCACCAAACAACAAAATGCCCGAGAGCTGGCGATTATTGATGCTCAGCAGTGGATTAAACAGCCGGATTTGAAGTATCGTGGGACACCGCTAGCATTATAAGGCAATTCAGATCGGTATTATCGTTTGGTCATAATCATTTTAGCTGCAAAATTTAAATAGTTTATTATTGGCATAGAAAATGCATTCCTCAAAATGTTACAGTTAACAATTGAGGAACTTCTAAAATGAGGAAAAGATACCCAATATTAATAAGTTTATTGCTTATTAGTCATTTATCTGGCGCTGCTGATATACCTCTATCCAATATAGGGAAGTACTGTGATACCCCTTCCCGTTGTCTTAACCCGATAACTACCAATGTCATGGTAACGTCCCCCAATTATTTAGCGACTCAAGCTGGAATTGATATATTACGCAAAGGAGGCAATGCGGTTGATGCAGCGATTGCCGTAGCCTCAACGCTTGCTGTTGTTTATCCTCAAATGAATACCATTGGTGGCGATAACTTTTGGTTAATCTACAACGCTAAAACCAAAGAACTAAAAGGGCTAAATGCTAGTGGTCGTTCTGGTAGTTTAGCCACGATAGACTATTATAAAAATCAAGGTTTCCATAAAATTCCCTCACGTGGCTATTTGGCAGCCAATACCGTTCCTGGGGTTGTTTCCGGTTGGAATGAGGCGTACCAATATGCATCTAAAAATATGAAAAATGCACTACCGTGGCGCACGTTATTCGCATCAGCAATTGATTATGCCGAACATGGATTTTCGGTTTCACCTAGCTTAAATTATTGGACAACAATCAATATTGATCCAAAAGACAAAGAGTTTCGGGAGTTACAGCGTTTTTCGGAGTTTAAAAAAGTATTCTTAAAAAACGATGGACAAGCTTACCAAATCGGCGAAATCCTTAAACAACCCGATTTAGCTAACACATTAAAAACCATAGCAAATAAAGGCGCTAAGGAATTTTATCAGGGTGATATTGCTAAAAATATTGTCAACGATCTGCAAAGCCATGGTGGTGTGTTAACTTTAGATGATTTTGCTAAGCATCGTGCTACATGGGTAGCCCCGATCCATGTTAATTATCGAGAATATACCGCCTATAATCTACCACCCAATACACAAGGTATGGCATCGTTAGAGATTCTAAATATACTCAATAATTTTGATATAAAATCCTTGGGTGAAGGTAGTGTTGATTATTACCATTTAATTATTGAAGCAACAAAACAAGCATTTGCTGATCGAGATAAATACCTTACCGATCCTGATTTTAATGAGATTCCGCTTGATCTCTTATTATCTACCCAACATGGTCAGCAACAAGCAAAACAGATTGATATGCAAAAGGCTCGTGTAGAAATAAAACCATTAGATCCTAAAGGTGATACTGTTTGGTTTGGTGTTGTTGATGCAGAAGGAAATGCGGTATCTATTATTCAAAGTATTTATCATGATTTTGGTTCTGGCATTGTTGCTAAAGATACAGGAATTTTATTGCAAAATCGTGGTAGTTTTTTCTCGTTAGATCCTAACCATATTAATCGTTTAGAGCCAAATAAACGCACCTTTCATACGTTAAATCCAGCCATGCTTTTAAAAGATAATAAACCTTATCTGGTTTATGGCACCATGGGCGGAGAAGGACAACCACAAACGCAAGCGGCAATTGTGACACGAATTGTTGATTTTGGCATGACACCTCAAGATGCCATTAATGCACCAAGATGGTTACATGGCCGCACATGGGGTGCATCATCCAATAATCTTAAAGTGGAGGGACGCATACCTAACGATGTGATTCATTCCCTCAAATTACGTGGATATGATGTGCAAATTGTTGATGATTACTCGGATACCATGGGTCATGCCGGTGCCATTCTTATCGATACCAATCATCATCTACTAATGGGCGCAACCGACCCGAGAGGAGATGGTTTAGCGGCTGGGTATTGATACTATTTGGGTAGTGAGTTGATAAATATAAAATAAAGTTTACCAACGCAGAAAATCCCTTTTAAGCTATAACATTATCTAATTTTGGTAAGGTTTCCACCGTTGAATGTTGGAAGCCTTAAACTGAATAAGGGTATAGGCTTCTCAATGATTTTTACAGAATTTAATTTTAATAAGCAACAACTATTAGCTTGGTATTGTTTGCTATAAACAAGTTGTTGTGAGTATTTTTGCTGATTTAGCCGATGCTTGTGCAAACAAAGTATTTTTTAAAACCGCATCAAGCCAAATTAATGCGGTTGTTGTATAAAAATTACACCTTAAACGTAATCCACGGTTTAAGTTTAACCACTGTTTGAATCAAACCGGCGTTTTGTTGTGCTTCAATTACAGGTATGATCGGTTTATAGGCTGTAGGCGCCTCTTCACGTAGCCGTTCTTCTTTTAAGGTAATACATTGCCATTGCAAATTAACCTTATCATATTCGACTTTTTTGCTACGCATAGCTTGTCGTCTTTCTGCACGACCTGCACCGTGTGAACAAGACCATAACCAATCTGCATTACCCTTTCCTACTGCCACATAAGAGTGATCACCCATCGAACCTGGGATTAAAGCTATCTGACCAGCATAAGCAGGCGTTGCCCCTTTACGATGAATATTCATCTCTTGTTCAGGCAAAATGATATTGTGCGAAATATCGACCACAAGTTGACTATTATCTTGATGAAAAATAGTTGCAAGTGATTTACGTATCAATTCGGTAATCACAATTCGATTAATCCAAGCATAACGCGCAGCAACGCCCATAGCGTGTAAATAGGCTTGCGCGTGATTATCTGTTAAACCAAACAATCCTGATTTTGGTTGCTTTTCATTATTCGGCCATAAAGCTTTTGTTTTATCTTGCCAACGCTGACCAATGTAAAAACCGACATCACGCGATCCAGTGTGAATCATGACGACGACACTATTTTTTTCAAGACCTAATTGATAAGCTAAATGCCGATCGATAATATCATCAATAATTTGTAACTCGACAAAATGGTTGCCAGATCCGACTGTACCTAAACTCGCTGGGCGAATAATATCGCGCTTTTCAAAAAAGGCTTCAGGCGCATACTGACTATCAGCCTTAATTAAATGATGACCCGATATTTTACTAAGCTCTACCTGTAACCGTTCATAATTAACTGAATTCCACAAACCTTGCTGCGGTAACGCCGATAAGCATGCTTCAAGACCTTGATCGAATAATGCTTGAAAAGATTGCGGAGTAACAGGTACATCGCGTTAATCTTGCAATAACACACGTTTTAATTGCGCAATAATTGTCGATTTTTGTTCACACACCTGATCAAAGCTTAAACCGGTAGTAAAAAGCCGCATACCGCAATTAATATCGGTACCAATTGCTGCCGGGATAATTAAATCCTGAGTAGTTGCAACAATACTACCAACAGGCGCAACCGCACCTGGATGAAAATCAGGAGTAGCACGAGCCATGCAAACTTTTCCTAAACTATTAGGAACGTTCACTGATGCAAAGTTCAGAAGCTGTTCTACTGCTTTTTGCTCTAATGGCAATGGACTCGGTAACAAAATCTGAGCAGATGTATTTTGTTTATTTAAAGTATAAATATCATTATTAAAATGACTTTCAATCCCAAGACGGGACAAACGTTTTTGTAAACGGGAAAATGTAGACATAATAGCCACCTAGAAAACAATAAAAAAGCGTCTCCTCAAATTGAGAAGATAATTACTGTTTTCCTGCAGCAGCACTATTCAGGAAAGCGGGTGAATTCTATACCAAGTTTATGGGGTTGTGAAGTACTATATATATTAAACAACACTATACCAATATTTTGGTATGTGGTTCAAAAAGTCGATAGTCATAGGGCCATAATTCATCTTTTTTATGGATATAAAGCAATTGCCGATAACGAACAAGATCAATGGCTTCATCTAACGAAATATTATCTTCATGTAATTTGGTTAATAATTGTTGATCTGGATGGTTTAGACTATCCTTGCCTATGATATTATAAAAAAGCCCTTTTTCAGTTCTAAAATCAAATCGAAAGCTGGTACGCCATTGAGAGTTATGTCCCCATCCATGTGATAAATCATGGGCTTCACGATTGTTTCTGGTATAGGCCCAATAGATCGGTGCTGTTTTTATCTCTTGAATCGGATACTGCTCATAGGGTAAGGTGATCGTTGCACCACCTCGATTGATTAATAAGTTACCTAAAAATAAAGCTGGGTAATGCACAGCGTGTAACAAAAAAGGATCCGTTCCCACTTTGACATCCATAATTTCATAAAAAAATGGATGAAACTCTTTAGGTTGCTCACAGCTTAAGCCAATACTTTGGGCAAAGGCTATATACTCATCCAATGAAATATGCGGGTGATGAGAAGAGTGTTGTAAGGAGCATGTTAATATATCTAATACACGGGATAGAGCATAAAGTTCCCAATTAGCAGCATCAGTAATATAAAGTGCATCCTCAGGTTCGATGATGTTTTCCGCAATATGTTGTAAATAACGATGATAATTTTGCTTATTTGACCAGAATGAAATGACATCAGAATAAAATGTATTTCCTTGGTATTCGGCCATAGCAAAAAAAAGTTCTCTAATGCTATTCATTTAGTTATACCTGTTTAATTTCATCCCAACTCAGCCCAAATTTCGCCAAATATTTTTTCAGCCTGTCGGCATCATTACTCTTCTGTTTTTTGGTTCTCTAAATCGCAAAAAACTGTATTTTACAAGGACTGGTCAATGAATACAATTTCTGCTCCTGTTCACATTGTGTAGTGAGTGATAAGCCCAAGGTGATTGATGAAATCCCAACGGCATACAAAGATATTGATGCCGTTATGACTGCGCAAAAATAAATCTACATAGTTTAAGTTAATTTAATTCATTCATTAGCCATTTTCGTATAATATTAAATAAATTATTGAGGTTAGTACTATATATTGTAGTGACATTCATGACTGTCTTTGGTTAATTTATATCGAGGTTAAAAAATGGAGCAGAAGGTCAAAAATAAAATTAAAGAAGCATTTGATTCATTGTTAAGAGCTGATTATTTATCTCTTGATAAAGTGAATGAGTTGGCAGAGTTAAGTGATTATTATGTAGATATTTTTAATACCACTGCTAGTATTCTTCAAAAACAAGATAGCTATATATCTGGTAGGAGAGGGACAGGAAAAACTACAGCTCTTTTAAAAGGATATTACGAATGTTTAAAATCACTCAAAAGTAATTCTAATTTATTAGAAAGAAAAATTTTACCTATATACATTGACCTTAGTAGCTGCAGTGATTTATTTGATGTTGACAATATTGAATTGTTTGAAGTTCATTTTGTAAGGCAAATTATCGATTCTTTAAAAAGACAACTTGAATCTTTTTATGACGAAAAAAAACTTTTAGTTTTCAAAAAGGATAATCGAGCATTAGATGACCTTGAGTATATTGAAAAAATGCTTATAAATGGAAATTTGTTGTCACGCTCAAGAGATGAAAATATTACCTCTAAAAGTGCAACATCTGACAAAAATTCAGTTGAAGCAAACCTATCTTTAAAAAAACTAAATTTTTCTGGTAAGGCAGACCAGAGCACGTTGAATGAGCATAGTAAAACTTATACTCAAACTAGAGGTGTTAATGTTCAAGAATTTTTGAATAAAATTAATGATATTTTAAGAAAATCTAAAATAGATCTAACATATTTATTTCTTGATGAATTTTCAGATTTAAATTCAGAGTATCAAGCCAAGTTTTCGAAACTCTTAAAAAGTTTTCTTGGTTCAAAAACTAATTTATTTATAAAAATAGGTGTAATAACAGATAGATTTGATTTCGGTGATAAAATTATTATTGGGCGAGATATTTTCCCTGTTCCACTTGATCTTAATGAACATGTTGAACGTTTAGGTGGACTATCTGTAGCATTAAAAAAATTGGAAGAAATCTTGCCTCTTTTAATTCAAAAAAGATTAGATTCTTATATACCGGAAATTAAATTTGATAGTCTTCTAAAAGGTAATAGGAGTGAAATTATAGCTCGTATAGCTAGAGAATCAATTGGGGTTACAAGAACTGTAGGATTGATTCTCCAAAATGCATGGAAACAAGCAGAAAATAATGATTGTAAAATAGGACTGAGTGAAATTAATTATGGTATACGTTCAGCTAGGAGAACATATCAGAAACAATATGAAGGTGCTCTTAAAAGAAGATTAATACCTGGATTTTATAACGATTTATGGAATGAACTTATTGTAAGAGCAATTAAAGAAAAGGAAAAAAATCCGTCTAGACCAGCAAGTCACATGTTAATTGAACCTAATAGAAAAGAATATTTTAATGTTTTTAAAGAAAATTTTTTAATTCACTTATTAGAAGAAGGACGTTCTTCAAAATATGGAGGTAATTATAATTTATATGCTTTTGATTTTGATATCTGTTTAGACCTTAATATCAAATATGCAGAAAATAAAGATGAATATACGGCAAAAAGATTCGTTTATGATACAGTTTTAGCAAACTATGATAGCTATTTTACCAGTTCAAAACTAAAAAGTTATAAATGTCCGAAATGTAATACTATATATGAAGAACAAGAAGTAGCTAAAGCAAAAGTAAAGCGATGTTTTGCAGATGACAGTGTATTAGACGAAATTGTTCATCAATCGTTTGAAATTGCTCAAGGTAATTTCGCGGAAGTAGAGGTTAAAATTTTAGGCTTAATAGCTACTTTAAAACCAGATGAAGCAATGACAGCTGTAGAAATTGCCGATTCAGTTGGTTGTACAAGACAGAAAGTATCTGGATGGTGCTCACGAGTTTTAGCTCCCAAAAAACAAATATTTATTAGAAAAGGTGATAAAAATTATTATTATGGCGAAGAATAATAATTAAGTCTCATAAATAGAGAGCTCAAGAACTTTAATTAGCTCTCTTTCCCCTATATTTGATTAACTTTTCTTTCAGATATATCCAGAATTTTCGCGATATCTTCGATTGATACACCTTTGCCACGTAAAGCTATTGCTGTTGCCAGTTCTAGTTTTTCACGAGGTTCCTTTTCCGCTTTTGCTTTTTGTTGAGCTGTTTTTGTCTTATCCTTTTCAACCGCCAACTTCTCTTTAGCGATCTTTTTTCTTCCTTACGGATCATATCAATCACTTGATAAGTCGGGACGTATTTTAGGCTTTGTTCTAACTCATCCATAAGCTTAGTACTTCGGAAGCTGATATAGGTTTTTGGGGTGATGATTAGGTGGTCGATTAGGTCGATATTTAAAATGCGGCCGACTTGAATTAATCTATCGGTGATATCTTTATCCGCCTCGAACGGCGTCAGCGATCCTGATGAAGGGTTGTAAACTAATACCCTCCGTGAGGCGTTTTTCATTATCGCAACACGAATTACATTCACCGGCTCAACGTCGGGCGATTTATAACTGCCAAGCGCAATCAGTTCGATATACAGGATGTAACCAGCTTAATTTATGCCAATCATACAAAAATGTTCTTTTTCTTTGTCGAACTGATTATCACGCAATAATACACGTTGCATTAAACTGTAGAGATCATCCGTCCCATCAATATAGTGTTTGTCATGCTTGATTAGTTTTATATCCATCTTACCGTCATGTAAAATCACTTAAAAATAATATAGCATATTTTTCTTATACTTAGCAGTAGTAAATTAGTCTGGGACATACCTATGATAACTATTTTAAGTTTGCCTGATAGGTTCATCGTAAACTGCAATTAAAATCATTTAGCATTTTAGTTTCGATTATAATTCTACTAATCTTTATTATAATAACGCCTAAAATAACAGTAGATAATTCAATATCACAATCCAATTTAAGGAGTTATACAGTATTAAATTGTTGGGGGATTTTTTGGCTAGTTCGGACAATTAATTATTGCTTCAACACAATCTTACTTAATATTTTTTGTATCCCACCAATAGAATAATGACAGCATAATAAAATTGCCGGATAGATTATAAAATTAAGGGTTATCATTGATGTGATACCTAATATCCCCATAATAAACTCTAGATTAAAAATCGATTTATAATCATCTTCCATAATTAATATGAAGAAAATTGGTGACATTACGGTAATGATAAGACCTATAGGCACGCCGAAAATCACTAAAGTCATCGGTCGTTTTATTTTATTTAAAAGAAAGATAGAAATCAGAATAAAACAGAAATAACACAAACCATAACATATCAAATAATATAATTCTGGTGGTAAACGATGATGTTTTCTTATAATTATTGAATAACACCATTGGTAACTTAGATAGGCACCGATAAAATTAAATAAAACGATAATTACTAAATTAATTATTTTCACTAACTTGTCCTTTTTTATCTTCAATCTCTTTTACCGCTTCTTCTAAAGAGCCAGGCATATAATAAAGTCCTTGTAGACCATATTCATCTAAAACAGATGAAATGGCATATGCACCATATGGGAAATAAAAAGGAGCAATTGCATGATTACGATTAATCATTCTTTTTTCAATATTCAGCGCTTGATCTTGTGTTAATGTGATTTCTCGTTGAGAAACATAATCAACATCTTGTGCGTGGTATTTTACACATTGTTCTATTGAAAAGGATGTGTCCATCATCATAAAAAAATTCTCCTTGTCCTCGATATTGTCGCATATACTTTCTATTAAGATCAAAAATTATGGTTTGATGGCTAGAGTGGATTTTATTTTAAATACAACACTTTAATGCTAAAAAAGTTACAGCCCGTTTTTGGTTAAAATGATTTCAGATTTGAAGCTTTTTATCATAAATAGTCATGGTTAATTAATTGATTATCAATGATAATGAATAAAGTGTGTCAAAATTAAGGAATAGTTAAAATGGAACGGCGAATAAAACAGAAAATTACTGAATTAGAACAACAATATCATATCCATATTTTATACGCTTGTGAGTCGGGTAGTCGGGCGTGGGGATTTCCCTCGCCAAATAGTGATTATGATGTGCGTTTTATTTACGTTCATCCGTTGGATAAGTATTTAGCTATTGATAATCCTTCATCACATTTAACTTTTCCTGTAGATGATGAATTGGATTTACAAGGTTGGGATCTGAAAAAGACGTTACAGTTAATACGTAAGTCCAACACCACGCCATTTGAATGGCTACAATCTCCAATTATTTATCAACAAAATGAAGTCATTGCGGGACAACTGTGGCAACTGTGTGCCCACTTTTTTAATGCGCGTGGTAATATTTATCACTATTCAGGTATTGCCAAAAGTGCCTTACAAAACCGTGATGGGCAGCAGATTGGCATAAAAAAACTGTTTTATGTGCTAAGACCACTATTGTGTGCTAAATGGTGCCTAGAAAAACGGCAAATTGCGCCCATGTCAATCATTCCGTTATTAACGTTGTTACCGGACAGTTTGCGCCAGCAAATTAATGATATTATTACATTAAAAGCAACCATGGTGGAATCAGCGCCGATTACCATTGCGCCAGAAATCTTATTGTTTATTGAACAATCAATGATTGATATCTCTGAACAAGTTCAATCTATCTGCGAACAACATTTTAATGCAGATAAATTAGATCAATTTTTTAGGCAAACATTAATGACTTTAAAATAGCGTTGAGGGAGACTTAATGACAATTGATGATTTAAAAGCGCAAAATCTTATTTTGTTTGAAGTAATTAGTGGTAGTCGTTCATTCGGATTAGCTACCGAAACATCGGATACGGATATCAAAGGGGTGTTTTATTTACCTAAAGATAAATTTTATGGACTGGAGTATATTCCGCAAATTAGTAATGAAACCAATGATATTGTCTATTATGAATTAGGACGCTTTGTCGAGTTATTACTAAAAAATAATCCGAATATTTTAGAAGTATTGGCTTCTGCACCAGACTGTATTTTATATCAACATCCGATAATGCAGCAGTTAACCCTTGATCTATTTCTATCTCAGCAAACTAAACAAACCTTTGCTCATTATGCCATGTCACAAATTAAAAAAGCCAAAGGATTGAATAAAAAAATTAATAATCCCGTTGAGGTAAAACGTAAAACAGTCCTTGATTTTTGTTATATCATTCAAGGTCAGCATGCTTATCCTCTCACCAATTGGTTAAATGAAAAGCATCTTGATCAACACTTATGTGGTTTAGTGAATGTGCCACATAGTCGAGATTTATATGCACTTTTTTATGATGCATCGGGAGACTGCGGTTATCATGGTATTATTCAGCATGATGATTCGACTGAACTGTGCTTGTCGTCGGTGAAAGAAGGCACCCCAGTAAATGCTTACTTAAGTTTTAATCGTGATGGTTTTTCATCGCATTGTCGTGATTATAAGGCTTACTGGCAATGGGTTGCCGAACGTAATGAGCAGCGTTATCGTAGCAATATTGAAAATGGTAATGATTTTGATGCTAAAAATATGATGCATACCATTCGCTTATTACAAGTTGCTCACGAAATAATGACCAAAGGCACTATTACTAATAAATGCGCTAATCGTGATGAACTGCTCGCTATTAAAAATGGTCAATTAAGCTATGATGAGATTATAGATATGGCCGAATCATTACTGGCTGACATTGAAACTGCATCACTAACATCATCACTACCTGAACAACCTGATTCAGCTAAGGTATTACAGATTTTGGTTAACATGCGAGAGTCATTGTATCAATATTAGTCGGTATGATGAGATTAAACAGCGTAATCTTTATTGATTACGCTGTTACTGGATTTATTAAAAGCCAATAGTTAAAATTATTAATCTTCGTTCAATAGAAAATACATCGCTTCGTAAGGTTGCAATGTTAATTCCGATTCTAACGTTGTTTCATTTTGGTAATTACTCAACAACTTTTGCCAAGAACTATTTTCTAATGCTTTAGGTAATTCCCATTTAACCCTATTTTCGGTCAGATTGGCTATCACAAGTAATGTTTGATTATTCCAATGTCTGATATAACACCAGCAATCAGCATTATCAGGCGTTAGATCTTGATAGTCACCGAAAATAAAGATCGGGTATGTTTTGCGTAATTTGATTAAAGTTTGATAGCAATAAAAAATGGAATTAGGATCGTCAAGTGCTGCCTTAACATTGATTTTCGGGTAATTGTTTGCCACCTCAATCCAAGGTTTACCTTGACTAAATCCGGCGTGGGCGGTGTTGTCCCATTGCATTGGTGTTCGGCTATTGTCCCGTGATTTACTGGCAAGAATCGCTAACATATCAGACTCTGACACACCTTCGGCAATTTTTTCTTGATAGATGTTAAGACTTTCCACATCTTTATATTGCGAAATATCGGTAAAATGGGGGTTGGTCATCCCAATTTCTTCACCTTGATAAAGATACGGCGTGCCTTGTAGTCCATAAAGAATCATTGCCAGCATTTTGGCCGATTCGCTGTGGTATTGGTCTTCATTACCTAAACGTGACACAATGCGAGGTTGATCGTGATTACACCAGAAAATCGCATTCCACGCTTTACCGTGCATACCCACTTGCCAATAGCCAAGTATCTTTTTGAGTTCAAGTAAATCAGGTTTAGCCAGCGTCCATTTTTCCCCATTTGGATAATCAATTTTTAAATGATGAAAATTAAACGTCATGGTCAACTCTTTGCCATCCAATGCGGCATATTTTTGACAGTTTTCAAGCGTAGTAGACGACATTTCACCCACTGTTTTTAAACCATTAGGTTGAAAAACATCTCGGCTTATCTCTTGCAAAAATTCGTGTATTTTCGGGCCGTCCGTATAATATATTCTTCCGTCACCTTGCACGTCATCCGGAAAGTCTTGCTGTTTAGAGACTAAATTAATCACATCAAGCCTTAATGCATCGACGCCTTTATCCGCCCAAAATTGACAGACATTTTTAATCTCTTGGCGAACGGTTGGATTTTCCCAATTGAGATCGGCTTGCTGTTTTGCAAACAGGTGTAAATAGTATTGTTTGGATTGCTCATGCCACTGCCAGGCTTTTCCGCCAAATTTTGACCGCCAATTGTTCGGTTCTGAGCCGTCAGCTTTGGCGTCTTTCCAAATATAAAACGATCGAAATGGGCTGTTTTTATCTAAGGCGGATTTAAACCAAGGATGCTGTGTTGAAGTATGGTTAAATACCATATCCATCATAATCCGGATATCACGTTCATGCGCCTGCTTCACCAATAATTCAAAGTCATGCATCGTGCCATAAGCCGGATCGATATCATAATAATCTGATACATCATAACCATTATCAACTTGCGGAGAAGGATAAATTGGCGTTAACCAAATCGCACTAATTCCCAGATTTTTAAGATAATCTAATCGACTTATAATGCCTAATAAATCCCCCGTTGAACTCGCACCACTGGCTTGAAAGCTTTTGGGATAGATTTGATAAATAGTACCATTTTGCCACCAAGGGATTTCGTTCGTATTCATTGTTTGCTCTTAATTTTTAATCTGACATGAATTAACCATTCAGTAATCGAATGGTTAACGGTTATTAAATCGTGTTTAGCGAATCTCTAATGTGCCTTTTTTCAATTTCAATTTATAAACAGCTGCTGTTAAAATAATTGGCACAACTATTGCCACCAACATAGCTAAGGCATAAATTCCCCAATAAACGGGTTGAATCGATAAGATGCCTGGTAATCCGCCGACACCAATACCATTTGATAACACACCATATAAACCACAGATTAACCCAGCACTAGCTGCTCCAATCATGGCACAGAACATTGGGAATTTATAGCGTAAATTGATACCGTACATAGCTGGCTCAGTTACACCTAGGTAACCTGATATTGCCGCAGGTATGGAAACTTCGCGCTCATTATGTTTTTTACTGATTAGAATGATGCCAACAACGGCTGAGGCTTGAGCAATATTAGATAAGGCAATGATTGGCCAAATCGGTGTACCGCCCATACTTTCTGTCACCTGCATATCAATAGCTAATGTAGTATGGTGAATCCCTGTAATAACCAAAGGAGCATAGAAGAATCCAAAAATTGCCGAGCCAATGAAGGCATAATCACCAGTCATTAAATATTTAACTACATAAGCAATACCATTGCCTAACATTCGTCCGATTGGTCCTAAAAGAAAATGTGCAAGGACGACGGCTAATAGTAGTGATACGATTGGGACAATCACTAAAGTTAGGTAATTAGGGACAATTCTACGTAATCGAGTTTCAATCCATCCTAACGCTAAACCGGCAAAAATTGACGGTATAACTTGTGCCTGATAACCAACTTTAGCAATAGTAAACCAACCAAAATCCCACACTTCGGGAACGATTTTCCCTAGATTATAAGCAGTCATTAGTTGTGGGGAAACCAATGTTATCCCTAAAACGATCCCTAACACAGGGGAACCGCCCATTTTTTTGACTGTAGACCAACATATGGCTACCGGTAGAAAATTGAAAATCGCTTCACACGGTAACCAAAGAAAACTATGAATAGGTACCAACCAAGTATAAGTGTCAGTAAGCGGTTTATCGTTGATAGTTGGCATGTCACCAATCACATTACGCAAGCCAAGTAATAAGCCGCCCGCAATCAGTGCGGGTAATAATGGGACAAAAATTTCAGCTAAATTTGAGATTAACCGTTCAAACCATGACATATTTTGCTTAGCTGCAGCCTTTGTTTGCTCTTTGTTGGCTTCATCTAAATTTAATTGCTCAATAAGCACTTTGTAATAGCTATCAACATTTGTGCCGATAATGACTTGAAATTGTCCGGCATTACTAAAACAGCCTTTCACAAAAGGCAGCTCTTCAATTGCTTCGATATTGGCTAATTTAGGATCTGCTAAAGCAAATCTGAGCCGAGTTAAACAATGGCTAACACTGGCAACATTATGTTTCCCACCAACAAATTCAATTAACTGCATAATTGATTCTGTTGTGATATTGGAATCTTTAGCCATAGCAGGCCTCCTTTTCTTTTGTACTTGTACATTTTTAATGTGATCAATAATGTGGCTATTTTATGATAGGGTTTTAGCATAAAATGAATTTGATAACTAATAAATGGGAACGTTCCCTTTTTGTGATTCAATTCACATTTTTATTAAAATTTGGGGGAGATAAGTCTATTTTGACGTGTTAAATAAACAAGATGTCACAGTAATGGTTTTATATTCAACTTTACCTTTTAACATAGCCAGTAATTCTTGCGCAGCATAAGTGCCTGCTTTATCAAACCCTAGCTCAACCACTAAAGTATTAGCAAATAAGAATTGAAGTAGTTCACTATTGCCAACACTCGCAACGACAATATGTTTTAACTGATTTTCAGCTAAATATTTGTTTAAACCTAAAGCAATACTGTCTGTCGCACAAATGATAGCGCACGGTGATTTTTTTAACACGGATGCGGCAAGATCATAACCGGAGCGGTAACTCAATTTGCTTAAAGCGGCATTAGGTAAAAGTTGCTGTTTATGGCAAAAATCAAGATAAGCTTGGTAACGTAATGCGCCTGTAGTTTGATCTTGTTGCTCGACACCAATAAAAGCAATGTCTTTAAATTTTTTTTCAAAATATAAATGGTTAAGTAGCTTAATTACTGCACCCGTATCATCATAACAAATACAATTATAGTTAGAAAAAGATCTTGCTATGATGACACATTTGCGTTGCCAAAATGATAATAATGAGTGTTCAAGCCCGTTGAAAGCAAAAATGATTACTCCGTCAGCTTGCTTCTCTTTTAACATGGAAAGATGTTCTGATACCTTTGTAACACAAAATTGGCTTTCAATGATTATCGGGTCATAGCCAGATTGGTAAAAAATAGGTAGCATACTTCGAACAGCTTGATTTTCAGACATTGAATCGAGCCGAGTGACAATAATACCAATCACTTTATTACCATAACCTCGCATTGCTCTAGCTGATTTGGAAGGCGTAAATTGATACTGTTCAATAATGGCATTGACTTTATTACGTGTTGCCTCTTTCACCATAGGATCATGGTTAATTACTCTTGAAACCGTTGATTTGCTTACACCACTAAGTTTAGCAATATCTTTAATGGTTAAATGGCTCAATGACTTGCTCATAATAAATTTACTGAATAAAGATCAATTAAATTATAGTAATATAGTTTTAACAAAATTGCGATATGGTGGCAGGTTGGTTGATATTTAAATATATGCAATATTGCTTATATTTTATTTAAATTCAGTGGTAGAATTAGATTAAAATTTGACAAGTTCTCGGTAATACAATTTAACTCAATCTGTAACTTTACTAAAAGCCATAAGACATGAAAAAATTACATTTACTTTTGACTTATACTTCCGCTCTGTTTTTGTTGAGTTTATCTGGATATGCCTCTAGTGATGACACGAAGAATACAACCATAACAGAACAATTTAGATCGGCTTTATTATGTCAGTCAAAGCCTTTTGTCATAGAAGATAAAAAGATTATTGCTGAACTTGAAAAACAAAAAATTACTATAAAAAACAAAAAACAAGATAGTATAACTGAAATCGAATACCATTTTGAGCAACCTATCAAAGTCAAGAATGTATGGGTGAATATGATTCGTTATGAAAGCGATAATTTCATCACTTCTTTTTATGCTAAAGCCAAAGGTGATATGCACAAGTTCGCTAAATTGATTGAGGTTAACCCTATATTACGCAGCTGTGAAGAACCTATTCCTTTAAATGATACAGACATATTCCGAAAGGAAATTACCCCTATTACCGACAACAATCTTTACCCAGATACAATCGTTATTGGTCAGGATAAAGACTCAAAACCGGATGAATTTTATTTCATTTGTTCTAAATTTGATGCTAATTAGCCATCATTTTTTGCTTAATGAAAATCATGCTATCAATTTGCTAACATTACTTATGCATAGATAGAAAAAACTTTTTATCACTAAAACCTACTTTTTACCCTGTTTTAATTGATAAGCACTTCCCCACGCTAACATAGCGTCATGCACTTGTTTTAAACTTTGCACGACATCGGTCAATGTGTATTCTACCACAGGTGGAATATATCAATTCATTCTAATGGTATCGAATGCTGATGTAATTCGCTTATGTATTTTGAGCTAATAAAGACAGTAAACAATCCTTAATTTTCAAGTTTTCTTGTCTTAAATCAATAGTAGAAAAATTTAATTGATGTCCTTGAATTAGGGTATGTTCATTTATTGATTCATCCACTGTTGGATAAAGTAACATACCTGATGCTGAAAACGATAAAGGGTCGTCATTTTTTTCTTGGCTTCTTACATAAGCATAGAGCTGATATAAATGATCTGTTATAAACGAACGGCTTGATTTTTTAAAAATAGATGTACATTTAGTATCAACAATTAAGCGGTAATTAGCTTTACTATTTTCTAGAATTAGATCAGTTATCATTATGGGCATAAACTTATCAATATTGACTGTTGATTGTTGACATTGCCATGTAAATCTTTTACCAGATGTTATTTGCCAATCATTTGGATTAAGATTGACACGACACAAACCGATTACTGCTCTTTCAAACAATGATCTCAACCAAACATCTGTTTTTTCTAATTTATTGATAGTTTCTAACCCTAGTAATTCAGTTGGAATTGACAAGCTATGAATTAAATGTGAGACAGAAACTAAAAGATTATCTTGTAGATTGGATCTATTGTAATGATCAATTATTGGATTGTAATGTTTGGATTGCCCTATTTTCAACGCTTTAAAACGATTCGTTATTTTTTTACATTTTTCAATTAAACGGTTATTTGTTAGTTGATTTAATAAAACATAGGCTGCACTATGAATATATTGGTTTTTGGGGGTATTAATCGTTAAATTATCATAAAAACATTGAACTCTACCCTTTTCTAATAATAATTTGCGCGAAGTATTTAGATAGTCAATTTTTCCTCTGACTCTGGTTAAAATTTCATTTTTAGGTTGGTAGCCGTTGGACAATGAATAACGTAATCGTTTATCAACTGCCTTACAATAAAGTTCGGCAGCTAATTCAAAAATTTTTTCAGGATTATCTTCAAATTCAATTTTTTGTTGTGTATCAAGCTCTTTATAATAATCAGAGGCATAGAGTAAAAGTAACCATATGTTCTTAATAGGTATTTTCCCTACAGTAGTATTCACTGATCGTCTTGATTTATTATTCATTTAAATTATTATCTGCAATTGTGATTAATCTTATCGCATCGTTAAGTTTACCTTTTTCATCAAACCAATATTCTTCTAATAAAGGTCTGATTTCAGAATCAATAATATCTCTATACCACATTGATGCATCCGATATTACTTGATGATGAGTTAAATAACTATGACCAATAGCAAAAGCACTGCCCAACATTCTTTCTTCACTAATAAAGTTATTTAAAGCATTAATACAATTTTTTATTCTTTCTAGTATTTCTATCGGCAGTTTCGTTTTTTCATGCATATAATTTAACCATTTTTCACCGAAATTAGGTGCTAATGTGAAAAATGCAAAGCGTCGACGTAGTGCAAAATCGACTATAGCTAATGATCTATCAGCTATATTCATCGTACCAATGACATATAAATTATCAGGAATAAATATTCCGTTTTCATGTTCACGACGATAGGTTAATTCTAATGCTTCACTTGGCGTTCGTTTATCCGCTTCAAGTAGTGTTAGCATTTCACCAAAAATTTGAGCCGGATTTCCTCGATTAATTTCCTCAATCACCATGACATATTTAGATTGTGTATCATTGCGTGCTTGATTAATAATTTCCAAAAATGGACCGTCTATCAGTGCTAGCTTGCCATCACTGGCAGGTCGAAAACCACGAATAAAATCTTCATAAGACATATTTGGATGAAATTGTATTGCTCGAATATTATTTGAATCTTTATATCCAATCACAATATTAGCTAATCTTTTAGCAAGCCAAGTTTTACCTGTACCAGGAGGGCCTTGTAAAATGATATTTTTTCTCATTTTTAAGCTTGTTAACATTTGTTGTAATTGTTGTTCGTCAACAAAACAACCTTCTTGAATTAAATCATTTAATGTATAAGGTTGCTTAACTAATAATTGCTCAACGATATCATCATCACTTTCAATAAATTCTTCATTTTGTTCATCAATATTATCACTGCGTAATCGATATTTTCCATTTCCCAAAAATTCTAAAATATGATTATCTCTCATTCTTTGTAATGTGTTGTCTACCGACTTGTCTATCACGCTATTATTGGGAAATTCTTCTTCAAGTTGTTCTCGATATTTATTAAGAAACTCTTTACGTTGGAAAACATTAGTTCCTTTTTTTTGACAAAGCTCTTTAATCCGTTTTAATAATTTAATTTGCCATTGATTATTTGATATTGAACCTTCATTATTCGATTTTCGATTTTTATATTTGCGTAATGCCGTTAAATAGAGTTCAGGCAAAGAATGAATAGGGAAGTAATCTTCGGTAAATCTCACCGCCAAATCATCAAGTAACTTAAGATAATCATTACCATTAAAATGATCTTTAGAGAACTTCTTATCTTTTATCAAACCTAAATCGTCGGTAATGTAACTTTTGGAAAATTTATCTAATACTACATAAGCATTTGGACGAATCCAAAATAAACCATTGGTTAATTGCCATGGAAAATAAAATTGTGACATAATCGAGTCAAATTTTTGTTTAAACTCATCTTGAGAGTTTTCATCAGAATTAGAAAAATTCAATGCAACGGCATAAAAATCCCATAAATTATCAATTTCTTGTTGTTGATTTTCGGAGTTAGTGAAAAACCAAGAAATTTGATTATTAAGTAATGGAATACCCTCAAAAGAGTTAGGAATAGATTCTTCAATTTTAAGAAATTCAGCCCACTTCTTAGCGATTTCTTTCCTTGTCACTTCTTTGATATGTCGATTAAATGTTCCTAATGCGGTAAAAGGACAAATATCCTGTAAACCTTTATCGAGTAAATAGGAGAGATTAAACTCTGTTGCTAGCTGATTAATAAACTTCATTAATGATGAACGTTTACTTTTGTTTTGATAAATTAATAGATTATTGGCTACGGCTTCATAAAAAGGGATCCATTTAAACAATTGGGGATGTGTATTGCGTGCATTCTCATCACCGTAGCGTGATTTCCAGTACGGCGCATTCCTAAAATAATCAATATCTTGTGGCTTATCATAAAATGTGAAGTTGATTAGTTGCTCTGAAAGCCAATGATCATCCTTTACTCCCCAAACAGTTGCTATATTTGTGAAGAAATACCATTTTTTAGATAAGTTAGTTTTCTGCCAATCAATTTCTAATAACTTCCCATCATCATGATTATGAGTTACCGTGCCGATAGCCTTTATTTCCATTACCGAAACAGCTAGACCTTTATTATCAAAGGGTAAATTATTTTTTAAGTTATAAGTGGATTTGATTGCAACCCGATCCCCAACATTAATACTCCGTACAGTATTTAAATGTTTATTATCATAACCATTTTCCCAAATACCTAATTTAACAAAACGTTCTGTTTGGTCTTCACTACCATTAAATTTAGCGCCTAAAAACCAATATGTTCTTATTGATTCCAATGTTTTTTCCTTTCAAATATTAGACAATCTATAGTAAAGTTGAAATTAGAAAAAAGTTTAACTTAAATTTAGATAAAGTAGTGAACAAATATATTTAAATATGTGATAAAAGTCTAATTTACAAAAAAAATCAATATAATTATAAACATCCTAAATAAAAACAATCATCATACAAGACATTAACAATTAACTTATTTTTCAAATAAAGCCTATTTTTTAACACTCTGTTTTAATTGATAAGCACTTCCCCACGCTAACATAGCGTCATGCACTTGTTTTAAGCTTTGTCCGACATCGGTCAATGTGTATTCAACTTTAGGTGGTACTTGGGCATAGACTTTGCGGCTGACTAAGCCGTTTTTTTCCATTGTTCTTAGATGTTGAGTTAAGACTTTCTGTGACACACCATTAAGTGATTTTTTTAATTCACCAAAGCGTTTTGTACCTGTTAATAAATCACGAACAATTAAGACTTTCCATTTATCGCCCATTAGCATTAATGTGGTTTCAACCGGGCAGGGTGGTAAATTTTCATTACTTAACACGCTGATAATTTCCTTAAAATTCAACAATAGTTACTAAATAGATACTATATTACTATATGGTACCTACTTTACAATGGAAACTTTGAATATTAATCTAAATATATTCATTTTTTGATCAACATGTTAAGTCAAAAAGTGTTAACCAAATTTTATTTTGATAATATTAAAGGAGTAGACCATGAAAATTGCGGTCATTGGTGCGAGTGGTAAATCAGGTAGTTTAATCGTTAAAGAAGCAATTGCGCGTGGGCATGATGTGACGGCGATTGTTCGTAATCCAAATGCGCATGTCGATCCTAATGCAAAAGTTCTCGTTAAAGATCTGTTCGAACTTACTTATGAAGATTTGAAACCTTTTGATGTGATTGTTGATGCATTTGCCACATGGAGTCTTGAATCACTGCCTCAACATCAAACCAGTTTAAAACATCTTACTGATATTTTAAGCGGTAAACCTAATCGTTTATTAGTTGTTGGCGGTGCGGGTAGTTTATATGTTAATCCACAACACACTATTCGTTTAGTTGATACCCCAGAATTTCCCGAAGAATTTAAACCGTTAGCCAATAATATGGCCAAAGCACTAGATGAGCTTAAAAAATGTCAGGATGTAAACTGGACTTACTTAAGCCCCGCGATTGAGTTTATTGCCGACGGAGCAAGAACAGGTCACTATAAAGCCGGTAATGAGCAGGTCTTGTTCAATTCGCAAGGACAAAGCCGGATCAGTTATGCCGATTATGCTATTGCCATGATCGATGAAGCTGAAAATGCCAAACATATTAAGCAACGTTTTACGGTAGTGGCTGAGTAATATATAGGGTAAACCTTACATTCAATATTGTTTCATTTTATGTAAGGTTTTAACAGATAATTTATTAACTATCATCCCCAATTTGCGTTGTCATTTTAATCTCTCTATTATCCGTAATTTCTAAATTTGATAATACCGCTAGCTGTGGAAAGCTTGGTCTTAAAAATTGCGATAGCATTGGTCTTAATGTGTGATTAACTAATAATACCGGCGGAGCACCGATTGCTTCTTGTTGATTAATTGCTTGCTGAACTTGTTGAATAATATGTTCGGCTAATCCCGGTTCAACGTTGTTAGTGTTTTGCATTGCTTGCAGTAACAGACGTTCTAAATTGACATTCAGTCCAATGACATTAATTGGATCTGTACCGGGAAACCATTGTTGAGTAATAACTCTTCCTAATGCGATTCTAACAATGCTCAGTAACTGATAAGCATCATTTTGGTTTGGTGCATGTTCACTTATTGTTTCAATAATTGTTCGCATGTCACGAATTGATACTTTTTCCGCTATTAGATTTTGTAGAACTTTGTGAAATGTCGTTAAAGACACCACGCCCGGAATAAAGTCTTCGATAAGTTTGGGCACTTCTTGTTTTATGCGTTCAAGTAATTCTTGAGTTTCTAAACGCCCGAGTAGTTCACTGGCAAATTGTTGTAATAAATGATTGAAATGGGTTGCAATCATGGTGCTGGTATCCACTACGGTATAACCTAAAATTTGGGCATTTTCTTTATTGTTTTCATCTATCCAAATTGCTGGTAACCCAAAAGCAGGTTCAGTGGTTGCGATACCTTCGATGCTATCTGTAACATTACCGGGATTGATCGCAAGCCATTTATTATTCATTATCTCCCCTTTACCGATTTCTCCGCCTTTGATAAATATTTTATATTGATAAGGAGCTAAAGAAAGATTGTCACGGATATGGACTTGTGGCGGCAAAAAGCCAAATGTTTGGGCAAACTTTTTGCGTAGGCTACGGATTCGTCCTAATAATTCACCATTTTGTGTTTGATCAACCATTGGAATCAGCCCATAACCGACTTCCATTGCCAATGTATCCTCAATATTGACATCAGACCAACTTGCTTCGTTATTTGCTGGCGTTGTAGCTGGTGCATCAGTGTTTAAGGTGGTACTTTTCGGTTTTGCCTTTTGCTGTTTAGTTAACCACCACGCAATAAGTGATAAAAATGCAGTGAAGATTAAAAAAACCATATTTGGCATGCCGGGAATTAATCCAAGTAAACCAATCACAACCGCTGTTAAGATTAAAACTTGTGGATTATTAAATAGTTGATTGAGCATCTGTTCACTGATATTTTCTTGTGATGAAACACGTGTAACAATCACACCCGCTGCGGTTGAAATAATCAGCGACGGTATTTGGGCAACCAGACCATCACCAATGGTTAATAATACATAAGTTTTACTGGCGTCAGATAGCGTCATATCGTGTTGCATAACACCAACGAGTAGGCCACCAATAATGGTGATTGCCATGATGAGTAGGCCAGCAATCGCATCACCACGGACAAATTTACTTGCCCCATCCATTGAGCCATAAAAATCGGCTTCTTGAGTTACTTCAGCTCGTCGGGATTTGGCTTCGTCTTCGTTAATTAAGCCGGCATTGAGATCGGCATCTATCGCCATTTGTTTACCCGGCATACCGTCTAAGGCAAAACGCGCCCCAACCTCTGCTATACGACCAGCGCCTTTGGTAATAACCATAAAGTTAATTATGACTAAAATAATAAAGACAACAATACCGATTGCAAAATTACCGCCTACTAAAAAATGCCCGAATGCCTCAATGACCCGCCCAGCAGCTGCACTACCGGTATGTCCTTTTAATAATACAACACGAGTTGAGGCAACGTTTAAAGATAAACGTAATAAAGTGGCAAATAATAAAACAGTGGGGAACGCCGCAAAATCAAGAACACGCTTAGTAAATAGCGCCACAATTAAAATAATAATGGATAAAGCGATATTAAAGGTAAAAAATAGATCCAAAATAAAGGCTGGTAAAGGCAGTACCATCATCGACAGGATCAATAAAATAAGCATCGGCCCGGCTAATATTTGATAGTGGCCATTTTTTAGAGTATTAATTGATAATAAATTCTGTAGTTTTGATTTCAACATAACAAAAATGATTGCCTTATTTATTCACGGTGAATGATTCAGGTATTGGTAGATTATTCGGTGCTATAGGTTTATTACCGCCATATTTATACCAATGTTTTAATTGATAGACCCATGCCAAAATTTGAGCAACGGCGGTATATAACTCAGCAGGTATGGTTTCACCAATTTCGCCGTGTCGGTATAGCGCACGTGCCAGTGGTGGCGCTTCTAATTGTGGGATGTTATGCTCGTTTGCAATTTCTTTAATCCGCAAAGCAATTTTATTCGTGCCTTTAGCCAATAATTTAGGTGCAGCCATGGTTTTTTCGTCGTATTGTAATGCGACAGCATAATGGGTTGGGTTAGTAACAATGACATTTGCTTTCGCCACATCTTTCATCATTCGTCGCCTTGCTACTGCCTGTTGCATTTGACGAATACGCCCCTTGATTTGTGGGTTGCCCTCTTGCTCTTTAAATTCGTCTTTGATCTCTTGTTTAGACATTTTCAATTTTTTCAGATTGCTCCAGATCTGATAAAAAATGTCAAAACTAACCATTGGAATTAAAGATAAAACCGCCAATATCCCACAAATTATTAAAAGTTGTACTACCTTTGCTAAGGCATTATTTAGATACATATTGGGCAGTGCCAACATGTCAGGAAAGTGGTGTAATAAAAACAGCGCAGAAGTGGTAGAAATTAAAATAACTTTTAAGACACTTTTAAGTAATTCAGAGAAAATTCTGCCACTAAATAATCGTTTAAATCCGGCAATGGGATTCAATTTTTTAAAATTAGGTTTAATAGATTGCAGACTAAACAGTAAACCACCAACTCCAGCTGGAGCAATGATTGCAACGATAACTAAAGCACAAAAAATAGGTAAAATAGCCCAAAAACCGGCGGTCAATAGATTGACTAAATTAAATATCATTAGCTTATCGTCGTCGACACGATAAGATACCTTCATTGCCGTTTGGATAATGGTTATTAAGTTTCTGACTAAATTTGTCCCCATACTCCAAAATAACATAATGCCAACGAGTAGTATTATTAACGATGTTAATTCACGAGAACGAGGAATCTGTCCCTTTTCTTTAGCTTTTTTTATTTTGCTATCGGTGGGTTGTTCACTCTTATCTAAGTCACTATCGTCAGCCATTTTGGAATTAAATACCGATTTATGGTCTATTTAGGGTTTTTGGTCGTAATAGTATGAACGCAACTTGGAAAAGTTGTTGGCTTGAAAAGACCATAATTTACAGGGTATTTATCTCGTTTACAGATTAACTATTCAAAGGTGAACTAAACTTTAGCTCGTTTTGATGAAATCGTTTCGTTTTGTTGGTAACCATGATTGGTATAAACAACGGGATTATTTAAGCTTCTTAAATGATTTATGGTTTGCTCTGTGATATTTAAGCGATTTTGAATAATCATGCCATTATCACGATTGATTTGAGCAAGCTGTTTGGTTGTCTCAGTGATTTTTTGCCACTTTTTAGCGAGCTCAGGAACTTGGCTATAGGGTGTTTGAATCTCAAATTGTTTGCTTACTTTGATGCGTTGCTCATCGAGTAATTTTAGCTCGATAAGAAGCTTGCTTTTTTGATTGATTATTTCATTTAGCTGATTAATCGAACTTTTATTGGTCAATATTTGTTGTTCAGTTTGTAGGATATCTGAAAGTGTGTGTAACATGGCTGTTACTTTAGTTAAGATGTTATCTAATTCTAACATTTTTATTTTCCTTCAAACCTAAATTAGCTTTTCATATCTGCAATTGTTTGTTTAATCAGCTCGTCGGCAATTTTGTCGGGGTTTATCACTAAGCTTCCATTTGTTATCGCTTGTTTGATGTTGTTAACTTTTTCCATATCAATGTCACTTTGGGTAGATTGTAATAGTGTCATTGTATTTTTGCTTAAACTTACGTTAGTACTTTGTGATGCGTTGTCTTTGGTTTGCACCGATGCATTTTTATTTTTATGCTGTTCAACTGATACATCTCGGCTAAGTACCCCAGATATTGTTGTCACTAATTTAGTCGCCTCTATACTCATAAAAATTCCTTTGATTTATGTTGAGGTTTAAATAATCTGTTTAGTTCAATTATCGGCAAAAATCAGAAAATCATTAATTTTATTTGTTAAGAATTGTTATACCTTGCTCGGTAACCAGACCTTCAACAATATTACCTGATTGAAGTTTAATGTTAATAAGATCATCTAAAGCCCCATTACTTAATGCTTTACCATTAGTTGCAATTAAATATCCATCACCATTGATCATCACTTTTACTATCTGTCCAGCTTTAATGCGCCAATTTTTTTGTAGCATTGCCGATTTGAGTGGCTCTTCATTATTGATATTGCGTATGGCTATTTTATTTATAATTTCGGCTTTATCGATAATAACACTAGCCGGAAACTGATCTAATTGACCAGATCGCATTTTAATATGATCTTCCGTAATTTGTGTACCGGCGCTTATTGGTTGGTTGGCAACAAAATATTTGCCTATCACAGATACATATATTTGAATGTATTGTGTCGTTTTGTTGCATTTAGCGCTCAAGGTCATATTTCCCCAATATTTACTTTTATTGAGTAATGTGAATACCGGAAAATCGCATTTAAAAATGGGTTTAGTTGAAAGGTACTTAATATCTAAGCTATCAATTTCTTTGATGCTCAATTGTTGTAATACGACATCTTTAATTTGTTTTTTCATTAAGTCAGCAAAACAAATATTACTGCTAAGTAGCAATAAAGCGAATAATGTAAATCTCATCATTATCGTCATAGTGATTGGCTTTTAAAAATTCCATGACTGAATTCTACTTCATCAAAACCGGATTGAATGTAGAAATAAGGACAATTTTTATCTTTATTTGTACGATGAGTTTTTTTTTATTCACTTAAAATTCTTTTCATCAAGAAAGATGAGATGATTTTATGTTAAATAAATTAGATACTTTTGTTAATTTTCATCAACAAGCATTAAATATTCGCAACCAGCGTCAAGAGATATTAGCGGCAAATATTGCCAATAGTGATACGCCTAACTATCAGGCTCGAGATATTGATTTTAATCGTGAATTAAAAAAGGCTATTAATCATCAGTATAATATTAATCATGTCACACTCAATATTACTGCCAAAAATCATATTCAAGTCAATTCATCAAATCAGTTTAATTATGATCTTCTTTATCGAGTTCCTTATCAAGTGTCTGCTGACGGTAATACGGTTGAAATGGATCATGAACGAACAGCTTTTATGGATAACGCTATCCATTATCAAAGTAATTTAACCTTTTTAGGTGAGCAGTTTAAAAATGTAATGGCAGTATTGCAGCAAGGATAACGATAATGAGTTTTTCAATTTTTTCGATTTCGGGTTCAGCTTTAATGGCACAGTCGCAACGAATGAATGTGAGTGCCAGTAATTTGGCCAATGCCGATAGTGTCACCAGTACTTCCGGTCAAGCATATCGAGCTAAACAAGTCATTTTTCAGGTTGATAATTATGGGGATCCCAATCGTGTTTCTGGTGTAAAAGTTGCTCAAGTGATTGATGATCCAACACCAATGAACTTAGTTTATCAGCCCAATCATCCATTAGCCGATGAGCAAGGTTATATTCAAAAACCGAATGTCGATCCGGTTGCCGAAATGGTAAATACTATTTCAGCCTCTCGCAGTTATCAAGCTAATGTTGAAGTGATTAATACGGCAAAAAGTTTAATGCTAAAAACACTGACTTTAGGACAATAATAGGGAGTGGCTTATGGGGATTTCTAATGTGTCTGTTTCTGAATCATCTGCGACAAAAAGTCCACAATCACTGCAAAAAAGCTCATCTGACGGTAATTCCAGTAAAGAGCTACAAGATAATTTCTTAACTTTGCTCATTGCACAAATGAAGAATCAAGACCCAACCAATCCAATGGATAATAGCCAACTAACATCACAATTGGCGCAAATTAATACGTTAGCCGGTATTGAAAGGCTTAATACGACACTGGGTATGGTTTCCGGTCAAATTGATGACAGCTTGTCGGTTAATGCCAGTAATATGATTGGTAAAGGCGTTATGGTGCCCGGCAATAAAATATTGGTTGCCACTTCTGATATTGAAGGTTCTAAAACTGAAAAAGAAACCATTACAACACCATTTGGGTTTGAGCTTGTTCGTGATGCTGACTCAGTCATTATTACCATTCAAGATGAAAATGGCAATGTGGTACGAGAAGTTGATTTGGGCGCAATCCCTGCTGGGGTAAGCTCATTTACTTGGGATGGTGAATTAAATGACGGCACAACAGCACCCGACGGGAGTTACACATTTACCGTTAAGGCAACCAGCGAAGGGCAAAAAGTGTCATCAACTGCATTATCTTATTCAGTTGTCTATGGCGTTATTAATAGCAAGGTTAACAATAAAGTATTACTTGATTTAGGAATACTCGGTTCAATTAGTATTGACGAAGTTCGTCAAATTCTTTAAAGGAGATAAAGTTCACATGGGATTTTCTCAGGCAATTAGTGGTATGAATGCTGCTTCAAAGCAATTAGATGTAATTGGTAATAATATTGCCAATTCGGCAACAGTCGGTTTTAAAAGCGCCAGTATCTCATTTGCTGATATCTATGCTGGCTCAAAAGTCGGTATGGGCGTAAAAGTTGCAGCAGTTGTGCAAAATTTCAATGACGGCACTACCACAGCGACCAATAACAGTTTAGATGTCGCTATTTCGGGTAATGGATTTTTCCGTTTGGTTGATAGCAGTGGTCAAGTTTACTATACCCGTAATGGGCAATTTCAATTAGATGCTGAAAGAAACATTATCTCTGCTGACGGTTTACAATTAACCGGTTACCTTGCCACCGGCACACCACCTAAAATTCAACAAGGTGCAACCCCAGAACCTTTAAAAGTATCACAAGAGATGTTAAATGCTTCGGCAACGACCAAAGCTTCACTACAAACGAATTTAAATTCGAACAGTAAAGTTCCTGAAAAGCAGCCATTAAATGCACTTGATGCTGATACTTTCAATTACTCAACGACAATAACCACTTATGATTCATTAGGTAATCAACGTAATGTTCAGCTGTTTTATGTTAAAACGGCAGATAATCAATGGGATGTGCATTACCTTGATGGTAGTGATCCAACGGCGAGCTTGCAAAAATTAGGTCAAATGGAGTTTGACTCTACCGGTAAATTAATTAGCGATCCGGATATGACCATTAATTTAAACGGCATTAATGGCTCTGCTGATAACAGTTTTACTTTGTCATTTACGAACAGCTCTCAGCAAAATATGGGCAAAGAAGTCGGTAGCATTAAAACCCCAGTTGTTGACGGATACGCCGCAGGCGATTTGGTCGGTTACAGTATCGCTAATGATGGTTCGCTCTTTGGTATTTATTCTAACCAACAAACCATGTTATTAGGTCAAATTGCTATGGCTGATTTTGCTAACGTTAATGGACTTGAGCCAGCAGGCAATAACAATTGGCGTGCAACACTTAATTCGGGTGCTGAAGTTTTAGGTATGGCAAACTCAGGTACGTTAGGTTCATTAATGAGTGGTGCTGTTGAATCGTCAAATGTGGATATGAGCCAAGAGCTGGTTAATATGATTGTTGCACAGCGTAATTATCAATCCAACTCACAAACCATAAAAACGCAAGATCAGATTCTCAACACACTAGTTAACTTGCGTTAATTGAAGGATTAATTATGGATCGCGTTATATATACAGCAATGACAGCTGCCAGCCAGACGCTTAATCAGCAGGCGATTACAACCAATAATCTTGCTAATGTGTCAACGGTTGGTTTTCGTGCTCAATTAGCGGCGATGAAGGCGGTGCCGATTGTGGAAAATGCATTGCCGACCAGAACTATGGTTACCACAACCACGCCAACTTTCGATTCGACTATGGGTGCATTTAACTATACCGGACGTAATTTAGATGTTGCACTTTCTCAAGACCATTGGTTGGCGGTGCAGTTGACTGACGGCAGTGAAGCTTATACCCGTAATGGGGCGATCGAAATTGACGAAAATGGCACGCTCAATATCCAAGGCTACCCATTGCTGGGTGATAATGGCGTATTAACTGTACCTCAACGTTCTCAAGTTAGTGTAAGTTCTGACGGCACATTATCAGCATTAGGAGCAGGCGATAAACGTACCACCATTGCTCAGGTAGGCAAGATAAAAAAAGTTCGCCTTGAACCTAGTGAAATAATCCGTGGTGATGACGGTTTCTTTCATACAACCGAACAAACACGTAATGCGCTTGGCGCTGTTTTGCCGGATAACCCCAATGCAAAACTGATGTCGGGTGTTTTAGAAGGTAGTAATGTCAATCCTGTTACTGCAATGGTGAATTTGATTAGCCATTCACGTCAATTTGAAATGCAAATTAAACAAATTATGACCGCTGATCAAAATGCACAAAGCGCTAATCAAATTTTATCGTTAACTTAATTAAGGAAGGAAAAAAATGATTAAATCATTATGGATAGCTAAAACCGGATTAACCGCTCAGCAAATGAATATGGATATTATTTCTAACAATCTGGCTAACGTTAGCACAGGTGGTTTTAAACGGCAAAGAGCGGTCTTTGAAGATTTACTTTATCAAACGCTCCGTCAGCCGGGTGCTCAATCATCTGAGCAAACCACACTACCGTCAGGCTTACAAATTGGTACTGGTGTAAGACCTGTTGCTACCGAACGAATTCACAGCCAAGGTAACTTAGAGTTGACCGATAACAGTAGTGATATTGCAATTAATGGGCAGGGATTTTTTCAAGTTTTAATGCCCGACGGTACGCAAGCCTATACTCGTAGCGGTGCGTTTCAAGTTAATCAAAATGGTCAATTAGTCACGGCTGCTGGTTACGAAATTCAACCGACAATCAATATTCCTTCTAATGCTATAAAAATGACCGTTGGACGAGACGGTGTTGTGAGTGTAACTTTAGCTAATCAATCAACCCAAGTGCAAGTCGGGCAGTTGACTTTACACACTTTTATTAATGACACTGGACTTGAAAGTGTTGGCGAAAATCTTTATCTGGAAACGGAAAGTTCGGGGGCGCCGACTGAAAATACGCCTGGATTAAATGGTGCCGGGTTGTTATACCAAGGTTATATCGAAACATCAAATGTGAATGTGGCCGAAGAGTTGGTGAATATGATTCAAGTGCAACGTGCTTATGAGATTAACAGCAAAGCGATTTCGGCATCAGACCAAATGTTGCAACGTTTAAATCAACTATAAAATGAAGAATATGATCAGCGTAATGAGATATTTTTGTATTGTTGTGACATTTTTTTTATTTAGCTGTGCTCAGTTACCGAAAAAGCCGTTAGTTAAAGGCGAAACAAGTATTGTTCCTAAAATGCCAGAGATTGTGAATTCAACCGGTTCAATTTATCAGTCGGCGCAACCAAGCAGTTATGGTTATCAACCGATGTTTGAAGATCGCCGTCCTCGTCATATCGGTGATGTGTTAACGATCGTATTACAAGAAAATGTCAGTGCCAGCAAAAGTTCATCAATTAATGCCGGGCGCAATAGTTCGGTTGCTTTAGGTGTAAAAGCGATACCGCCATTTTTAGATGGACTAATTGGGCGTGGTAAAGTTGATACCGATCTATCCGGTGCTAATGATTTTAAAGGTTCAGGCGGTGCCAATGCGAAAAACACATTTAGTGGCACCATTACCGTTACGGTGCAAGATGTGATGATCAACGGTAATTTAAAAGTCATTGGTGAAAAACAGATAGCAATCAATCAAGGTACAGAGTTTATTCGCTTTTCCGGCGTAGTTAACCCAAGAACAATAAGTGGAAATAACACCGTAATTTCGACTCAAGTTGCCGATGCTCGTATTGAGTATGTAGGTAATGGTTATATTGACGAAGCACAAACAATGGGCTGGTTACAGCGTCTGTTTTTTAATCTTTCACCATTTTAAAAGGTATCATTATGTTTAACAATTTGCGTATTTTTATCTCTATTGTTTTGATGATGCTATGTTTTGTACCTAACAGCTATGCTGAGCGCATACGGGATTTGGTTACTATTCAAGGTGTCAGAGAAAATGCCTTAGTCGGTTATGGTATTGTGGTCGGATTAGACGGCACTGGCGACCAAACTTCACAAACCCCTTTTACGATTCAAAGCATTACCAATATGCTCTCCCAGTTGGGCATCACTGTACCGTCTGGCAGTAATATGCAACTAAAAAACGTTGCTGCTGTAATGGTGACAGCGAAATTACCCTCCTACTCTCGTGTAGGGCAGCAAATTGATGTGGTGGTCTCATCACTTGGCAACGCCAAAAGTTTGCGTGGTGGAACATTAATTATGACGCCGCTAAAAGGTGCAGATAATCAGGTGTATGCTATTGCTCAAGGCAATCTCTTTGTTGGTGGAATGGGGGCGAGTAGTAAAAGTAGTAGTGTGAGTATCAATCAAATGGTTGGTGCGACAATTCCCAATGGCGCGACAATTGAACGAGAACTTGCAATTCGATTAGACGAGCAAAGTGTTATTCATTTGCACCTTAATCAATTTGATTTCACCCGAGCATTAAAAATTGCTGATGCCATAAACAAGGTTCAAAAAAATAGTGCTGTAGCTTTAGACGGCATAACAGTTAGCCTAACTATGCCAAAAGAGAATGCAGCCCGAGTAAAATTTTTATCTCGAGTTCAGAATTTAGAAGTTGGATCGACGCCGGTTTCGGCTAAAGTGGTTATCAATACTCGCACCGGTGTTGTTGTCATGAATCAAAAAGTACAGTTAGATAATTGCGCTGTGGCACATGGTAATTTATCTGTTGTGGTCAATAATAAATTAAAAGTTAGCCAACCCGACACACCATTAGCTGGCGGAGAAACGGTGGTAACACCGGATGATCAGGTCAGTGTTATGCAAGAAGGTGGCGCTTTACATAACGTTGCCTCAGGCACTGATTTAAATCGTGTCATTAATTCACTTAACCTTTTAGGTGCCAATCCGACCGAATTGATGTCGATACTTGAAGCATTAAAAACAGCAGGGTGTTTACATGCATCATTGGAAACTATTTAATCAAGAAACGATACAATGAAACATTTAATTAGTCAGCCTATCAACCGGTTTGCTTATGATTTTTCGGGACTTAATCAATTAAAACGAAATGCAGCGACCGGAGCAACAGATAGCGTTAAACAAGTTGCGCAGCAATTTGAATCACTATTCATTAATATGATGATGCAATCGATGCGTAAAGCGGTACCGGAAGGTGGTCTTTTTGACCGTTCTACCAGTCAGTTGTTTACCTCAATGTTTGATCAACAAATAGCGCAGCAAGCAGCAGGTAAAGGATTTGGTTTGGCTAATGTTATCGCTAAGCAATTAACCCAATCCCAACCAACTTCAGGGAACATAAAACCGCAGTTTAATGGCAATAATTCGCAGCCTAATTTGCAATTAGCTAAATCATTATTTAGTGACAACAAAGCAGCGGTATCTGCTCAAGCGATTGGGCAGATGCTCTATCATAACCACAAAGCAAATAGTGCTGCGAAAGCAACAACTAATGCGTTAGTTTTCAAAAATGAACAAACTAATAGTGAAAAAGATTACGTCACAGAGTTTATCATTGAGTGGCTAGAGCCAGCAAAACAGGCATCAAAGGCATCGGGTATTCCTTATGAAGTAATTATTGCACAAGCAGCATTAGAAACAGGTTGGGGTCAAAAACAGATCAAAACGACAGATAACAATGTGAGTCATAATTATTTTGGTATCAAAGCGACGGCCTCATGGCAAGGGAAGTCTACCCGATTAACGACACAAGAGTTTGTGAACAATAAGATGATCAAAATTCAAGATGATTTTAAAGTTTACCAAAGTAAGCAACATGCTTTAACTGATTATCTTAATCTTTTAACCAAAAGCCCACGCTATCGTGCTGTAGCTATTGCTCCGGATGCGAGAGCGGCCGCTAAAGCGCTACAAGCGGCACAATATGCAACCGATCCTAATTATAGTGATAAGCTGATTCAAATTATTAGTCGAGTAGAACAAATAGCCAAAGATAACCCGTCTACTAATGTCGCCGGTTTTAGGCAAATTGCCTTTAATTAAACTATTTAATTGGGGATAACCCAAAACATTTTGCGGTCATAAAAAAGGAGGTGTAAACCTCCTGAAAGTATTGTTAGATTAATCAATTATTTCATTTGAAATAGTGACATGTTTTGCATGTTCATAAAAGTATATTGCGCTGCTTGTAAATTCGCTTGTAACATGACATAGTCTGAAATAGCATCATACCAGTCAACATCTTCAATTTCGCTAATTTGCGTTTGAAAATCAATATCGAGGGTTTTGCCGAGTGCTGATAACCTTTCAACTTCAGCTAAAACCGTACCGCCTGCGGCACGAAGGGTTGATATGTTATCAAACGAATTATCGATACCGGCACTTGCTTTTGATAACCCGTCTCTGAATTGTTCAATGGCCTTTTCATCATTACTGTCTAACTCGATATTAAGTGCGGCAATGGCATAATCAAGACTAGCAAAAATATCGCTTTCAGCAGGTGTACCGTCTGGCTGAGTAATGTTTGCGCCTGTCATAAAGGCTTGTAATCCGGTAAAGCTCAGTGACACTTCACGGGTATCGTCAATAAAAATATTAATTGGCGTTGTGCCACCGACATAGTTAACTTTGCCTGATTCATCAACCACAAATGGTGGCGTATCGTTTTTATTTCCGGCAAATAGATAATTGCCATTGGTATCCTTTGCATTCGCTAATGAAAGCAATTGATCTTTAAGTCCTTGTAACTTATTTGCTAAATCTTGTCGGTTTTCATCGTTTAGTGTTTCGTTACCGGCATAAACTAATGTTTCTTGAATTGATTGGATAACCGTGTTGGCTTCTTTCAATATGGTGTCTTGACGACTTAATGATTTATCAGCGCTTTCACGAGCAGCTTGAAACTGATCATTTCTTGATTGTGCTTGTTTAAGTATCAATGCTTGCGAAGCGCCCATAGGGTCATCAGAAGGGGATAAAATCTTTTTGCCTGTTGCTAAATGTAAGCCCGATTTTTGCCATTTATTGTTGGTATTTAAAATACTATTTAGATTTTTTTGATACATTGAATTAGTGCTGAGGCGCATTTTTAAATCCTTTCATTATTTGGCTAAACCTAATATCGTGTCGAATATTGTTGTTGCAGCATCAATCACTTTAGCATTAGCTTGGTAATACTGCATATATACCTGCATAGAGATATATTCTTCTTCAATATTAACCCCGGATATTGATTGGTTTTGTTCGTAAATTTGTTGCGTAATATTTTGGCTCGATTGTGCCGAAATTTTTGCTGTATGCGTTTCACTACCAATGTAACTGACTAATGAAGTATAAGCGCTATTTAACGTTTTTGTACCGTTAATTAATTTTTCATTTTGTATTTCTAAAAATTTAGCTACATTACGGTTATCCCCTGAACCATTTTCATCATCAGCAATACCGGTAGCTAATTTATTCACATCTTTAACTAATAACTGTAATGAAGACGCTATGTCGGCAACGGGTTTAAGCATAAATGAGTCGCCGCTAACAGCATTACCGGTTATTTCAATCGATAATCCATCAAAGATTAATTTGCCTTCTTCAAGTTGCGGTGTGATTTGCGTGTTGTCTGATAATCTGGTTACTACCCAATCGGAACCGTTATATTCAATCTTATAATCTGACGCTTTTACATCATTAACCGATTGATAATCGATGTTAACTGAGGCATTGCCTTGATTTTTGGTGTTAGCTATCGAACTTGGTTTCTGGTAGTCCAACAGTTTTTCACCTTGGTCACCATTGATATCGACACCTGACATCTGTACTTGATTAAAACGTTCCGCCAAATTTAATGCAATCAATCCTAATTGATTGCGAGATTCGGAGAGTGGTCCATCACGAAAAGCTAATAATCCATTAATTCTGCCTGATGCGATATTTTGACTGGTCAGTTCTTGAGTCGCACCAGAATTATGCGTGTAAACAATTGCATTCAAAGACGGGTCATCTTTAGACGGTTGCACTGATAAGGTGTTAACCGTTGATCCTTGTACTAAATTTAACCCGTTTGCTAATGAAATGTTATATTGTCCGTTTTGTTCTGTAACATTGATACCAACAATTTCACTTAATTCGTTGACAAGCTGATCACGTTCATCAAGCAAGGCATTGGGTTCGTTCCCGCCACTGACTGCTTGAAGCTTTGATATTTTTTGATTAAGTTCAGCAATTTGTTTGGTATAAGCGTTGATTTGATCAACATTATTACTTAATTCAGTATTAATATTGGCGATCTGATTTTTCAAGCTCATTTCAGTTTTATTAAACTGGCTAACTAATGAAGTCAGATTGCTTATCACAGTTTGTTTGGATGATGCATCACCGGCATTGGTGGTGAGTTTATTTAAACTGGCAAATAAATTATTAAGTTGGGATGAAATACTGTTATCGTTTTCTGCCAATAAATTATCCACTTTCGACAATTCATTGTAATAAGCCTTAATCGATCCATTTTGTGATTGAGATTGCCTAAGCTGACCCACAACAAACTGATTAAAAGCTCGATTAACCGAATTAACCGACACACCATTTCCGACAAAACCAAAATTATATTTAGAGCTATTTGCTTGCTGTAAAATTTGTTGTTGACGATTATAACCAGTGGTATGCGCATTACTTATATTATTGCTAATAACATTAAGCATATTTTGTGCTGCATTTAATCCACTAATACCGGTATTCATCAATGAATTTGACATAAAAGCTCCTAAATAAATTTTCAGTTTATAATCTTATTATTAAACTAAAGTGTTATTTTCTATATCGGCTGAAATTGCTAAAACTTTAATTATTTTTTTTAAAATCTTTCTAGAAATGGTATTTCTATTAATCACCAACTTTACCCATTTTTGCTAAATTATTCTGATTGAACAGGTTGTTGTGCTTGTTTTAAAAAATCGAAGCCAGTCATATTGTTTTCATCTTCAATATATTGTTGTGCGGCTTTATTTAAAATTAAAATACTAATTCGACGGTTGGCATCTTTGCTGTAGTTCGGCTTATTTAAACCGACGGTATCGGCTAATCCAATAATACGTATAATTTTATTCGAATCTAACCCTCCGGCAATAAGCTCTCTTCTTGATGCATTGGCTCTGTCTGCTGATAACTCCCAGTTGCTATAACCACGATCACCTGTAATATATTGGCGTTCATCGGTATGACCTGACAGCGTAATTTTATTGGGTAGTGAGTTTATAATTGGTGCTAATGCATGTAAAATTTCTTGCATATTGGGGTGGATAACTGCACTGCCTACATCAAACATTGGTTTATCATTTGACGCTAAAATCTGAATCCTTAAGCCCATTTCGGTTATTTCGACAATTAAGTTAGCAGATAAATTTTTTAGCCTTGGATCTAATTCAAAGACTTCGTATATTTTACGAGCAGCCTCGATTAACTGTATTTTTTCGAGTTGTTTTGCACTTAAATCGGCATCAGGCGTCTTTTTTTCTTCGCCTAATGTTTTAGTAATATCATCACCGCCACCAGGAATCGGGCTTTCACTGTCACTGAGATTTTTTCCGCCGTTTTGACCTAAAATAAGTGGTGTTCTGAAATATTCGGCAATACCTTGTAATTCTTGTGGCGTAGATTTAGCAATTAACCACATCACTAAAAATAGCGCCATCATGGCTGTCATAAAGTCAGCATAAGCGATTTTCCATGAACCGCCGTGATGTCCTCCCCCATGCCCCGATTTTTTAGCGATAATTATTCTTACTGACTTATCTTTCATTATTCTTTACTTTCTGTTTGGTTAGTATTTTGATCTTTCACTTCTTGAATATATTTTTCTAACTCAAAGAAAGATGGGCGTTCATGTGAGAAAATGGTTTTGCGACCAAATTCGATACATATTTGTGGGGCATAATCGTGCATGCTGGCAATCAGTATCACTTTTGTACACTCTAATATTTTTAAATTATCAGCATTTTTTTGTTTTAATAGCGCAGCTAATGGTGATACAAACCCATAAGCAAGCAATATTCCTAAAAATGTTCCAACCATTGCATGAGCAATGAGCTCACCTAATTCACTAGCCGGTCTATCCGCTTGGGCTAAAGTATTAATTACCCCCATGACAGCGGCAACAATACCAAAGGCTGGCAATCCATCACCGACGCTTGAAATGGCATCGACCGGTTTTTCCAGCTCATGTTGATAAGTTTCGATCTCTTCATTCATTAATGCTTCGATTTCGTACACTTCCATATTACCGCTAATCATTAAACGTAAATAATCAGTGATAAAATCGCAGATCTGTGGATTGGCTAAAATTAGTGGGTATTTTTTAAATAACTCACTCTCTTTTGGATTATCTATATCGGCTTCAATGGATAAACCGCCATTTTGGCGAATTTTCGTTAAAACGGTGTACATTAAATTAATTAATGTTAAATAAAGCGTTTTATTATATTTGGAGGTTTTAAATAATTGCCCTAACGACTTGAGCGTAGCTTTTATTGCTTTTTTTTCATTACTGACAATAAATGCCCCTACAGCAGTTCCACCAATGATAAGAAATTCTAATGGTTGAAAAAGTACTGCTAAATACCCTCCACTTAGCACATAGCCCGCTAAGGCCGAAGCTATAACCACAATATATCCTATAATTATTAGCATTATTTTTCCTTTTTCTCCATTAGACAGTCGTTAATAAGTTTGATTTTTTTTATTGATTTAAACGGTTATATATTTTGCAATCGCTGAATCAAAACTCTTAGGTACTGATAGCACTTGCAGGCATTTGGCATGGTTATCTTTGTGAGTTTTGTTGTTCTTTTCTGCTCTTGAAGGTGGTTGACATAAACTACAAATGAACGTGTTACTCGGCTGGTAAGCATGAGTAATAAATCGACCTTTGCACTCTTTACAACATGATTGTTGCATAACATTGCTTTCAACAAATTTGACTAAAATCCAAGCTCTGGTCAACCCTAAAACAGGCTCTTCATCATGAGATGAAGGACATTGTTCTAAGTAAAGTTGATAGGCTTTTAAAATTGATTGAATACCCGGCTTGCAACCATGTTTTACTAAAAAGTGATAAGCATTATAAAAAATGCTTGAATGAATATTCGGTTCCCAAGTCATAAACCATGTAGTTGAAAAAGGTAATAATCCCTTAGGTGGGGGGCATCCTTGAATTTCTTTGTATAATTTAATCAGTTTTCCACGGCTTAAATTTGTTTCACTTTCTAACATTTGAATTCTGGCGCCAAGCGAAATTAAACGAATAGCTAACTGAACTTCTTTGTATTTTTGAACAATACTTGTGCTGCTCATCTTAATCCCTACCTATTTATTGATTGAGTCTAAGAGTAAGCTCGATAAAAGAATTCCGGTATGCATCTGTTTAATATCACCAACACGAGACTCTTGTGTTAATGTTTCCATCATTTCAGAATTTTCGAAGCGTAGCTGAAAAGCCAATTGATTTGTTTCTGATAAAACCAGCATTTGTGACGCACTTAAATTACTTAAAATGTCTGCTGTTTTTTCATCTATTCCTAATCGATACATTGCCATTATTTTATCTTTTTCAAGCATTCGCTGACTTAACAACAGTGTTGAAAGATTTAAATGATGTATACATTTAAGAATATCGTCATCTAGTATGTTTCCCAATTTAATCACCAATCCATATCTGCTTGCGTTCGCAGTAAAAAACGCAAAATTAATAAAAAAACGCTTAATTTATTTTTTTATCGTCAAAATTACATTTTTAAACGCAAAACGTCAATAAAAAAATGATTTCAATTTATTTTCGATTAATTTCGCTTGGTATTACTTTTTTTATGCTTATTTTTTATATACTGACTTTACTTTGTATTCTTTTTATTGCCTGACTATGCAATTGACTCACCCTTGATTCACTAATATCGAGCACTTTACCTATCTCTTTTAAATTTAGTTCTTCTTGGTAATAAAGTGCTAAAACCATTTTTTCCTTTTCGGGTAAGTTTTCAATTTGTTGAATAACAATATGACGAATTTCGTCATCTATGATAGATAAAAAAGGGTTATTATCTTCATTTTGCTCAATAATAAAATCGACGTTATCGCCCAATTTTTTTTGAATTTCATCATACGAGCATATTTGACTATAATTTGAATCTAATAATATTTTTCGGTATTCGGTTAAAGATAGCTGTAAATATTCGGCAATTTGTTGATCATTAGGTGCAACACCTAGGCGCTGTTCTAATTCATTTATTGCACTTGTCACATCTTTAATTTTTTTTCGAGTTTGTCTTGGTAACCAGTCTCGGTTACGTAACTCATCAAGCATAGCCCCTTTTATTCTTGGGATTGCAAAAGTGGTAAAGGTATTGCCTTGTGAGGCATCATAACGTTTTATCGTGTCTAACAAACCGATATAACCAACTTGTAACAAATCATCAAGCTCTATTGTTGCCGGTAATCGAACCGCTAATTTAAGCGCTTCATTTCGGACTAAATAGATATATTGTTGCCAATCAATTTGATTCACTACACCTTGTGAGTTATACAGGCAATCACTCATATTTTGAACCAATGTTAAAAAATGCAAAATAGTATTATGACGACAATTAGATTATTTAATGGCAAGAATAAGATATTAAAAAATAGGTAATTACCATAATTAGCAATAATGATATTAAGAAATATCATTATTGCTAAGGTACAAAATTAGAGTGGGCAATTAATTCTAATGATGTGTGATTATTGTAATAAAGAAAGTACAGATTGTGGTACTTGGTTAGCTTGTGCTAAAACAGATGTACCAGCTTGTTGTAAAATTTGACCGCGAGTCATATTTGATACTTCAGTTGCGTAGTCAGCATCTTCAATTCGGCTACGAGCAGAACTTAAGTTATTAACGGTATTGTTGATGTTGTTAACAGTTGATTCAAAACGGTTTTGTACCGCACCTAGCTCACCACGTAATCCGTCAATTTTTGATAAAGCTGCATCAAGTGTTTTTAAAGGATCAGCTGTTGGGCTTGAAGAAACGTTGAATGAAGCCAGACCAAGTTCAGTACTGTCGATTTTTTTCAAATTGATTTCAATAGTTTCGCCGTCATTTGCACCTACTTGAATTTTAAGTGTTTTATCTGCTGATAATACTTTAGAACCATTGAAATCAGTTTGTTTAGATACACGGTCAATCTCTTCTAAACGTTGATCGATTTCGTTTTGGATTGACTCTAAATCGCTTTGAGAGTTAGTACCATTTGCTGCTTGAACAGTTAGTTCACGGATACGTTGAACGTTGTTGTTAATTTCGTTTAATGCACCTTCAGTTGTTTGCGCTAAAGAGATACCGTCGTTAGCATTACGAGCCGCTTGAGTTAATCCTTTGATGTTTGAAGAAAAACGGTTAGCAATAGCTTGACCTGCCGCATCATCTTTAGCACTGTTAATACGCATGCCTGAAGAAAGACGCTCAATAGCTGTACCAAGAACGCTTTGAGAATTATTAAGATTATTTTTTGCCATTAAAGACATAGTATTAGTATTAATTACTTGAGCCATTTTTATCTCCTTAAATATGATTAGTAAAATCAACGATATATTGAAATAATCTTCAATATCCTTGCTGATAGTTAATGTATCGGTAGTAAAAAAAGAAACTTTAATTTTTTTAATTATTAAGTTGTCGAAGTGAGCAAGTTAATTAGAATGTTCGATTTATATGTTGATATTAATCATAATGTTATGATTGGTTTTCTAATTTTATTTAATTAAAAATAATAATGTCCTTATGTGCCTATAATAAAGATCATTGTAAATCGTTAAACTTTTTGCTCAATTGGCCGATATACAAAATATTGAATAAAGACAAAAGGTGGGTTTAGTTATGTCAATGAGTATTTTGGGAATAGGTTCAGGCATTGACCTTAATGAAGTTTTAAATCAGTTAGAAGCAGTTGAAAAAGCACGTTTAACCCCTATTGCTGCTCAACAAAAGGCGATTAATGCCAAAATTAGTGGTTTTGGTAAATTAAAAAGTGCATTAACAACTTTTAATACTGCCACTCAAAAGCTTCAAAATAAAGAACTCTTTAATAGCCGAACAGCAACCGGTAATGACAATTTCTTTACCACTAATGTAAATAGCAAAGCTATCTTAGGCAACTATTCAGTTAGTGTTGACCAATTAGCCACCGCTCATAGTGTGTCAACAACGGCAGTTAATGATAAAAATAGTGCTTTAGGTAACGGCAATCAAACACGAACAGTTACCATTGAACAAGCAAATGGCAAAAGCCTGAGTGTTACTTTAAATAATGATGAAACATCGCTTGAGTCTATTGCTAATGCCATTAATCAAGCCAAAGTAACTAATGAGGACGGTAGCCAAAGTGACTCAACCATGAATGCTTCAGTGGTACGTTCGGGAACAGGTAGCTATCAATTGGTTATTACCTCAAAAGAGACAGGTGAACAGCAGACAATTACCTCGATTTCATCTGATGATGAAGTATTAAATAATACTATTGGATTTGACATTAATCAGCCTGAAGCGTCAAGCATGACACAAGTTGCAAAGGCGCAAGATGCGAAATTTACCTTTAATGGTGTTGCCATTACCAGTGCTTCAAATACGGTTAAAGAAGTTGTTGCTGGTGTGGATATCACGTTAAAGGCGACCACAACAACCAGTCAAACGTTAGCTATCACCGCCGATAATGAAAAAGCGCAAGAGGCAATTAAACAATGGGTTGAGGCATTTAACCAATTACAATCCACCATTTCAACTTTGACGCAGTTTACGGCTAAAGACGGAAATTCAAGCGAATTAAACAATACAAATGGCCCACTTATTGGTGACTCGACATTGCGTAATATTGATCAAAGTATCCGCTCAATATTTGCAAAAGGACAATCGGGTGAATTTTCTGTTTTAGCTCAAATTGGCATTAATATGGATAATAGTGGCACATTAACCATTAATCAAAATCAACTACAAAAAGTACTCAATGAAAATAGTGACGCAGTGGCGGCCTTATTTATTGGTGATGGTGAAACAACCGGTATTGCCAATGAAGTTTTCGCTAAAGTAAGTAGTTTTATTGATAGTGATGGGATGATTGATTCTGCCACTAATGGTTTAAATTCAACATTAAAATCATTGGATAAACGCTATGAACAGGTCAATAATTCAATAGAACAAACAGTTGAGCGTTATCGAGTTCAATTTACAAAATTAGATGTATTAATCAGCTCTTTAGATAGCATGAGTAACTATTTGACCACACAATTTGAAATGATGGCAAATTTGAAAAAATAAAGTAAGGAATAAAGATGTATAAAGTTGGCTCTCAAGCATATCAGCAAGTTAATTTAGAAACCTGTGTTAGTCAAGCCTCACCTCATCAACTAATCGTTTTATTATTTGATGGGGCACTTAATGCCATAAAGTTAGCTAACTTATACATCCAAAAAGGCGACATTGCCGGTAAAGGTAAAGCGATATCCAAAGCGATTAATATTGTCGATAATGGTCTTAAAAGCGCTTTAGATCTTGAACAAGGTGGTGAAATTGCCGAAAACTTAGATCGTTTATATCACTATATCAGTCAACAATTAGTTTTAGCCAATCTACATAATAGCCAAGATAAGCTACAAACTTGTTATGATTTGTTAAACAACATTGCTGATGCTTGGCGTGAGATTGCAAAATAAAAAGGAATTTATTGTGAACACTACTGCATTATTAGAAAAATATGAACAGTTTAATTATGTTATTGAACAGATGTTAATTAATGCGCGTAATAATGATTGGGAATTATTATTAAGTTGGCAACCAAAATATGTTCAACTAGCCAAACGTATTATGTTCAACGAAGATTTAACTGAAATTGATAAAATACCGCAACAACATCAAGATATGGTGAAAATGTACGTTAAAAATATATTTAGCTATCAACAACAATTAACCCAACTGGTTATCACTCGCCATACTCAGCTCAAAGAGTTGATTGGCGAACAGGTTGATTATCAAAATAAAATAAGTCGTTATCAAGAAATTGCCAGCTTAATGTAAGTCGGGCAATAGCGTTGATAAAATCCTACCACTAAACTGTTGAAGCTGATTTTTGCTTATTAGCTGCTGCGATTAGCAATAAATTGGCTTTTACATCAAATCAGCAAATACCTAAAAAACAAAAAGTTAATTATTGATAATAAACATCAATAATTAAACATTCATATTCATTATCTCTTGATATGCCGAAACCAGTTTATTACGAACTTGAATACCAAATTGTAACGATACTGAGGATTTTTGGAGATTGACCATAACTTCATTCAATGAAATATTGGGCTCTCCCATTTCAAAAGCTTTAGCTTGATTATTTGCCAAAATTTGTGCATCACTAATTTTGTTTAACGCTAAATTTAAATGCGCAGCAAAACTTTGATTATCTGACAAAGGTTGTTTCGAGAAGGTATTGGTTGCTGGTGATAATGCTATTAGCTGAGGAGGATTAAATGTATTGATTGTATTCATTGATAGGCAAAGTACTTTTGTTGAGCTTAATTGACGTGGTAATGAAATTATCATATTGCTAAAAATTTAAAAGGGATAACTAAGGGGAAAAGGGTCGGCTTTTTTAGCTATTGAATTTTCTAAATAGACTGATAATAGAGCATAGAATTAATCTGATCAGTTTAGAATTAGGATATTTATGGATAGCCAGACTGTTGGTAATAAAGGCAAGTCTTTATTTAATAAGTTACCTTTTATCAATCAATTCAAACAAAATCGTAAAATGCTATTGCTTATCATTGGGGTAGTGATAGTGGCAATAAGTAGTATCGCCTATTTATGGCTTAAAGATGATGATTATGGGGTTTTGTTTAGCAATCTAAATGATAAAGATGGCGGTGAAATCATTAGCCAACTTGATAAAATGAATATCCCTTATCAATTTTCATCATCTGGCTCAACCATATTAATACCTGAAGATAAAATTTATCAGACCCGTTTACGTATTGCACAGCAAGGACTGCCAAAAGGTGGGGCAGTTGGATTTGAATTGCTCGACAAAGAAAGTTTTGGCATGAGCCAATTTAATGAGCAGATTAATTATCAACGAGCGTTAGAAGGCGAGCTATCAAGAACGATTTCAATTATCAGCAGTGTTGATGATGCTAGAGTTCATTTAGCTATGCCTAAACCTTCATTATTTGTCAGAGAACGAAAATTCCCGTCAGCATCGGTTGCTCTCACTTTATTACCCGGACGAAGTTTATCACAAGGTCAAATTGATGCCATTATTCATTTAATTTCAAGTAGTGTACCTGAATTACAAGCGGATAAAGTCACGATTATTGATCAGCGTGGTCATTTATTAACGGGCGAAAAATACCGTGATAGTAATGTTAATGTTGCACAGTTGGAATTTAGTGAACGAATCGAAACCGGTATTCGTGAGCGGGTAGAAAAAATTATTATTCCTATCTTAGGTAAATCAAATGTCATGGTACAGGTTAATGCGGAAGTCGATTTTAGTCGTCAAGAATCCACATCAGAAACCTTTGACCCTAATAGTGATATGGCTAATCAAACTGTTCGCAGTAAGCAACAAGTAGAAAATCGGCAATTAGCTGCTAACAGTGGTATTGGTGGTGTGCCGGGCGCTTTATCTAATCAACCGGTACCTAATTCAAGTGCCCCTATTGATGAACAAAGTGATAAAGAAGATAAAAACAATAAACAACAAAACTACAATTTACAAACCAATAATACATTGAACTTTGAAGTTAATCGTCAAGTTGTTCACAGCAAAATACCGGAAGGACGCATTAAACGTTTATCGGTTGCTGTTTTGGTCAATTATAAGTTTGTCAATACAGAGCAAATTGAAAAAACGGATGACAAGCAAGATGACAGCGCAAAAGAAGCGACAGAGCAGTGGGTAAAGCTGGATAAAGATGAACTTGCCAATATAGAAGCATTAGCTCGTCAAGCTATGGGCTTTTCTGATCTACGAGGCGATAGTCTGACCGTGGCCAATCTGAAATTTACCGATCAGGTTGATGATGATAATCAAACCTTTGCTTTTTTAAATTCGTCTGAATTTTATGATTTACTCAAAATGGGCATTAAATATCTGATTTATATTTTAATTGCATGGTTTGCGTGGAAGAAAATGTTACGTTCATTATGGATAAAATTACAGCGACAGTTATTGCATTCGACTAATCAATCTTCTGATGCTTCATCAAGTGGAGAAGAGAAATTAGATTACAAAGCACACAGTAAACAACAACAGAAAATCTTTGAAGATAACATGCAGCAGCAACAATATATTCGTAAGATTGTCGAGAAAGATCCTCGTGTAATGGCGTTAATTATACGTGGTTGGTTAAATAATGAGGGCTCCGAATAATGACCTTAAGTCAATCCCAAAAAGCAGCGACAGTTTTAATGGTGTTGGGTGAGGATCTTGCCTCTCAGGTTATGCAGTACCTCAGCCCAAAAGAAGTACAACAAATTAGTAGCGCAATGATGTCTTTGCCACAATTTTCGCAAGATCAATTAAAAGGCATACTTAATGAGTGTCAAGTCACACTTGAAGAGTGTGCGGTATTAAATACCGATACCAACGGCTATTTGCGTTCAATACTCGAAAAATCGATTGGTAGTGAAAAAGCCGGCCGATTACTTGATGAATTATTGAAAACAGACCGAGAGGAAGCAACAGACGGGCTTGAAATGCTTAATTTTGTTGATGCAGCACGGGCAGTTGATTTGGTGAAAAAAGAGCACCCACAAATTATTGCAACCATATTAGTTCATCTCAATCGTGATTTAGCCGCTGAAATATTAAATCTATTTGATGATGAGTTGCGTAATGATGTGATGTTACGTATTGCAACCTTTGGTGGTGTTGAACCTTCAGCATTACAAGTCCTGTCTACTTCGTTATCAACCTTATTACACGGACAAAATATTAAATTGAACAATCTTGGTGGTATCCGCACTGCGGCTGAAATCATTAACTTGATGAAATCACAGCAAGAAGAGCTGGTTATTAACGCATTGCGTGATTATGACGGTGAGCTTGCACAGAAAATTATTGACGAAATGTTCTTATTTGAAAATCTGGTTGAAGTTGATGATAGAAGTATCCAACGTTTACTCAAAGAAGTTGATAACGAGACATTAATTATTGCATTAAAAGGCGCATCACTCTCATTACGTGAAAAATTATTAAGTAATATGTCGCAACGTGCTGCATCTATCTTGCGTGAAGATTTAGAAAATCGACCGCCTGTTAGATTGTCACAAGTTGAAACTGAACAGAAGAAAATTTTGGTTATTGCACGTAGGTTAGCTGAAACCGGTGAAATGATCTTAAGTAGTGGTGATGATGAATATGTCTAATCATTCAAATGCGATAAGTTGGCAACCGCTAAATTTTCAAGATTTATCCGCATCGGAATTATCACAATTAACAAAACCAATACACGAGTTAGACATTGTCGAATTGGACTCGGTTGCAGAAGTTGAAGCTGAGCCGGCTGTTATGCAAGTCGATCCGCTGGAAATTGAGCGAGAGTTGGAAAATATTCGACAGCAAACCAAAGAACAAGCTTATCAAGAAGGATTTAATTTAGGCAAACAAGAGGGGATTAACGTTGGTCATCAAGCCGGTTATGAGCAAGGTTATCAACTTGGTCAACAAGAAGGGCGAGCCCAAATTGAGGAGCAGCTTAATGATGAAAAACTAAATGCTGTTAAATCAATTAGTAATTTAGTAACCAATTTTCAGCGAGCTATCGATGATATTGATGCACTAATCGTACCTAAATTATTTGATTTGGCCTTAGTTGCTGCCGAAAAAACAGTTGGCTCTATCACCAAAGTACGGCAAAAACAATTAATGCAGACAATTAAAGCGCTAGTTCAAGAGTGTTCAATGTTATCCAAACCGCTGTCATTGCATCTTAATCCGAGTGATTTGCAATGGCTAGAGCCTCTGTTGAATGAGCAAATTAATCAAAATGAATGGCAAATTGTTCCAGATGCCAGCATTGAGCCGGGTGGGTGCAAGGTATTTACTGATACCAATGAAATTGATGCATGTATTGCCGAACAATGGCAAATAATGTCTGAATGTATACATGGGGATAAGCAATAGCGTGGCGTTTGGTTCTCAATGGATGGCTAAGATTGATCGGGCAACAACGCAACTGCAATCTTTATCTTTGATTCGGCAATATGGGCGATTAGTTAAAGCATCCGGATTAGTCTTAGAAGCGGTCGGATTAAAACTACCGTTAGGCTCAAACTGCTTTGTAGAGCGACAAACGCATGGAAAAATTGAAGCGGTTGAGTGTGAGGTTGTTGGTTTCAATGAGCAAACACTATATTTAATGCCATTTGAATCAACTGACGGTATTTTGCTTGGTGCCAGAGTATATACCTCCCAATACGATTTAGCCCATTTTAGTCATAAAGTTTTGCCAATTGGTATGGGCTTATTAGGGCGAGTAGTTGATGCAATGGGTAAACCACTTGACGGAAAACCGTTGCCAGAACATATCGAATATGAAGGATTAGCCAGTAAATCACTCAATCCACTACAGCGCACGCCTATTAGTCAGGTGTTAGATGTTGGCATTAGAGCTATTAATGCTTTACTCACAGTTGGTCAAGGACAACGGATGGGATTATTTGCCGGTTCCGGTGTGGGTAAAAGTGTATTACTGGGTATGATGGCTCGTTATACAAAAGCCGATATTATTGTTGTAGGATTAATTGGCGAACGAGGACGAGAAGTTAAAGATTTTATTGAAAATATCCTTGGTGAAGAAGGACTTACCCGATCAGTTGTGGTCGCCGCTCCTGCTGATGTTTCGCCTTTACTGCGCTTACAAGGTGCAACCTACGCCACCAAAATTGCCGAAAACTTTCGAGAACAAGGATTCAATGTGTTACTCATCATGGATTCTTTAACCCGTTATGCCATGGCGCAACGAGAAATCGCTTTGGCAATTGGTGAACCGCCTGCTACTAAAGGGTATCCACCGTCCGTCTTTGCCAAACTACCGGCCTTAGTTGAGCGAGCGGGTAATGATGCGCAAGGTAAAGGTGCGATTACCGCTTTTTATACGGTATTAACAGAAGGCGATGATCAGCAAGACCCAATTGCCGATTCGGCAAGAGCAATTTTAGATGGTCATATTGTATTGTCACGCCAGCTTGCAGAATCAGGGCATTACCCTGCTATTGACATAGAAGCGTCGATCAGCCGTGTAATGACCGATTTGACTGCACCGGAAGATGAACGAAAATCACGTTTATTTAAACAACTTTTTTCCAGCTTTCAGCGTAATCGTGATTTGATTAATGTAGGGGCTTATGTATCGGGCACCGATCGATTATTAGATCAAGCGATCAAGTTGTTTCCGGCGATGCAGCATTTTTTACAACAAGGGATTGATGAGCATTGTAGTTATCAAGAAGCTTATCAGCAGTTGTTAAGTATAGTTGGTTCTTAAGTTGTCAGTTAGGAAATAATAATGAATAAGCAAAATCCGGGACAATTTGCATTTTTAACGTTAAAAAAATTAGCCCAAAAATCGGTTGATAACACATTAATAAAATTGAAACATGCTCATGATAATCAACGTAATGCGCAGTCGCAGCTTAATGTATTAAATGATTATTATACCGAATATCAACAACGATTAAATGATGCACTATCAAACGGCATTAAAGGGTGTGAGTTAAGTAATTTTAATGCATTTATTTCAGCAATTGAACATGGTATTGAACAACAAAAAAAGTTGTTATTAACGTTGGATATCAAACAAAAACAGATCACCAATGAACTTAATCAATCGCAAAAAAATTTAAATACTTTTACAACGCTGCTCAATAAACAACATCAAAAATATATGCAACAACAAAGTCGTTTACAGCAAAAAATGACCGATGAATTTGCCCAACAGCAATTAGCAAGGAGAGCATTGAATGAATATTAATCTCACCAGTGATATATCATTAAACACATCTCAACAATTAGAATTTAATCAAACCGATCCGTCGTTTGCTGACGGTGAGTTGTTTCAGCAACTTTTAGCGCAAAACCAAAAGCAAATAGTTGTCACCGAAAATGGTCTAACGGCTGAATCTGATATTGTCGATAAATATGATAAAGGTGATGTCAGTGATATCTTTATCGCAATGGCTAATCCATTCGATACGTTTAACTTACAACAAACGAGCTTAACAATTGATTGCTCATTCAACCAAGATGAAATAGGTGAAGATCACATCTCGACAATCAATACTAAATTGACTGATTCGTTGATGTTAGATAGGGTAGTTGAAGATAGTGGCGAGCAATATGCGGCGATTGACATTCGATCAGCTCAACGATTACTTATTTCAATTAATGAAAGCGAGCAATTTTATAGTAAAACTTCGGTGAAAGATCAGGTGACACACTTATCAAATTCAAACAGCGACGAGCAAACTATCGAGCATGCTAACATTGATAAAGTACAAAGTTATCTCTCACCTTTGCAAACTAGTATCAATAATCAAAATACGACACCGAGTTTTAACTCTATTGTTGAGCAAATGGAACAGCTCAATAATATTGAAAACATAAGCCCAATTAATTTAGAGCAATCATCCTCTTTTTTTAATGTGGTTGACGGGCAAAATTTTCTGACTACTTTACTGCCGTCTACGATGCCTAATTCGGAAGTTTTAACCATGAAACTTCCAATGCCGATTGATGTCTCAAAATGGCAAACATCATTAACTGAAAAAATTACCATGATCTGTCGTCAAGGTGTACAAAATGCTGAAATTAAACTACATCCGGAAACATTAGGATCGTTACATATCAAACTAGCTATGATTGATGATAAGCTTAATCTTCAAATGCTGGCTGCACATAATGCCGTTAAAGGCGTATTGGAGTCTGCATTACCCTATCTTAAAACTTCGCTTGAAGAGCAAGGGATGACATTACAGCATACCGATATCAGAGAGTTTTCAATGAAGAATGATTCAGAACCATCATCCAGTGATTCCCAACATAAAGAATTTATGGATGAATTATTACCAGATGATTTTGATGAATCAATCGAGCAATCTCATCAAGAAAAGATATCGACTTATTCCGGGCTCAGTATCTTTGCTTAAATAGTGATGATGTTAATAATCTAATGTCTGTTATCAATAAAAGCTGAAAAGGTCGAATAGGTGGTATTTTTATTGCCTATTCTTCAAATTAATTCTTTTTGCATGATTTATTATTTTTATAATTTTTTGCTATTTATTTAGCTATAAATTTTCTTTATTTTTATTGAGATAATAATAATTATGCCAACTACACAAAAAAAAATAAGTGTTTTTAACTTAATACTTATTCTCATTACTTTGTTAGCCTTAGGTGCTGCTGCTTATTTGTGGTTACAAAATAAATCCAAAAATACCGTCCAGGCTCAAGAAGAGGTAGAAATTGTGTCACCGGTTTTTTTAACATTAAAACCTTTCACTATATCACTACCAACCTCAGAAGAGAGTGTTGATATTAATAAAATTCTCTATGTTGGTATGGTATTACGCGTTGCTAATGAAGAGCAAAAAACGGTGTTATTAGAATATCTGCCGGAAGTAAGAAGCGATGTATTACTTTTAACTTCTAAACAGTATGTCAGTGATCTTAAAAAAGAAGCCGGCAAAATCGATTTACAAGAACAAATTAAGACAGCTTTATCACGCCAATATGATGCAAAACATAAGGTAAAAATTGATGAAGTATTATTTACTGATTTTATTATACGGTGATTTCTATGTCCGATAAGTTCAAATCTACTGTCAATAATAGTGAGCCTTCCGATACCGAGTTATTGGATAGTTCATCAATGAAAAAAAATGATAACGGATTTGATACTCAAACCCTACAAGGTAAAAAAACCGAAGTAAAACCTTATGATTTATCGGTTAAACATAGTTTTATTCCTGAGCGTTTAACGGCATTAGAAATTATTAATGAACGTTTTGCCCGGCAATTTAGGATTGGTTTATTCAATTTATTGCGCCGTAATACTGACGTGATTGCTTCGCCAATTGAAACACAAACGTTTAAAGAATTTTCAGAAGTTTCATCTACCTATCATTTAAATTTAGTTCACCTTAATCCTTTACGGGGCACAAGTTTATTTTCATTTTCACCTGAAATTGTTTTTATTGTCGTCGATACGCTATTTGGTGGTGATGGGCATGCCGCCAAAGTGGAAACCGAAGGGCGAGAATTTACCCATACTGAGCAACAGATTATTAAACGGGTATTAGAGCTTGCATTAACGATTTATCAAAATGCTTGGACAGATATTTACACTATTGAAACAGAATATATTCGATCAGAAGTACAAAGCAAATTTACTAATATCACCAGCTCACCTGACGATGTGGTTTTAGCCACAACGTTCAAAGTGGAGATTGGAAACAGTAAAGCTACGTTTTGTATCTGCATTCCTTATGCAATGGTTGAACCTATCAAAGAGTTATTAATCAAACCACCGATTGAGCAACAAACTTATCAAGATGACAATGTTTGGATGAGCTCTTTAACCAGTGGTATTAAACAATCAACCGTTGAATTAGTCGCCAACTTCACTCAAATTCAAACGACTGTCGCAAAACTATTGGCATTAAAAGTCAATGATATTTTAGATATAGAAAAGCCTGATAGCCTTGATGTCACAATTGGCGGTGTGCCGGTATTAAAAGGGCATTATGGTCGAGTGAATAAACAATATGCAATTCAAGTAGAACAGGTAAGTAATCCTGTATTAGAACAATTGAATGAAGGAGTGTTCAATGACTGATATCAAACAAAATAGCGATGATACTCAATCTCAAAATGAAACAAATGATAAGCTAACCACACAAGATGTGATCTTTGAAACATTATCACCACAACAATCCGAAGTGAAAAAACAAGATATAAATCTTATTTTGGACATTCCGGTTAACTTAAGTGTCGAGCTTGGCAGAACTAAAATGGCAATTAAAGATCTATTAAATTTAACACAAGGTTCAGTGATTGCTTTAGACGGATTAGCCGGTGAGCCATTAGATATATTAATTAATGGTTATTTAATTGCTCAAGGTGAAATTGTAGTTGTCGGTGATAATTATGGCGTACGCATAACCGATATTATTACGCCTTCAGAACGTGTACGCCGATTGAGTCGCTAATGAATAACATAACAGCGCCAACTATGGCAAGTACCAGTTCAACAACAATGCCCTCTGATATGAATTTTTATTCACAAGTCGGCTCATCGTTCGCAATTTCATTAATCGGTGTGATAGCAATGATTGTGTTGTTAGCTTGGTTGGTTAAACGTATTAACTGGAAAAAGCGTGGCGAACAACTTATGGAAGTTAAAGCTACTTTCAACATTAGTCCTAAAGAACGGGTTGTTCTCATCTATGTCGATCATAAACTCCTTGTTGTGGGTATCACGCCACATCAAATGACACTACTGCATACGATCAATGAGCAGCGCACCGAAATGCTGTTAGCCAAACCACCCGAAACGAATGAAAGTGAAAAAGATAGCTTGTTTCACCAACTATTACAGTCAGCATTAAAATCTAAAAAGGAGTAACAAATAGTGTGGTCAAAATGGGTTATTTTGCTCAGCTTATTGTTATTTAGTTTCTATAGTTCTGCTGATGTCACGCCGCTGTCGATTATGACTCAGACATCATCTAATGGTGTACAAAGTTGGTCATTACCAGTTGAAACTTTAGTGTTTCTGACTTTACTGACATTCATACCGGCTATTTTGTTATTGATGACGAGTTTTACTCGCATCATCATTGTTTTAGGTTTATTACGCAATGCGCTGGGCACTCAGTCAGCCCCGCCTAATCAGGTTATTTTAGGCATCGCACTGTTTATGACTTTTTTTATTATGTCGCCGGTGACCGATAAAATCTATCACGATGCGTATCTTCCTTATTCACAAAATCAAATTACCATGCAAGAGGGGTTAGCCAGCGCCAGTAAACCACTGCGTGAATTTATGTTAACCCAGACACGTGAAAATGATTTAGCACTGTTTGTTAATATGTCGCATGCTGGTGATATTCAAACTCGTGACGATATTCCATTAACTGTGCTTGTACCGGCTTTTGTGGTCAGTGAATTAAAAACCGCATTTCAGATCGGATTTACCTTGTTTATTCCGTTTTTAGTCATAGATTTAGTGGTTGCCAGCACCTTAATGGCGCTAGGGATGATGATGGTTCCTCCGGCAACGGTTTCCCTGCCATTTAAAATAATGTTATTTGTGTTAGCAGATGGTTGGCACCTGTTATTAGGCTCTTTAGCACAAAGTTTTTTTAGCTAATAGCGATTTGATTAAGGAACGATATGCCCTCTGAATATATTAGCACGTTAGCCATGCAAGCGATTAAAGTTGCCGCTTCATTGGCTGGTCCAATATTGTTAGCTGCTTTAATTACCGGTTTAATTATCAGTTTATTGCAGGCAGCAACGCAAATTAACGAAATGACATTATCATTCATTCCTAAAATTATAGCGGTTATTGTGGTGTTAATCATTTTAGGCCCAACAATGCTTTCGACGATGATTGACTATATTCGGATTGTTATTACTGATATTCCTAACTTAACCAGTTAAGCGTTATGGATATTCAGACGCTTTTCAATATCGATTTCTTCTCTTGGATTAAAGGTTGCTTCTTTCCCTTTGTTCGTATTTTAGCTTTGATTATGGTTGCGCCCATTACCGGTGAAAAAGAGGTGCCTAACCGTGTAAAAATAGCATTAGCCTTAATCATTGCGATGCTGTTGCCGTCTCCACCTCTTAGTGATGACTTATCGATATATTCTTTAACCGCGATTTGGATGATCGCTCAGCAAATTATGATTGGTGTGATGATTGGTTTTGCTATGCAGTTAGCGTTTATCTCTATGCGGTTTTCCGGTGAATTGATCTCTATGCAAATGGGATTAGGCATGGCAACTTTTTTTGATCCCATAGGAGGACCTTCCACATCTGTGTTATCAAGATTAATTAATGTAATCGCCTTATTGATTTTTTTAAATCTCGACGGCCATTTATGGTTGTTGTATGGCTTATCAAATAGCTTTAATATTATTCCAATAGCCGCCGATCCTTTAAATCACAATGGTTATTTAACCGTCATCGAGATGAGTGGTTTGCTCTTTATCAATGGTTTAATGCTAGCATTACCATTATTGACATTACTATTGATAGTCAACTTAGCTTTAGGGCTATTAAACCGAATCACACCGCAACTCTCCATTTTTGTAGTCGGTTATCCGATGACCCTATTATTAGGCTTAGCAATGTTAACTTATTTAATTTCCACACTACCACATTTTTCAGAGCTTATTTTTGAACAGATGTTTGAGCATATTTCAGCTATGTTATGGTTTTTTGTTAATTAAAAAACAGAAAAATGAAACAGATGTTTAAAGTTTAAATAGATTTTTTGTCAAGAAGTTTCAGATTTTATAGGTGTTTAAGTAAAAATTGATTCAATTACACCGCAACTCTCTATTTTTGTAGTCGGTTATCTGATGACCCTATTATTAGGCTTAGCAATGTTAACCGATTTAATTTCCACACTACCACATTTTCAGCGCTTATTTTTGAACAGATGTTTGAACATATTTCAGCTATATTATGGTTTTTTGTTAATTAAAAAACAGAAAAATGAAACAGATGTTTAAAGTTTAAAGAGATTTTTGTCAAGAACTTTCAGATTTTATAGGTGTTTAAGTAAAAAGTTGATTCAATCACACCGCAACTCTCCATTTTGTAATCGGTTATCCGATGACCCTATTATTAGGCTTAGCAATGTTAACCGATTTAATTTCCACACTACCACATTTTTTAGCGCTTATTTTTGGACAGATGTTTGAGCATATTTCAGCTATGTTATGGTTTTTTGTTAATTAAAAAACAGAAAAATGAAAACAGATGTTTAAAGCTTAAAGAGATTTTTTGTCAAGAAGTTTCAGATTTTATAGGTGTTTAAGTATAAATTGGCTTAAGATGTTATTTAAAGAGAAAAACAGAGATGACAGTTAATGAAAACGTATGCATAACAGCAGTGATACTTAATGCTGGTAAAACCAGCATTAAACAGCGGTGGGATTAAGCTTTTTTTACAAAACAAGCTTTTAACATGATTTTCATGCCATCGATTTTACAATCGATTTCATGATCACCGTCAACTAAACGAATACCTTTCGCTTTGGCACCTTTTTTAAGTACAGTAGATGAACCTTTTAATTTAAGATCCTTAATTAAAATAATATCATCACCGTCAGCAAGTAAATTACCATTACTGTCTTTTACTTGTCGTTCGTCTTCGGATGAGGCTGTTTGATTCGGATCCCACTCATGAGCACACTCAGGGCAAACGTAAAAGGTGCCATCGTGATAGGTGTGTTCAGATTGGCAAACTGGGCAATTAGGAATAGTTTCCATGGGTTATGATTAATCCAAGTTAAATAAAATGGTGTTCACTATAGCAAAAAAATGCTATGAAGTCATGATATTCCCCGTCAACTTGCTTGCCTATTGCTGAGTGATTAGGGATTTTATCGTTTTGGGTTTTGGCAGATAAAAAAATAGGGTTATGGCATTAACCATAACCCCAAGTTCCAAAGGACTATTGTTGGAAATAAACATGTATCTCAATTAACTTGTTGATTAAGCTTTAGTGCTACAAACTGCAATATAATTAAGTTGGTCATGATGATGTTTAAACGTCTTAAACATTTTAAAAAATTGTGCGCGATTTTGTTTGCGCAAGGCGTTGCGAATGATTTTTAGTGTGCCAAACAGACCTTCGTCGTATAACATCCCTTTTGGCGACATCAATGTCATTGCATTATGCTCGGATTTAATATCAACAAATCCGGCATCGTTAAATAATTGATACCATGATTCAATGCTGGTTGGTTGAGCATTAACATTGATTGCATGACGAATATGCTTGATAATTTGCTCAGACTGTTTTGGGTTAACCAGCATAATATCATGGGTAAGTAATTTCCCACCTGGCTTTAATACACGATAATACTCTTTTAATAGATGATTTTTGGCTTTATCGGCATACATTGTAAGCATCGCCTCATTAATCACTATATCAAAGCTGTTATCCGCAAACGGCAGTTTTGATGCATCAGCTTGCTGGATGTGGATTAAGTGGTCTAATTTATTTTTTCGAATATTTTCCTCTGCTTTTGCTAAAGCCAACTTATCCATATCAATACCTGTAATATGGCAGCCAAAACGCTTAGCAATCTCCATAGAGGTTGTGCCCATATTGCAAGCAATCTCAAGTACCTGCATTTGTGGCGTAAAGAGCGCTTGCTTAAATAACCACTCGGTGGCTTTTTTACCTCCCGGGCGTAATCGGGTTTTCCCTAATTTAGCAAGGAATTTATGCCCGGCTTCTTTATTGCTGTTCATCTTTATTCCTTAATTGTCGTTTAATTGATTTCTCTTAGCATGACTAAAAGCATTTTCGCCGCTTGTGGCGCTTCAACGGCATGAGGAATATTGGCTGGCATTCTGACAATAGTGCCGGGTTTTGCTGTAACAGGTTGTCCATCAATCGTTAATGTCAATTCGCCTTCGATCACCATAACAATTGCATCGAAAGGGGCGCTATGCTCAGATAACCCTTGTCCTTTATCGAAAGCAAATAACGTTAAATTACCGCCTGTTGTTTTAGCTAAAACACGGCTTGCAATGCCTTGTTCAGTTGGGGTAATTAATGAATTGAGTTCAAGTGCTTGAGCGGGGGTAATCGTGTTGTGTGACATTGTATACTCCTATCGAAAGTCGAACCTTGTACTTTAAATTGTTAGTGATTATTTTTAATAAACCCATATATTTCATGGGGTTATTAAAAAGTTAAGTGTTGAAATAAGAATTATTATCAACTATATTAAATTTATTTTAAAAGTATCTTTAGGTAAAACCTATGACATTTGTCAAAAATAGACCCACCGAACAACAAATTTTTGATTGGTTAAGCCAAGTTAAATTATTTAATGGATTAACCCATGGCGCTTTGTTGCCAATCATTGAAACTGCACAGTATATGGAACTTGATATCGGTGATATGTTTGGGCATGAAGGGATGCCTTTATCGGGATGTGCTCTGGTGATTAGGGGGCAAGTTGAAGTATATCGAAATACTTATCTCGGTGAAGAAAAAATTTTCGGTATATTCTCAAGTTATCAATTAGTCGCCATTGCCGCAATTTTTATGCCACATAACCGTTTTCCAATGACGATTCGAGCTAAAACCGACTGTTCTTTACTCTTGATTGATAAGAGCAGTTTACTTAAAGTTTGTCATGATCACCCAATTATTATGCAGCGCTTACTGGTTAATTTTAGTGCTAAATTATATGAACAGATTAATAATATTGATTGGCTAACATCAAGCTCAGCAGAGCAAAGATTAGCGGCTTATTTTTTATCGTTATGTACTAACCCAACAAATACCTATCAATTTGTATTACCAATATCACGCAGTCAGTTGGCAACTAAGTTGGGTATGCGTTATGAGACATTAAGCCGTCTTATCTCTAGTTGGCGAAAAGATCAGATCATCAAAGTTGAGAATCATTCTATTAAAGTATTAAAGCCGGCCTACCTGAAGGGGTTAACGCTACCTTCCAAGCGTTCATTTTAATTGTTATCTCATCTGACAACGACACCATAGTTATGCTGTCAGATGATAATATGTAGGTAGCGATTAAAAGTGATAAACAATCCCACCATTAAGATTAAAGCCCATTGCACTAAATAACGTCATGTCATTTTTTGATGCAACTACGTGATTAGCAACTGATGCACTTGCATAACGTTTGTTGGTTAGATTATCGGCAATTATGTAACCTGACCAGCCTTTAGGGTTTTGATAATTTATCTTAAATCCAAAAACAGCATATTGATCACGGTACTGAATATGCATATTGTTAGCGTGATCAACTGGCGTGTTAGTCGGTGACCAGTGTAAATTAGGGCCAAACGTCCAGTTATCTATTTTATAGAGTAACTGCGCATTGATAATATTTCTTGGAATGCCTGCAATATAATGATGATTATATTGCCCGCCTTGAAAACGAAAATCGCTGTAAGTCCAGGTTAAACGATATTCGATATCACCACTATTTAAGACTGAAGGTAACAAGCCTTTTATACCCGCTTCAATGCCTTGATGACGGGTTTTACTGCCATAATTGGATATGCCTACGGTATTGCCATTAGCATCATAAGCAGAAATATATTCATCTTTAATAATGCTGCGATATAAAGCTACATCCCAATTTACATTCTCAATAATTTTACCGCTACCGCCAATTTCAGCGGTGATACCTTTTTGGGGATCAAGCTTATTTAGTTGTGCTTTTCTTCCATTGCTGGTAATAATTTCACGAAATGATGCCGGCTCGTTACTGGTACTTAAGTTGCCATAAAAGCGGTTATCACTTGTCGGCGTCCAAATTATCCCAATTTTGGGTGACCAAAATGTCCATGACTGATTGAGCTTATTATTGCTATGGCGAGTATCGACATTTCGTTTGGCGTGCGTAACTTTGGTATCTAGGTTCAACTGCCAAGCGTCATTAATATTCCAAGATGTGCCGATTGCACCATTCATGTTTTCTGCAACGGCTGTATAGTTACCAAGCAGACGTTTAAACATTGGTGTATTACGTCGATTCATCAATAACTTGCGATCCAAATTTGTTTTATCCCAAGCAAGAGCGCTATGAAACGTAATGTCGTTAAATTTGGATTGATAAGCCAGCTCAGTACCGGTGGTGCGGCTATGACTTAATGTGTAATCGGCTGGTGTAATAAAATTATCATGAGTTTGCTGGTGCCAGACACCGAGTTCAAGAGATTGATCGCCAAAAGTCCAATTAGTCCGATTAGCTATACGGGCTTGCTCGGTATGGCGATGCGGGTCGGTTAGCGTGATAATGTTTTCAATTGCCCTAGGAGAGTGTTTTGATTTACTTTGCGAAAGTGGTCCGGGTATATCAAAGCGTACATCTGTCCAACTCAGCCATGTGCGGTTTTCAACATTATCAGAAGTAAAGCCAAAATTCGCTCGAGCTGTTTTACGCTGTGAGGTTGAATGATGACGGTAACCGTCGAAATGGTCATAAGATAAACTCAATCGGCCGTCAATACCATATGACTCACTACTATTGCCTATAGCAATTTGAGTGGCTTGTCGACCATATGCTCCATATTCATAGCGAGCAGTGCCATTATCATCTTTTCCTGTGAACGAGATAAAATTCAGCTCTCCTCCTAAACTATTACTTTGTGGATGACTACTGTTGGCACCACGATAAATAGAAATCAATCGGGCATCTCGCATATCGAGCGTACTGATATGGAAATCGCCGTCAGCATCATTAATAGGCAAACCGTCTTGCAATAGTAAAACACCCCGTGAAAGAGGCGTACTTTGAACGCCAGAACCGCGAATATTCAATCGTGGTTGATCTATCCCACCAAAAAAATTCTGAATAATAATGCCGGGTTGATAATCCAATGCATCTTGTAGTGTCGATAGCCTATTTTCTTGATCGGGAACAACAAGATTCGTTGCGCCAGCAGTTTGATTTAATTTGTTCTGTTCCTGCTGGTAACTGGGTGACAAAGCACTATGTTTAGATAATTCATTATTTGGTGTGACTAATATCACATCAGGCCTATTGTCTGCTAACGAGTATTGACTCAATACCACGGTTGAACAAAGTGAAGTCAGTATTGTTTGTTGAGCGATTTTCTTGAACTTACACATAATATCTTCTTTCCCAAAAAAATAAATGATAATGATTATTATTTGCGAAATATCGGTATTATCCTATGACATTTATCAAAATCTGGTAAAAAATAGCGTTAATTTAAAATTCTATTATTGCCAACCTAAGGTAATAATTAACTAAAAGAAAAACAAATAACGCTTTGATGCTGTTTAGGCGTGGAATGATGATCTTTTTTTTATAAATTTAACTAAATAACTGACGATATCAATTGTGATGAATATTTTTTGTTTAACTGTGGCGTAAAGCTAGCAATTGCTGATTTCTTGGATGTAAAAGTATTGGCGCGGCGAGTGGAGAAGCTGAGATTGCATTTTGCAATGGTGTTACTTTGAATTTGGCAAATGATAGCCATTTATCTCATTAAAAAGGTTTAAATTACATGCTAAACAGCTGTATTAACGTTATAGAAAATAAAAAAGGCGCAAATATATGCGCCTTTTTTGCTGAGATAAAGCGCATTACGATGCGCTTTATAGTTAGCTATAATTATTTGATAACTTTAGCAACAACACCAGCACCAACAGTACGACCACCTTCACGAATCGCAAAACGTAAGCCTTCTGCCATTGCGATTGGGTGAATTAATGATACTGTCATTTTGATGTTATCACCTGGCATTACCATTTCTACGCCTTCCGGTAATTCAATAGTACCCGTTACGTCAGTTGTACGGAAGTAGAACTGTGGACGGTAGCCTTTGAAGAATGGAGTATGACGACCACCTTCATCTT
>NZ_JAFNOA010000025.1:0-1097 GCF_026536465.1 Gilliamella sp. B3172 | reverse complement strand
CGACTCTTAGTGAAAACGGGAATTATAAAATTGTTTATGATAGAGCTAATAACACTATCATTAAACAAACTAAAGTTGGAAAGGGGACGGGAACAAATAATACTTCTTCAGTCAAGATAAATCAGGGACAACAAAACAAGCACATAGAAGGAACAAATGAATTTAAAACAGCGGGTTCATCTGGTGACAAACGGAGTATTTTAAAAGTATCTCCTGAATCTTTACTTCCAAATGCAGGAAAAGGTGAACAAATCGGGAACGTTGAGGTAGGTTTACCTGGTTCAAAAGAACGTATTAATTTTGGGAAATTTATTGGTTATTATGTTGATCCTAAAACAGGTGTATCTACCCCGACAACGAAAGGAATAGTACATTATGGGAAAAATGGCATACATATTGTCCCATCAAGACCATAATTAATATATTTGAGGATATTACATGAATGATTATATTTTAGATTTAAAGTTATCAATACAAAGAGCTTTACTTGGAGAAATTACTCCGAACATTAGATGTGTGACAATAAATATTATCAATAAGAAAATTGAGTTATCCTTTTTTATTGATGGAAAAGTAACAGAAGATGATCAAGAAAACATTTCATGTATTGAAACGGAAGTAATAGCTGATTTTGAAGATGATTTTGATATTGAAACTAATATAAAAAGAATTGATTATCCATATCCAATAGTAATTGAACAAGGCTATTGTGTTTACAGAAGAAAAGAAGATTAACCTCATATTTCAAATATTATTAACCGATTGATTATTAGAATTAACAGGTAAGCTCAATAATCAATTTGCCCTGTTCAATCTTAATAATAGGGCAGCCCACATAAAAACCAAATTGCTCCTGCCAGCGCCCCTTAATGGTCAGTTGTGGTCTGGGGTTGGGTTTTGTGCCCTGTGGCATATAACTGACGGTATAAAATTGCTCATTGTGTTGTGGTGCTTTGTGTATGGTTGATTTTAGAGTAGAAATGCATCTTAATCATAATAACTATTTCGTATGGTTGTAGTAGTAGCAGGTTGTCGCCTGTTACTATTATGTTACTTTTTTACCCGCATTACCTAGCTTGTAATTTAATCTGCTTCTT
>NZ_JAFNOA010000032.1:0-508 GCF_026536465.1 Gilliamella sp. B3172 | reverse complement strand
ATAGTACCCGTTACGTCAGTTGTACGGAAGTAGAACTGTGGACGGTAGCCTTTGAAGAATGGAGTATGACGACCACCTTCATCTTTGCTTAGGATATACACTTCTGATTCAAAATCTGTATGTGGAGTGATTGAACCTGGTTTTGCTAATACTTGACCACGTTCGATTTCTTCACGTTTTGTACCACGAAGTAATACACCTACGTTCTCACCAGCACGACCTTCGTCTAGTAATTTACGGAACATTTCAACGCCAGTACAAGTTGTTTTTGTAGTTGGTTTGATACCAACGATTTCAACTTCTTCACCAACTTTGATTACACCACGCTCTACACGACCTGTTACCACTGTACCACGTCCTGAAATTGAGAACACGTCTTCAATTGGAAGTAGGAATGGTTTATCGATATCACGCTCTGGTTCTGGAATGTAGCTGTCTAAAGCTTCAGCTAATTCAACAATTTTATCTTCCCATGCTGCATCGCCTTCTAACGCTTTTAACGCTGAAC
>NZ_JAFNOA010000006.1:0-160750 GCF_026536465.1 Gilliamella sp. B3172 | reverse complement strand
TGAAAAAAGTACTATTTGTTGTATTAACAGCATTATTATCGACGACGGCTTACGCTAATAATTGCGCGACCTATTTTGAACAAAAAGCTTTTGATCAAGCTTTTATTGCTTGTAACACTGAGGCTGTGCAGGGAGATAAAGATGCTCAGTATAATTTAGCACATATATATGACGGACGTGTAGGTCACAGAAATGCAGAAAAAGCACTCTTTTGGTACAAAAAAGCAGCGAAACAAGGACTTGTTAAGGCGCAATATGATTTAGCACATTTGTATATCAGGGGGCACGGTATCGGCATAGATAAAGAAAAAGCACTCTATTGGTTCACAAAAGCAGCGGAACAAGGATTTCTAAAGGCGCAATATAAGTTAGCACTTATGTATGTTGACGATAAAGGTATTGAAGTCAATAAAGAAAAATCGCTATATTGGCTCACTCAAGCAGCAGAACAGGGGTTTGATAAGGCGGAAAATGATTTAGGACTTGTTTATTACAGAGGTGACGGAGTCGAAAAAAATTCAGAAAAAGCGCTATATTGGTTTACTAAAGCAATGGAACAGGGGCTTAGTGAGGCGCAATATAATTTAGCACGTATGTATGAAGTAGGAGACGGTGTCGAAGTCGATAAAGAAAAAGCGCTCTATTTGTACACTCAAGCAGCGCAAGAAGGGAATATTTATGCGCAATTAGAGTTAGCATATAGGTATGACCAAGGTGAGGGTGTCGAAGTCAATAAAGAAAAAGCGCTATATTGGTATACCAAAGTAGCGAAAAAAGGGATTATTTCTGCTCAATTAGAGTTAGCATATAGGTATGACCAAGGTGAGGGTGTTGAAGTCAATAAAGAAAAAGCACGATATTGGTACTCCCAAGCTCAAGCACAAGAAGAAAGAGAGGAATATAGGGTTGATCAAGAGCAATTAGATTTGGCACGCATGTATGCCGAAGGTTATTATGTCAACGTTGATAAAAGGAAAGCATTATATTGGTATACAAAAGCAGCGGAAGAAGGGAATATTTCTGCGCAATTAGAGTTAGCATATATGTATGACCAAGGTGAGGGTGTCGAAGTCAATAAAGAAAAAGCAGCATATTGGTACGCTCAAGCTCAAGAAGAAAATGGGTTTGTTTACGGGCAATATGATTTGGCAAGGAGATATGCCGTAGGTAATGGGGTCAAAGTTGATATCGGGAAAGCATTGTATTGGTACACAAAAGCAGCAGAACAAGGATTTCCTGAGGCGCAATATAATTTAGCACGTATGTATGAAGTAGGAGATGGTGTCGAAGTCAATAAAGAAAAATCGCTATATTGGCTCAATCAAGCAGCAGAACAGGGGTTTGATAAGGCGGAAAATGATTTAGGGCTTGTTTATTACAGAGGTGACGGTGTCGAAAAAAATAAAGAAAACGCAGCATATTGGTTTACTAAAGCAATGGAACAGGGGCTTAGTGAGGCGCAATATAATTTAGCACGTATGTATGAAGTAGGAGATGGTGTCGAAGTCGATAAAGAAAAAGCGCTCGATTTGTACACTCAAGCAGCGGAACAGGGGCATGAATATGCGCAATTAGAGTTAGCCTATATGTATGACCAAGGAGATGGTGTCGAAGTCAATAAAGAAAAAGCAGCATATTGGTACTCTCAAGTTGAAGCAATGATGGAAGAAGGACTTGATACTGGAGAATATGACTTAGCTAGTATGTATGAGCAAGGTGTAGATGTCGTAATCAATAAAGAAAAAGCCCTATATTGGTATACCAAAGCAGCGGAAGAAGGGAATATTTCTGCGCAATTAGAGTTAGCATATAGGTATGACCAAGGTGAGGGTGTCGAAGCCAATCAGGAAAAAGCGTTATATTGGTATTCTCAAGCTCAAGGAGTGGAAGAAGAGCTTGTTGAAGCGCAATATTATTTGGCAAGGATGTATGCTCATGGTGGTGGTGTCAAGGTTGATAAAAGAAAAGCATTATATTGGTACACAAAAGCCGCTGAACAAGGGCATGGTGATGCACAATATGATTTAGCACTTATGTATGACAACGGGGATGGTATCGAAGTCGATAAAGAAAAAGCGCTATATTGGTATAAAAAAGCAGCCGATCAGGGTGTTACTGAAGCAACGCATAATTAAGGTGTTATGTATTGTAAAGATGACAGTGTAGAAAATAGCGAGTTCGCTAAAAAATATTTTGATCAAGCTTGTGAGCAAAAATTTAAAGAAAGTTATGTAATCCTTCTTAAAGGAATGAGATAAATATTATTTCTATATAAGGAGATCTATGGTGTTGATATCTCGTCAACACTGTTTTCTAAACTGACGGACTGAGTAAAACAGCTCGTGTTAGAATGGTAATGCATAATCCGTTTAAAGTTTCAACGCTTCAGCTTATCTAATCGGTTCCGATATTACGACAGTAATACCGGAACCAATATAAGCCAAGATCCCATAGAACTAAAAGGAAGCTACCCAAAGTTTATGCTTATACGCATAATTATAATACTCTCGTAAATCCCTTCGGGGACGGTCTTTTAATATCTAGAAAAGCGATGGATATATTAATTAGATTAGGTATGGGTATTGGTGAGTTGAAAAAGATAATAAAGAAAGTTATGGTTGGAACATCTAAAGACGTTGGTTTCAAAGAAACTATCTTCATAGCACAAAAAGATTTCAATTTAAAAATAGATGTATAGGCATAATGGAAAAATTTTTCTTTTAATTCAAGTTTTGTTTTTCTCATTCGCTAGTCCCAAAGGAACAAGTTTTGATGTAGATGATATGCAAATGTCTAATTTTAAAAAAGTATGTTGATAATTATGATGTTGTAAATGTAACAAAAGGGTATAATTTGCTCAAAAGACAATGTGCAAGTTCTATGTATAGTGCATCTCAAGCAGCAGGTATAATGAAATGAAAATCTTTAAGGTAATTTCAGTAATCACTTTTTTAATAATATCTTTGTTATTTACGTGCTCATTTACTAGCCCTAAGTTTTATATAAAATCCTATCAATATGATAAAATTGAAGATGAGGATTCTTTAAGATTAAAAATTTTTGCTAAAGTTGATGAAAAAGAGTATGGTTATATTCATATCTCAAAACAATATGTAACTTTCAGATATTATTATAATTTATCTAATTTTAATAAAGGCGCTACATCGGTAGAAAATATTATTTTTGATTATAAGGATAATCATTTTCTCATCATAAATAAGAGTAATAATAAATTAATCTTAAACATTGAATGCGATAAAGATATATATATCAAAGCAAATAACTATTTAATAGAAAAGAAGAAACAAATTAAAGATGAGAGTTCTAGATCCAGTATAGATATTTTTTTAGGACGTTAACCATAAATAAATACTGAAAACTAGAAATAAACCAGTCAACTTTTCAGGCTTATTTTTCAAGAAGAGTAACCTAAAGTAGAGGCTAAATAGCGCCGCCTACAAATTCATAATACCTTTCTAAGAAAATTTTTTATTAGAATATAATAATGGACAACAGTTCATTTATTGCTAACTAAATGTTATACATTACTTAAATGAGTGAAAAACAGCTGTTGTAATTTTTTACGGTCTATTTTTCCAATGCTTGTCATCGGTAGTTCGTCGATAAAAATGATTTTTTTTGGCATCTGATAACGGGCTATTTTTGATTTAAGCCAATCCTGTATTTTAGTTTCGGATTGTTCGGTATTAGGATTTAAAACAATAAAGGCGACCAATCTTTGCCCGAATTCTTCATCCGGCACACTTATCACTGTTACATCATTAATTTCCGGATGAGTTGATAAGCAGTGTTCAAGTTCATATGGATAAACATTTTCACCACCTGAAACAATCATATCATCAACTCGACCTGATAAAAAGTAATAACCGTCAGCATCTTGATAGACTAAATCTCCTGTTGAAACCCAATGGTTGCCTACAGTTGACCAAGCACATTTAATAAACAGCTCATGGTGTTTTTGTGATTCATTGTTTTGCTTCAGTAATTTAGTTGATAATCCTCTCAGCGGTTTACCAATGGTTTCTGGCTTAATAGAGAGATCATCGGGCGAGGCAATCATGCAAATACCTGCTTCTGATGTGCCATACAAATTGAATAATATCTTTCCAAGCGTAGTAATGACTTGATCAACTAATATTGCTGTAATTGGCGCTCCTCCGGTAATAATACATTTTAAACTAGTGAGTTGATGTTTAGAGCATTTCAACATCCTATTTAACATTAAAGGAACAAGTGTGACCACCTCTATTTGGTTACTCGCAATTAACCCACATGCTTTTTGACTATCAAATTTTTTTGTTAAAAACATTGTTGCACCTAATAACACAGCGATACATAAACTTGCCATGCCAAACCCATGATAAATAGGCGTTGCAATATAGATTTTTTGATAACGGAAAAGATTTAGTTTCACCAGTAGTTGACAAAATGGACTAATAAAATTTTGTGCCTTACTATCGCGTGCTGCTAATTTAAAACGGCCTGTTGTGCCACTCGTTAAAACAGTAATTTTTGAGAAGTGGGTCGTTTTAATTTTTACATCAATTGTCGAGGTTGAAACTAATAGAGAGTGAATTGACATAAGGCTTTCATGATAAATGGGTAAGCTTTTTACATTTGATAAACACGCTATTTCTGGGTCGTGAATTATCCAGTCAAAACCGACATTTTCGTGAATGGACTTAAGTTGATTTGTCGACAGTTCAGTATTGATAAGATAAACATCAACGCCTAATCTTGTCATAGCATATAAAGTGTGAACTAAGAGTAGGTGGTTGTGCGCTATAATAGCGACTTTTTGATGACGCTTTATTTTAAAATTAATTGCTAATTGTTTGGCAAGGTGCTGAGATTGGTTAAAAAGGGTACGATAATCGGTGCCAGTGCCGTTCTCATCGATAGCAATTTGGTTAGGAGAAAGTTTTTGACGAACATAAAGCAACGCCATTAAATTGATACCAACAATATGAATGCTATTTAATAAGTGCCAAATGCCTAATAAAGTTAATAATTTCTTTTTATATAGCGCTTTAATAAGTTTTATCATAGCTTTTTCTTCAAAAAATAACGGTTCAATTTAACCCAAATATTATTAAAAAATAATGAGGCAAGTTGAACAATAATGGCCCACCATGGTTTATATTGATGTTTTTTTGTTTGTAATAAACGGCAAATTATGGTTGCAGCTTCATCAGCTTGTAAGGCAGGAAATCTCTTATAAATCTTAGTAGGTTCAAGCATTCGTGTTTTAACAAGAGGTAAATAAGCTGTTGAAACCTTGATTTTCTGATTTTCCAATTCTGGCCTTGCACAGTTTAACCATTGGTCAAAGGCCGTTTTTGAGGCTTGATAAGCAGCCCAATTAGCCGTTGGGGCTAAAAGTACGTTTATGGCGGAAACATTAATAATTTGCCCTTGATTACGCTGTAAATGGGGAATTAACGTCAAGCAGAGTTTGACCGGTGCATAATAATTTAACTTCATCGTTCTATCAAAATCATGCATACGTGATAATGATTGCAGTATTGGCCGACAAATTGATTTGCCAGCATTATTGATTAAGATATCAACAGAGTATCGCTGTAAATTAGTCATTAAATTATCCAATTGTTCCGATTCGCGCAAATCAACCGAAAATATATCAATCTTAGCTTTTTTGTGAGCTAATGACTGCTGTATATTTATCAATTTATCATGTGTTCTAGCAACTAAAATAAGATGACATTGAATAGTAGCTAAAAGATTAACCAGACTTTCACCAATTCCATAGCTAGCGCCGGTAATGACAATCACTTTATTTTCTAATTGGCGATTTAATTTTGAATAATTAGGCTTAACGATTGGAAAGAGTACACAATTGAGAAGATTTGAGGAGTTGAACATTTTTGTACTGCCGGTAAACAATTGCGCCTAGTATAAGGTAAACATTCAATCAGTCAACAAGTTAATGTTTTTTAAAATAAGTTGATTTTAAAGTTTATATCTAAATAAAAAACAGACCTTCCTTAAGAAACTTGAAATTATTGTATTGATCTCTAACTGTCAGTATTTCAAGCTTGTTTCTTACTAGCTTGCTTCTCACCTATTAAAATTTTTGCTTCATCAGCGTTAAGATACAAAGCTTAATATACCTGAAGTTTTTTCTGTTAAACGTTTAAGAATCGTTATTATGCTGATAACAAATTGAAGCAAGCGGATTGGGTTGCTCCTCAGCTGATAATGCTTAGCGACGAGTTTTATTCGGTGTGAGAATTTGCTAATAAACGCAATGCTTATTTTCAAATTGATAAATTTTAAATCTTTCAGATTTGTGATCAAAGTCTAATTATTTAAGCCAAAAATTGAGTGTCAATAAAAAAGAATCGTTATATATTTGTTTTGTATATGTTTATTTTATTGAAATTTTATACAGAATAATAATTAAGAGGATTTATTTATGGCTTCAATTCCTGTTATTCCTGTCGAATTAACTGATGATATTGCTCAAGATAAATCATTAGTGATCCAATTAATGGCAGAAAGTAGTAAAGCGTATTTAACGGATATCACGCAGTTTTTTCAGGATGTCATCACTCATGAGCAAGAAATGGAAACAGATGTACTGACAGATATTGCCTTGCCTCATGCTAAAAGTGGAGCGGTCAAAACACCGTTTATTGTCATTGGTCGATATCTTAAAGGGGTAGTTTGGAATAATGATAACAAAGTCAAATTAGTTATTATGATTGGTGCTCCGCAACACGCTAATCAAGAACATCTCACCATTATTGCCAAATTAGCCTCCAATTTGGCAAATGATGAATTTGTCCAAGATTTACTCAATTGTAATACCCAACTACTTGCCGATAAGATTCGAGGTTTGTATGAATAAAGCGTCAGTGAAAAGCAAAAAGATCGTCGCAATTTGTGCTTGTACAGCCGGTATGGCACATACTTATATTGCTAAAGGGAAGATTGAAAATGAAGCCAAAAAACGTGGCTGGGATTGTAAAGTAGAAACGCAAGGTGCAGCAGGCATTGATAATGCTTTGACGGAACAAGATTTAAAAAGTGCTGATGTGATTTTATTAGCAACGGATATTTCAATTGAAAATGCAGATAGATTAGAGCCATTTAACAATATCATTAAAGTGAGCACCGGCGAAGCGGTGAAAAACACCGTTAACATTTTTGATAATGCCGATAAGATTGCAACTCACGTGGTTAAAGACAGCATTGGCAAAGAGATTTTAAGAGCACTTAATACCGGTATCAGTAAATTTCTGCCGGTTATTATTGCCTCAGGCATACTCTTTTCCATAGTGTTAATGACAGGTGAGGTGACTAACGATACCATATTGCCTCGTAATCAATTCTTTGCCGATCTTCAGCAAGTCGCTTTTTATGGCTTTGCGATGATGGTGCCGGTTTTGGCCGCTTATATGGCTTATTCTATTGGCGGTAATGCTGCGCTCGCACCGGCGTTTATTATGGGGTATGTGGTTAATAATCCTATTGGTGTTAATCAAGTCAGCACTGGTTTTATTGGTGCAATGATTTTTGGTATTTTAATCGGCTATTTTGTTAAGTGGTTTAAAACGGTTAAAGTTCATCCGGTTATTGCCTCAGTAATGCCTGTTATGATTATTCCAACGGTGACATTATTGGTTATGGCTCCGATCTATATCTATGGCTTATCTTATCCACTTGATTGGTTTGTCAAAGCCATGGTGGAAACACTAAAAGGTATGTCAGAAGTCAACGCGGCATTTTTAGGTATCGGTATTGGCATATTAGCGGCATTAGATATGGGTGGACCTTGTAGTAAAGCCGCCACGGCCTTTACGTTAGCCGCAATGGCAGAAGGGGTATATGGTCCTAATGGCGTATTTCGTATGTGCTGTGCCATTCCGCCATTAGGGTTAGCGTTGTCTTCGTTAATTGTGTCTCGAGCTAAATATACCAAAGAAGAAAAAGAGTTTGGTATCACAGCTTTCTTTCTGTCACTGGCTGGCATTACCGAAGGTGCAATCCCTTTTGCCGCCAAAGATCCTAAACGAGTGATTATTGCTATTGTGGTTGGTACAGCCATTGCCGGTATGTTAGGTATGATTAATGGTATCGATTCGCTGGTAGCATTTGGTGGACTAGTTGCTTTAGGAGGCGTAACGAAAGGTGCAGTTTGGTATGTGATCGATATGTTTATTGGCGCTTTTATTATTGCTGCCATTTTACACTTTACCCGAAAAAATGCCGATCAGACTGAAGAGGTCATTGAAGATCAGTAATCAATGATATTACACCGTCAATGCTGACGGTGTAATACTATCTAGTTGAGGCTGCATTATCAGCTCAAATTGACTATCTCGCCACACGATTGGAGATAGTCAACTTAAATTTTTATAGTAATAAAAACGCTTTTTTACTTTAATCTTGCTGATAAACTGTTTTACCACCGATAATTGTGGTTAACACTTTGACATTTTGCATATCGGTTGCCGGAATGGTAAATGGATTGCGATCTAAAATAATCAAATCAGCAAATTTACCTTTTTCAATTGAGCCAATATACTCGTCTTGTTTGAGCACATAAGCGGCACCAATGGTTGCACAGCGTAAAACTTCGGTAGCGGTTAAATTACGGTCACTGTTTAATCGTGGATGCTGTGCATCAATTTGTCGGGTCATGGCTACTTGAAAATCATACCACTCATTTAATGGATCGATTGGCCAATCGCTACCAAAGGCGCAGTTGACGCCTGCATCAATATATTGCCCGTGGGATTCTAAACCGTTATAGCGCTTTTCGCCAAATAGTGTTTGATATTGTTCAACCATGGCATCGCTACAGCCAGCCCATTGGAATGAAAACACGACACAAGCATTTAATTGCTTATATCTAGCATATTGATGTGCTGCACTGAGTTCATTATGTGCCGTGCTAGGGCGGATATCGGCATCGGGTAATGCTTGGCGCATTTTTTCGATGGCATCAAGCACCACTTCAATGGCACCTTCGCCAACTGTATGCATATGTGGATGAAAACCGGCACGAGATGACTCTAAAATTAAAGCATTTAGCATCTCAGTTGAGTAGTATAAATCACCATAACGATCTTTTTCATGCTCAAGTTGATAAGGTTGCAACAGTCTTGCTGTCATTAATGGCGCTTGCATTACCCCGTCAACAAACAGTTTAGTATGTGAAATTTTAATACCGGGCTTAGGTTGCCAGTTTTTATCGTCGTAACGGCTGGCAAACTGTTTAACTTTTTCCAGTAAAGCCGGTATAGCTTCGATTGAGGTGACATCATCCGGCGGTAACTCACGTGCGCCAAATAAGCGTATAGTAAGTTGATCTTGCTGTTGTAGCTTTAAAAAGGCATCGGCTTGGGTTTCGGTTATCCGAGCATCCATAACCGCTGTTACCCCTTGTTTGTTTAATTCCGCTTGTGCTAATTTAGCAATATGTGCGGCTTGTTCTTCGGTCAGTTTCGAAATACTATCAAAAGCACGCATGGCCGGCGCATCTTCTAAAATGCCATTCGGTTCACCGTCATCGGTGCGACCGATTTTACCGTCAGTCGGTTCCGGGGTATTTTTATCGATGCCGAATTTCTCCAAAGCCGTTGTGTTAGCAACCAAAGTATGACAGTCATTAGAAAACAAAATAACCGGGCGCTTGGTATTTAGCTTATCAAGGTCAAAACGAGTGATGTCAGTACCAATCGGCAGGACTTCTTGTCTTAACCAACCACGAACTTGTAGCCAGTGTGAATCATGATTAGTTTTATCTTTATCTAAATAATCTTGAATAATGGCTAGCGTTTGTTCGACCGTTAAACTTTGATAGTTGAGATTGCAAGATGACAGTTGCATACCACCCCAGAAGGTGTGCAAATGTGAATCAATAATGCCTGGCATCATTGTTTTGCCGTGCAGATCGTAAACTGTAGTATGATTATCTACATAATGACTGTTATTTATCTCTTGCGTGCTACCAGTGGCAATGATATAACCATTTTTAATTGCTATAGCTTCACAGACAGTATCTTGTCTATCTGCGGTATAAATGTAACCATTAATATAAATAACATCGGCTTTAGCCATTATTTGCGATTCCTTAAATGAAGAACAAAGTGAAAGGTGAACGATAGCAGATTTATAAAAAATTTGTCAAATGCAATAATTTTCTTTATTGTGTTTTAAGTTTATGCTACAAATAGGCGAAATAGTTACAGCGTCACAAGGTGAACCTATGAAATATCAGCAATTAGAAAACCTTGAATGTGGTTGGAAGTGGCACTATCTAGTAAAAAGGCATTTAGAAGGCGAAGCTATTACGCGTTATTTAGAAAAAAGCGCTGCAAATCATGCCGTCAATGAATTACTGTTATTAGAGCATAATCCAACACGTGTCGTTGATTGGATAAAAGCGCATTTAAATCCCGATTTAGACAATCGCATGAAGCAAACCATTCGGGCAAGACGTAAACGACATTTTAATGCTGAACAACAAAACACCCGAAAAAAATCAATTGATTTAGAGTTTCTAGTCTGGCAACGATTGGCAAGTTTAGCTAAGCGCCGAGGTTGCACGTTGTCACAAACAATTACACAACTGATTGAAGATGCTGAGCAAAAAGAGCAATACGTCAATAAAGTATCGACAATTAAAGATGATTTACTTTCGCTTCTTCTTAACGAAGTTGAGAGTAAATAACGTAAACAACAGGATAATATAGGTTTAATTATGGGAAAATCCCTTGTTATTGTGGAATCACCAGCCAAAGCAAAAACGATAAATAAATATCTTGGCAAAGATTTCGTGGTTAAATCAAGCGTGGGGCACATTCGAGATCTTCCGGTAAGTGGCAGTAGCCAGCGCACAGAAAAAACCGCCAAAGATAAAACAGAGAAAAAAGTTAAGCGTTCTGAAAAACAGGCGCTAGTAGATCGCATGAGTGTTGATCCTTATAACGGTTGGAAAGCACACTATGAGATCTTACCCGGCAAAGAACGTGTGGTTGCCGAACTTAAAAAATTAGCCAAAGATGCCGATATGATCTATCTGGCAACCGACTTGGATAGAGAAGGGGAAGCCATTGCTTGGCATCTTAAAGATGTGATAGGTGGCGATGATAGCAAATATCGTCGGGTGGTATTTAATGAGATCACCAAAACCGCTATAAAAAATGCCTTTAATCATCCAGCGATGATTGATATGGATCGGGTCAATGCTCAACAAGCACGCCGATTTATGGACCGTGTGGTGGGCTTTATGTTATCACCACTACTTTGGAAAAAAGTCGCAAGGGGGCTATCGGCTGGTCGTGTTCAGTCTGTTGCTGTTCGCCTTGTGGTTGAGCGTGAGCGTGAAATTCATGCATTTATTCCTGAAGAGTATTGGGATCTCTATGCCGACTTAAGTACTGCCAAACAAGAGCCATTAACGCTACAAGTGACGCATTACAAAGATGAAGCATTTGAGCCTAAAGATAAAGTTGCCATTGATATGGCATTAGCTGAGCTTAATAATAGTCAGTATCATGTAACAAATATTGAGCAAAAGCCGACCAAAAGTAATCCAACAGCCCCTTTTATAACCTCGACATTGCAGCAAGCTGCTAGCACCCGTTTAGGTTTTGGCGTTAAAAAGACGATGATGTTGGCACAGCGCCTTTACGAAGCCGGTTATATTACCTATATGCGTACCGATTCGACCAATCTAAGTCAAGATGCGTTAACCATGGTGCGAGATTATATTGGACAGCATTTTGGTGATAAGTACTTACCTAAAACGGCTAATGTTTACACCAGTAAAAAGAACTCGCAAGAAGCCCATGAAGCTATTCGTCCTTCTGATGTCACCATTTTGGCCGACAATATCAGTGATGTTGAAGCAGATGCGTGTAAGTTATATCAATTAATTTGGCGCCAATTTGTGGCGTGTCAAATGACATCAGCCGAATATAATTCGACAACTATTACGGTCAAATCTGGCGATTTTATTTTAAAAGCCAAAGGGCGTACTTTACGGTTTGACGGTTGGACAAAAGTACAACCACAGTTGACCAAAAACAGTGAAGATAAAATCTTACCGACCGTTGCGGTTAATGATAAGTTGGATTTAATCAGCCTAAACCCAAATCAGCACTTTACTAAACCGCCAGCACGCTATAACGAGGCGTCATTGGTTAAAGAGCTTGAAAAACGTGAGATTGGCCGGCCGTCGACTTATGCAACGATCATTTCAACTATTCAAGATAGGGGTTATGTTCGTTTAGATAATCGCCGTTTTTATGCTGAAAAGATTGGTGAGATTGTTACTGACCGATTGAATGAAAACTTCAATGATTTAATGAGCTATGATTTTACTGCCCGTATGGAGCATGCGCTCGATGAGATTGCTCACAAAAAACAAGAGTGGCGGGAAGTGCTCGATCAGTTCTTTAGTGATTTTAGTCAGCATTTAGAAGTTGCAGAGCAAGCGCCAGATAAAGGTGGTATGCAACTTAATCCTTTAGTTTTAACACCTGAAATTAAATGTCCAAATTGTGGGCGTGAAATGGGAATTAAAACTGCGGGAACGGGCGTATTTTTAGCCTGTTCGGGTTATGCTTTACCGCCTAAAGAGCGCTGCAAACAAACGATAAACCTGATACCTGAACACGAAACGCTAAACATCTTAGAAGAGGCCGACACGGCTGAAACCGATGCTTTACGTGCACGTAAACGATGCCCAAAATGTCACACTGCAATGGATAGCTACTTATTGGATAATGAGCGTAAATTACATATTTGTGGTAACAACCCAATTTGTGATGGCTCTATTGTTGAAAAAGGTAACTTTAAAGTAAAAAGCTACGAAGGTCCGATTATTGAGTGTGAAAAATGTGGTTCTGAAATGCACTTAAAATCGGGTCGTTTTGGGTTATATATGGGATGTACTAACCCGGATTGTAAAAATACCCGTAAAATATTAAAAAATGGTGATGTGGCACCACCGAAAGAAGATCCTGTTGATTTGCCTGAATTAAAATGCGTTAAGTCAGATGCGCATTTTGTGTTACGTGACGGTGCATCGGGGATCTTTTTAGCTGCCCATAATTTCCCTAAATCCAGAGAAACACGTGCGCCATTGATCGAGGAATTGCAACGATTTAAAGATCGTTTACCGGAAAAGTTTCTCTATCTTACTAAAGCACCAAGTAAAGATCCTGACGGTAACCCTGCTATCGTTCGTTTTAGCCGAAAAAGCAAACAACAATATGTGACTTCTGAAGTTAACGGAAAATCGACGGGCTGGGTAATGCAATATGTTGATGGCAAATGGATTAGCGGTAAAAAATAGCTAAGAGTGCCCGAAACAGTCATTACACTGTTTCGGGTTTTGTCTACGTTTTAGTATAAAAATGCAGTTTAGGTTTGTGCTAAAGTGTAAAAGGAATAACTTTATGGTTGTTCTCTTTTTTGCTTGTTTCGAAAAAGAGTAAAGCCGGTAAAGTTAAAGGAGCCTTTATCATGAAATTGCAACAACTACGATATATTGTTGAAGTCGTCAATAATGATCTCAATGTATCGTTAACATCGGAAAAGCTTTATACCTCACAGCCTGGCATTAGCAAGCAGATTAAATTACTTGAAGATGAATTAGGTGTTCAAATCTTTACCCGAGTGGGAAAACACCTTTCAGAAGTCACTCCGGTCGGCGAAAAAATTGTTAGTTTAGCCCGGGAAATCTTAAACAAATCACACGATATAAAAATTATCGCTAAAGAGTTTAGCCAACCAAACCAAGGGACGCTAACAATCACAACCACCTATACTCAAGCCCGTTATACCTTGCCCGTTGTCATTCAACAGTTTATGAAACAATACCCAAGCATTACTTTACACATGGAGCAGGGCTCATCTTCACAATGCTTATTGCAGGCGCAAAGTGGACAAGCCGATTTTGCCATTATTACCGATCTGGCACAGCTTAACGATGATATGATAGCCTTACCTTGCTATCATTGGAATCAAGCGGTAATTGTGATGAAAGATCATCCGCTGGCAAAAAGCAGTTTGATCAGCATTGAAGAGTTATCGAAATACCCGCTAGTCAGTTACGATTTTTCTAACGACGGTTCAGACTTAAATCAAGCCTTTATCAAAGCCAATCAGTTGCCCAATATTGTCTTTAGTACTACCGATGCTGACTTGATTAAAACCTATGTTAAGTTAGGGGTTGGGGTAGGGATAGTGGCGAAAATGGCTGTTAATGAATCAGCCGATAGTGATTTTGTTGTGCTCAATGCCGGGCATATCTTTCCTTATAGCACAACTTATATCGCTTTTGCACGTTCACTATTTTTACGTAATTATATGTATGAGTTTATCAGTCAATTTTCGCCGCATTTAAATAAACAGATGGTTGATAAGTTGATTTTGTGTGAAAATAATGTTCAAGTTCAGGCAATGTTTAATGGGGTAAAACTGCCGATCCGTTAAATGATTTGCCCAGTGAGGTTTGTAAAAAATCAAAGTGCGAAACGGATCACACTTTGATTAAGTAAAACTATTTGTGTCTTGCTTTTAATATCTCAATCACATCTTGTAAAGATAGATTCTGATCTTGCAGTAACACCAACAGATGATAAATCAGATCGGCAGATTCATTTTTAAGTTCAAAAGTATCACGTACCGTGGCGGCAAGAGCTGTTTCAACTCCTTCTTCGCCCACTTTCTGCGCAATACGCTTCGTACCGTCATGATAGAGTTTAGCGGTGTAAGATGACTTAGGATCGGCATTTTTGCGCGAAGCAATCAGCTGTTCGAGCTGATATAAAAATCCCCACTGTGTTTGTGCGTTGGCAAAGCAACTATTTGAGCCGGTATGGCAAGTTGCGCCAACCGGATCGACTAAAATAAGCAAAGTGTCGTTATCACAATCGGTTGAAATGCTGACCACATTTAAAAAATTCCCTGATGTTTCGCCTTTTGTCCATAAACGGGCTTTAGTGCGTGAATAAAAGGTGACTTTACCACTAGCGAGCGTTTGGCTAAGTGCTGATTGATTCATGTAACCAAGCATCAATACATCGCCTGAAACATAGTGTTGAATAATAACCGGCATTAAATTGTCAACTTTTTGCCAATCAAGCTGATTTGGATCAAATGGGTCATTAGAATTTGAAACTAGCATAATCGTATCTCTACTCCGTGGTTAGCTAAATATTGTTTAAGTTCGCCAATATTAATAATTTGTTTATGAAAGACTGAAGCGGCTAATGCACCGTCGACATGAGCGTCTTTAAATGCTTCTAAAAAATGTTTCATCTCACCTGCACCGCCAGAGGCAATCAGCGGCACGTGGCACACTTCACGCATGGTTTTTAATTGCTCAAGATCATAACCATGACGAACGCCGTCTTGATTCATCATATTAAGAACAATTTCACCGGCGCCGCGCTGTTGTACCTCTTGCAGCCAGTCAATAGTATTCCACTTAGTTGCCACAGTGCGTTTTTCATCGCCGGTAAATTGATAAACGTGATAGTTATTTGTCTGTTTGTCATACCAAGTATCGATGCCGACAACAATACATTGCACACCATAACAATCTGCCAACTGTGTGATCAATTTTGGGTTTGCTAATGCCGGCGAGTTGATTGAAATTTTATCTGCGCCATAAGCCAAAATCTGCCCGGCATCTTCAACTGTTTTTATGCCGCCGGCGACACAAAAGGGGATATCAATCACTTCGGCAACTTTGGCAACCCAGCTTTTATCTACTACCCGGCCGTCTGATGACGCAGTAATATCATAAAAAACCAGTTCGTCAGCACCTTCTTGAGCATATCTTTTTGCCAGTGGTACGATATCACCTATAATCTCATGATTGCGAAACTGTACGCCTTTAACCACTTGCCCGTTACGCACATCTAAACAAGGGATTATCCTTTTTGCCAGCATGAAATTGCCTCCTGAACTGTAAATTTACCTTCGAGCAATGCTCGTCCCACAATGACCCCGGCCACGCCACTGTCTTTTAAAGCTTGCACATCGGCTAATTGACCGATGCCTCCGGAAGCTTGAAAAGCAATTTGAGGGTATTGTTGGCTGATTTGTTGATATAATTCAATATTGCTCCCGCTGAGTGTACCGTCTTTAGAGATATCGGTACATAGTACATGTTTAAGACCAAAAGGGAGATAATCTTCAATCACTTGCTCAAGCGTCTTTTTAGAATCCTCTTGCCAGCCGTGAATAGCAACATATTTATTGCCTTGTTGGTCAATGCGGACATCTAATGCCAAAACTAACGCATCGGCGCCATAAGTTTTAAACCACTGCTTAACCAATGAAGGCTCTTTAATTGCCGTTGAGCCAATGACAACCCGACTAGCACCGGCGGCAAGTAGGGCTTTAACATCGTCTTCATGACGAATGCCGCCACCAATTTGTACCGGTACTTGTACACCATTAATCAGCGTTTTTATTAGTGATATTTGGCGGGCTTTAGGATCTTTGGCACCGGTTAAATCAACCAGATGCAATAGCTTTGCGCCTTCATTGGCATAGGCTTGCAAGCGAGTTAATGGATCGTTACCATAATCGCGTTTTTTTTCATAGTCGCCTTGATGCAAGCGAACAACTGAGCCGTCAATTAAATCGAGCGCAGGAATGATAATTGGGTTAGCCGTCATTGTTACATCTCCAAAAAGTTTTTCAGCAATTTTGCACCGGCCGAGCCAGAACGCTCGGGATGAAACTGAACACCGTAAAAGTTGTCTTTTTGTACGGCAGCTGTAAAGCTTTCGCCGTAATTGGTTTCTGCGATAGTTGATGAGCATAATGGTAAGGCGTATCCATGTACGAAGTAAAAATAAGCACCATCAGGAATATCTCTAAATAGATGATGACCGGCTTTAGGGTATACTTGATTCCACCCCATATGAGGTAACGGTAATCCGGTATCCGGAATTTTCGCTACTTTTTCATCAATAATACCTAACGTGTGAACATGTCCTTCACTACTATACTCAGCTAACAGTTGCATGCCAAGACAGATACCAAGCACTGGCTGAGTACAGACTTTAATAAGGTCGATTAAATTGCGTTGTTTTAATTTTTCCATTGCCGCCGAAGCTGAGCCAACGCCCGGTAAAAACAGCTTATCAGCGTTGATAACGACATCGGGGTCAAGGCTAATAATGGGTTGATAGCCAAGCCTTTCAATCGCATATTTTACTGAGGCCAGATTGGCACAACCCGTATCTAAAATGACGATATTCATTACAAAACTCCTTTTGAACTAGGTAGTCTATCACCTTCGATTTTAATTGCTTGCTTAAGCGTTCTGGCAAAGGCTTTAAATAAGCTTTCAATTTTGTGATGATCATTATCGCCTTGCGTTTCAATATGGAGCGTAATACCCATTGCATAACTGATTGAGTAAAAAAAGTGTTCCACCATTTGGGTACTCATATCGCCCACTTTTTGATGGGTAAACTGCGCTTTAAAGACCAGATAAGGACGACCAGATATATCCATTGCACATGTAGCTAAACACTCATCCATAGGGATGACAGAAGCATAACGTGTAATGCCTCGTTTATCACCTAGCGCCAATTTTAAGGCTTCACCTAAAGCTAAACCGGTATCTTCAATCGTGTGATGATCATCAACATGTAAATCACCTTCAACTTGAATATTGAGTTTAATACCACCGTGTGTCGCAATTTGGTCAAGCATATGGTCAAAAAAGCCGATACCGGTATTGATTTGGCTACCACCTTGCCGGTCTAGCCAAACTTCAACAAGTATTTTGGTCTCTTTAGTATTACGTTGCACTTTTGCATAGCGATCAGCGGTGGTTAATCGTTGGGCTATTTCATTCCAGTTAAGGGTAATTGGGTCATAACGTAATCCGTTGATCTGCATATTTTCAGCAAGTTGAATATCCGTGACCCTGTCACCAATTACATAACTTTTTGCTTTGTCGAGCTTTCCACTGGTTAAGTAAGGTAAGACTAATTCAATCTTAGGTTTTCGACATTGACAATTATCTTGCGGAAAGTGTGGGCAGATTAACACTTCTTCAAAATTCACCCCTTGAGATGCAAAAATTTGCATCATCAAATTGTGTGGACCGTCAAAACTCGCTTGCGGGTAACTGTCAGTACCCAGACCGTCTTGGTTGGTCACCATGACCAACTTATAACCCGCTGCTTGTAATTTAAGTAGTGCCGGAATGACATTCGGTTCAAATGCTAGTTTTTCGAAACTATCAACTTGAAAATCAATTGGCGGTTCAGTAATTAAGGTTCCGTCACGATCGATAAATAAATATTTTTGTAACATGATTGCTCCTAGTTTATCGCTTTAAGTGCAGTGATCACCGCTTCACATTCGCTTTGAGTACCAATAGAGATGCGAATCATATTATTTTGTCCGGTGGATTTACTTTGATCACGCAGAATAATGCCTTGATCCCATAAGGTTTTAAATACGTCTTTACCTTCTTGAAATTTAACACATAAATAGTTAGACCAGCTAGGGTAAACTTTTTCAACTATTGATAATTTATTGAGTGCCACGATAAATGTCTGTTTTTGGTTATTAAGCTTTTCGACATTTTGTCTCATCGTCTCAATCCCTTCTTTACTCAGTGCTTGACTGGCAATATCAGCGACCGGCGTGGCTAATGGATAAGGCGCAATCACCTTTTGTAAGGCGTCGATCACCGGTTTGTTAGCAATGGCAAAGCCACAGCGCAATCCCGCTAAAGCAAAGGCTTTGGATAATGTTCGTAAAATCACGAGGTTTGGGTACTCGTTGAGCCAACTCACCACAGATGATTGAGGAGTAAACTCAATATAGGCTTCATCAATCACCACTAAAGCACGATCATTTGCCAGCTTGAGCAAGCTTTTAATATCTTCCGGTTTTATCAAGTTACCGGTTGGATTATTTGGCGAACAAACGTAAATTAATTTAACGGTATCAAGATTTTGCGCAATGGCTTGTAAATCAAGCTGCCAGTCTGATGTTGTCGGTACCGTTTTAATTTTAATGCCTAGCGTTTCAGCACTGACTTGATACATACCGTAAGTTGGCGGGCAGTATAAAATACTGTCTTGCTCCGGTTCGCAAAACGCTCGCATCAGTAACTCTATTGCCTCATCGGCACCACGGCTAACAATTAATTGTTCACACTGTACGCCGGCATATTGCGCATAACGCTTTATCACTTGCTCCGGTTGCGGTTCCGGGTAGCGGTTTAATGTTTGCTCGGTTAATTCAAAGTGAGGTGCAACAGGGTATTCGTTGGCATTAAGCCATACATCGCCTTGACCACCAATGCGGCGAGCAGATTGATACGGCGTCAATTTTTGTACATTTTTTCTGACTAATTGATTAATATCCATGTTATTTACCTACTTTTGATTGGTTGCATTTAATGCCGCTAAACGAAGGGTGACCGCTTGTTTATGCGCGGTGAGTTGTTCAGCTTGCGCCATAAGTTCAACCGCATTACCAATTGCTTGCAAGCCTTCCGGCGTTAATTTTTGAACGGTCATGCGTTTTTGGAAGTCAGCTAATCCTAAACTTGAGTAGGTAGCAGTGTAACCATAAGTCGGTAATACATGGTTGGTGCCCGATGCATAATCGCCGGCTGATTCAGGCGACCAGTCACCTAGAAAAATCGATCCGGCACTGGTTATCTGCTCGACAAGCTCGTCGGCATTTTGGGTTTGAATGATTAAATGTTCAGGTCCATAACGGTTACTGATTGCAACACATTGCTGTAAATCTTTAGTGACAATAAGTCGGCTTTCTTGTAACGCTTTTTCGGCAATCGCCTGGCGTGATAATTGTGCTAGCTGTTTGTCGACTTCGATTGATACCGCTTGTGCGATTTTTTCATCCGGCGTCAGCAGTACCACTTGCGAATCGGGGCCATGTTCTGCTTGAGATAATAAGTCAGCGGCAATAAATGCTGGGTTAGCTGAGCTATCAGCGATAACCAGAACTTCTGAAGGACCTGCCGGCATGTCGATTGCCGCACCGTCAAGCCGCTGGCTAATTTGGCGTTTTGCTTCGGTAACGTAGGCATTGCCTGGCCCAAATATTTTGTCCACTTTCGGAACGGTTTCAGTACCAAATGCCATTGCTGCAATCGCTTGCGCGCCACCTAATTGATAGATTTCTGTCACACCACACAGCTCAGCCGCATAAAGAATTTCGTTAGCAATTGGTGGCGGTGAGCAGAGTATCACTTTGCGGCAACCAGCTATGCTTGCCGGGGTTGCCAGCATTAATACTGTAGAGAGTAGTGGGGCTGAGCCACCGGGAATGTAAAGCCCCACCGAGTCGATAGGTCTTGTGACTAATTGACAGGTGATGCCGGGCATCGTTTCAACCGTTATCGACGGTTTAACTTGTGCTTGGTGAAATTTTTTAATATTGCTCACCGCTAATTGCATCGCCTGTTTTAGTGCCGGATCAACTTGAGCGGTTGCGGTTTTAATCTCATCTTGAGATAGCTTTAGCTGATTGATTTCAACTTTATCAAACTGCTGACTTAACGCTTTTAAAGCGACATCGCCAGTTTGTTTTACCTGATCTAAAATGGAGCTAACCGCTTGACTAATGCTATCAGAAGCCGCCATAGCGGGGCGAGTTAATAGCTGCGCTTGTTGTTGCTCAGTACATTGTTGCCAGTAAGAGAGTTTCATAGTTGTTTTACTCCATCATTTTTTCAATTGGTAACACAAGGATTGAGCTTGCGCCTAATGCTTTTAACTTTTCCATGGTTTCCCAGAAAAGCGATTCGGAGCTTACCATATGGAGGGCAACTCGATTTTGTTCACCGGTTAATGGCAATATTGTTGGATTTTCAGCACCCGGCAATAATGCAACCACCTCATCTAATACTTCGGTTGGGGCATGTAGCATAATATATTTAGATTCACGAGCTTGTATCACCCCTTGCATACGGGTCATTACTTTGTCGATTAATGCCTGTTTAGTCGCTGACATCTCGCCGTCACGTTGAATTAAGCATGCTTTGGATTTATAGATTATTTCGATCTCTTGTAGACCATTTGCTTCAAGCGTTGCACCACTTGAGACTAAATCACAAATCACATCCGCCAGTCCGGCACGAGGTGCGACTTCAACCGATCCATTAAGCAAACAGGTTTTGAAGGTAACATTATATTGAGCGAGGTAACGACGGAGTAGGTGAGGATAAGTGGTGGCGATTCGTAGGTTATTTAAACATTCAGGACCGGTATAGTTAAAATCTCTTGGCGCTGCAATCGATAGTCGGCATCCACCAAAATCTAACCGACGTAATTTTTTATATTTAGGATCTTCGCCTTCAGCTTGTCTATCAAGTACTTCTTCTTCAAGCACATTTTCTCCGACAATACCGATATCAACCACGCCGTCAATGACTAAACCGGGGATATCATCATCGCGAACACGCAAGATATCAATTGGCATATTTTCGGCAAAGGCAATCAAGCGTTGCTCTTGTAGATTAATCTTAATGCCACATTGTGCCAGTAACTTTTTCGATTCGTCACTTAAGCGCCCAGATTTTTGCATTGCTATACGTAAACGTGAATTATCCAACATATTATTCTCCAACTTATCCAAAAAAATTTTAAACCACAAACAAAAAACCCTCGGAAGTTTGATCTTCCGAGGGTTTTCTATTTGCTTTCGCGATATCACCGGAAGACCAAATGTCTTCCAGCACCAATCGCCCGAAGACTATTCAGGAATGATGGTGATGATGATGTTTAATAACTAAAACGCAAAAACAATTCATAAAATTAAAACCATTAATTTGATTTACTGTGTCAATTAGTGAACAAAATATAACAGAAATTATTTACTCGCAACTATTTTTTTTAATTTAATAAAAAATAGTTACCTACCATACTACCTTGTTCAGTAAGAGAGCATGGCGTTGGATAGCTAAACAGCGGATTTATTAATACCTGCACAAATTGCCGTAATAGTCGTATAGTCAGCCTAAAGCGATTGTTAATGAGGTGATATTGGGTGAGTTTGATGCTGATAAGATTCATGATTATTCAAAGCACGGTAATCTTATTTGAGGTATGACTAGCTTATGGTCGATACTTGAATGAGATTGCGAAAACTGAGCAAACTCATTGAGATAGATTATTGAAATAAATATAACAAAACTGACTGAAAATTATTTAGATTATAACAACAGGATTTATAAAATGCGGAAGGTATATGTTTTGACCTAAAACATATACCTTCTAAGTAGCATTATCGATTGAATTTGAGGGTATCAATAAAATTGGTTACCAGATTTTACTCTGCCAATTGCGGATATTTATGTCTTAATACGCTATAACGCCCATTGCCTAATAGCGCAAGACTGAGGGCGGTAATAGTCATAAATGCCGGATATTCCCAGCCGCCGCCAGTATTGGAAAATTGCCAACCATTGCCATAATGGATAAAGGTAATAACCAACATTTCAATCACAGCGATAATAGCGATAACACGGGTAAAAATACCTAGCAGTAACAACGCACCGCCACCAATTTCAAACACGATTGCAATGTAGGCTGTAAAGCCAGGGAAGCCAAGAGATTCAAAATATTGTGAAGTACCGGACGGGGTAAAAACCAGTAATTTTGTGAAACCATGAACCAAAAACATAACACCTAAAGCAATTCGTAAAAAAAGTGCTGCTAGATCAGTTTGATATTGTTTCATCTTTATTTTTCCTATATTTAAGTTAGCAAAATAACATCAATTGATAATGGTATAAAATGATACTAATGGCTATTACTCGGTCAAAATAGGATAATACGAAGTGATTGTTTCATAAATTATGACAACTTGTAAAGTTATACGTGAATTTAATCGCCATAATCATTGTGATAAGTCATAGAAAATCATACCGATGCTAGATAAACTTAAAACGGCAACCAAGCAAAAAAATTCAGCACGCATTATTTAAACACTCTCTCGTCAGTAATCATTAAATTTATTCGATCAATAAAATGAAGATTAATCGTTTTGGCAAACCGAGGATAATTGAAGGTGATAAGCGTTAGATTAGTAGGGGAGGGTTGGAATAAATAACGGGCTACATTGCTGTAGCCGTTATTGCTTTCTTCATTATTGTTAGCGACGAATAAGTTTAAATTGTTCTGTAGTTTGCTTTAAAGCAACTTCTGTAGGTAATCGTTCCATGGAACTAGCACCATAAAAGCCGTTACAGTCCGGACAGTTTTGTAAAATATACTGAGCATCTTCAGGGGTAGCAATTGGACCACCATGACAAAGGATAATAATATCCGGGCGAATCGCTTTAGCTGCTTTTGCCCATTGATTAATTAATGGTACACAATCAGCAAGCTTAAGTGCTGTTTCAGCACCAATACTACCACCGGTGGTTAATCCCATATGAGGTACTAAAATATCAGCGCCGGCTTTTGCCATATCAATGGCATTTTGCTCACTAAAGACATAAGGTGTTGTGAGAAGATCTTTTTCGTGGGCTTTACGAATCATTTCAACTTCTAACGCGTAACCCATGCCGGTTTCTTCTAAGTTAGCTCTAAAATTACCGTCGATAAGTCCAACGGTTGGGAAATTTTGCACACCGGCAAAACCTGTTTCTTTTAATTTATCTAAAAACTGATCAAACATACAAAATGGATCAGTACCATTAACACCAGCAAGCACTGGTGTGTTTTTTACTACGGGTAAAACTTCTTTTGCCATATCCATGACAATTTCGTTAGCATTACCATAAGCTAAAAGCCCTGCTAACGAACCACGTCCAGCCATACGATAACGACCGGAGTTATAAATAACGATGAGATCTATGCCACCTGCTTCTTCACATTTAGCTGATAATCCTGTACCTGCTCCACCACCAATAATAGGTTGACCTTTTGAAATCATGTCATGGAATTTTTTAAGCAATTGTGCACGTTTACTACTCATATATTCTCCAAATGTTATTTCATAATATTGGTAAATTCATTGATAACAAGATCACAAAACTCTGGTGAGTTGATGTGATAAGGCACTTTAATTAATTTTCTATTTTCGGTTTGATTAAAAACCTTCTCAAATTCATCAATAAATGCCTTATTTGCTTCCGGTGACCAAAAAGCACCACCTTGAATATCTAAAGCTGAAAATCCACCTTCAGGAATAATAAATGTTACTTTGCCTTGACATTTGTTGAGTTTGGTTGCTATCCAATTCGCCATTTTTCGGTTTTCTTCCGGCGTTGTTCTCATCAAGGTTACTTGTGGGTTATGCGGATAAAATAAGCGATCTTGATATTTTTGCGGTATCGTATCCGGGCTTGAAAAATTGACCATATCAAGCGCACCGGTCGATCCGATATAAGGAACTTGGCTTCTTTCAATCGCACCAAAGCGATCTTCATCACAAGCGAGTACGCCGTCGAATAAATGGTCGCATACTTCAGTTGTGGTGATATCAAGCACACCTTGCAGTAAATGGCTATCAGCCAATTTTTCCATTGCTTTACCGCCACTGCCGGTTGCATGAAAAACCAGACAGTCATAGTTGTCATGAAGTTTTGCTGTGACAGACTGTACGCAAGTGGTGGTAACCCCAAACATGGTCAAACCAATAGCCGGTTTATCCTCAACGGCTTCTTGAGATTTAAATAATACTGCGCCGGCAATAAAATTAGCGGCGTTTGTTAAAACTTTACGTGAAATAACATTTATGCCGGCAATATCGGTGACGGAGTACATCATGGCAATATCACTGGCGCCAATGTAACCGGAAATATCACCCGATGCCATGGTTGATACCATTAATTTTGGTACACCGACCGGTAGTGATTGCATTGCTGGGGTAATTAATGCTGTTCCACCTGAACCACCCAGACCTAAAATTGCAGCAACATCCTTTTGCGCCATTAAAAATGATTTAAATGCACTTGCCATAGCTACAATGGCATTGCCTCTATCGGCATTAAAGATTGCTTCTTTTCCATTGGGATGAAAATTTGCGACGGTTTCGGATGAAATATCTGCGAAGTGATTGTATTGATGTGAAAGAGTTGAAATATCGACTAACTTACAAACGAGATTCTTTTGTACAAGTAAATTCTTTATAAAAACGGCCTCTTCACCTTTGGTGTCAAGGGTTGTTACCAAATAAATCGTGTCCTGTAATGCCATTTATTTCTCCTTGTTGGATATAAAGTCGAACTCAAAACATTAACCAAACGAATCCAGGTTAGTGGTACATTATATATAAAATGAGACTAAAGTCTCATTTTTTTTCAAAAAATATGCTTTAAAAATTTAAAAAAAATGCAGTATTATAGGCGCCACCTACATTAAACCTTCAAAAAAAATTCTTAGGCGAATATATCTTATGGCTTTGTTTCAACAATATACTGGAGCAAAAAAGCGAACTTTTCATCGTTTAATTAACACAGCATTGGAAGCACTAGAGGAGGGCGGTGAATTAACCATTACCGAACTTGCCGATAAATCAGGTATATCAAGAGCGACAGCTTACCGTTATTTTCCGACGCAAAGTGATTTGATTGCGGCGGTGGTTGAATGCTCATTAGGTCCTATCTTTTATTGGAAGTCGGATAAATCCGATTGTCAGGAAAGAGTCAATGATTTTCTGGCTTTTGCCTTTCCGCAGATGTTAAAACATGAAGGCGCTTTGCGTGCTGCTTTGAGAATATCTTTACAACAGTGGGCAAATCAACGGCGCAATGTTGAACCTCAAAAGAAAAAGTTTGTACGGGGTAATCGTAAAGAGATACTACCGTCTATATTGCAACCGTTAAAGTTTGAATTACCTGAAGAGTTATACCAAAAGGTCGTTTATGCTATTTCGGTAGTCTACGGTTCAGAAATCTTTATGGTATTAAAAGATATTTGGAACTTAAATAATCAACAACTGATATCTATTGCCCAATGGATGTCTAAAGCAATCATAAATCAAGCCCGACAAGATGCATTAAATAAGCAATAAACACCTTATTGCATACATTTTTTATCTACTTTAAATGACTTAACAAAACGATAACCGTTATTTTAGTCAATCATTAGTAAAGTTTAAAATACAAAACAATTGATAGTCGATCGTTCATTAGCCATACAATTGCAAGCGAAGTTTTGCTGTTGTTAACTGCACTTTTTCGATAAGTGTGATCGTTTCATCGTGTTTACAGATTGAACGTCAAACAAAAAAAGCGTGCGGTGGCTAATGTTATATTTGAAATAATGATAATGCTGTAGAGGCATTATCTATTTTAGGCTTGATTGGTCGAATTAAGGTTAAGCGATCAGTAGAGTAATAACGTTATTTATTATTCTACTGACGTACTGTCTTAGCATGATTAATTCAGCCGTGGACTCAAATACGCCTGCATGAAAGTAGGCGTATTGTCTTATCATGATCAAATTAATGGTAGGCGACAGGTTGTTCACTCAACTGATCGTGAACTAAAAGTAAGCATGTATCGCTCGACAGTACCGCTTGCTCAAGACGCTGTTTATCTTGATCGTTGAGTTGGTTGATGCAAGCAACCACATAACTGCAAGTTTTGCTTTGCAGTGCTTTTTCGATAGTGGCAACTAAACTTTCGTCTTTTAAATTGCTTAAATGCACCACTTTTTGCTTATCAAGGCCGGCAGTATTAATCCATGACCGTTTTAACATTGGGCGATCAGATAACCATAATTGCCATTTTTTGGCTTTATTGAACGATCGTAATAACGGGCGTTGTTGTTGTAAAATTTGTTGAAAAGGAGATTCAAAATCTATCGCCGTTAATTGGGGCGTTGAATGTTCAATAAGCATAATAACCTCGATACTGTATTTGTATACAGTGTATATTAATACAGTATTTTAAGGTTGTAAACTCTCTTGATGTCGATTTTTTGAAATATTTTTGATTAAGTCATTAGCATGTTCGTAAAATTTGATAGGACAATATTCCTAAAAACGTCATCAAAACTGACCCAATCACATGAACGGCAATCATTGTCAGCCCTAAGGTATAACGGCCTTCTTGCAAAAAGTTAACAATTTCGGCAGAAAAAGTAGAAAAGGTGGATAAACCGCCACAAAAACCGGTTATGACCAATAATCGCCATTCGGCGGAAAGATTGGCGTGATTAAAAAAGGCAATGGCAAAGCCAATAATATAACCGGCGATCAGGTTTGACAGTAGCGTGCCTAAAGGTATCGCAAAGGCAATAAGATTAAATTTAAGTGATAAAAACCAACGCAACAAACCACCAGCGACCGACCCGACTGAAATGGCTAAAATAAGTTTTAGCATAATTAATTCCTAATCATTTAAGGCGTAATGATATTGGCAATAGCATCTAAATGGCAATCATTAACCAGCCTGATTTCAATAGATAATTGTAGGATGATGATCATAACAGTTGCATCATAAAATGAATATCTTTTAATCCAAGGTCGCCACGCTTTTCAATCGATTGAATTATTTTTGATTAAGAATTAACAAGTTAAATTGGTTATCGCAAATATCCGATGAATTAACAGGAAATCGACATGACATTAGGCTAGAATAACCGCCAAGAGTCAATATAAACAGGATATAAAAGATATGTTTACCGGTATTGTACAAGGCGTTGGACAAATTATTGATATTGTTGATCGTGATAAATTAAGAACTTATAAAGTCAAGTTACCTAAATCGTTAACCGCTAAGATTGAAATTGGCGCTTCAATTGCTAATGACGGTTGTTGTTTAACGGTAACCAAATTTGAAAATGATACGGTTTGGTTTGATATCATGCAAGAAACGCTCGCCTTAACTACGTTAGGCAGGAAACAGATTAATGATTACGTTAATATTGAACGTAGTGCCAAATTTGGTGATGAAGTGGGGGGGCATATAATGTCCGGGCATATCTCTTGCACTGCAACAATTGAACGGATTGAAAAAACACCGACCAACTGCACCATGCATTTAACCTTGCCAGAACAGTTTATGAAATATGTGTTATACAAAGGCTTTATCGGCATCGACGGAGCCAGTTTAACCATTGGCGAAGTGACGCAAAATGGGTTTGATATTCATCTTATTCCAGAAACTTTAGCAATAACAACGCTAGGCAATAAACAAGTTGATGATAAGGTCAATATCGAAATTGATTCGCAAACACAAGCCATAGTCGATACTGTTGAAAGAGTGCTGGCAACCAAAAAATAGACAAATTTAAAAACTTAAAGCTAATGGCGCTTTGCGGGTAATACACTATTATGATCAGCCAATACTAGCGCGAAGCTTAACGGTTTTTATCTATTTTGTTTGATGATAACAAACATCGACTGCGCTGTAATACTATGATTAACCGCTTTACGGCGGTTTTTTATTCGATCAAACAAAGCAAGCTTGCACACATTTCCTGCCCATTTTAAACCCATTTCATTATAGCCAATCTATGATGACGCATCTCATCATAAAGCTGCTCCCGCCTTCTAATTATGACATTTGCTTCCATATTAATGCGGAAAAAAATGTCATCGCCTTATTTATTCAACTCATTATACTTTTTACTAATCAGTCAGAAAAAATATTGCAACAACAGAGATAAAAGGGAGTGGGGGAATGGACAGGCAAATCGATTTACTTAAGCTACTTTTTAATGAATCGGCATTTAAACCCGCAATCTATTTTAGCGCAAAATTATCAATTTCAACCAAAACCATTTATGCAGATGTTGAAAAGCTAAATCAGCAGTTAGCAAAAGCCTTTAATACTGAAATTTTTATTGAAAAATCACCACGCAAAGGGCTTATTTTAGTCGGTAAAAAACAGCCAATTGAACCAATAATTTGTTACCTTGAGCAACACAATACCCATGGGTATTTTAATAAAAAAGCTCGCCGGTTAACGCCTGAGTATCGACGGTTGGATATTGTAAAACGTTGCTGTTTAAATCATGAAACCCTCTCGCTTGAGCAGTTATCGAATGATTATATCGTCAGTAAAACTTCGTTACATAAAGATATCGAGTCTATTAATCGCTTACTAGAACAAGAAGGGGTAACCATTAAAGTGACCCACAAGCGCATTATTGTTCAAGGTAAAGAGAGCCAAATACAGCGAGCTATCAAATATTTTCTCTCCGGCTATGTTAATAAACAAGACAGTGTTTATATCAATCAGTTGATGATGTCACTATTTGGCGATAAGTCCTTTGAGCAAATTAGCCAGATACTACTTAACCACGATGAATCGTTAGTTCAACAAACATCAGAATACTATCTATCCTCTTTGCTTATTGCGATAACCATTTTATTAAAAAGGCTCAAATTAGGTTTTACCATTGATGAGCAAGAAGATTTCTTATTTAACCACATCCGCTATATGCAATCTTATTTGATTGCAGTTGATCTGACTAAACAGTTCGAAACGACTTTTGTCGTTAACTTTGCAACCAATGATATCAAATATCTAAGTAAACTCTTTTTTGCGCACCGTATTTTTGATGAATCACTCAAAGTTGATAACAGCTTTTATGAACAAACCGTTAGGCAAATTATCAAAAAAATTAGCGATATTGAGGGGGTTGATCTGAGCAAGGATAGCAAATTATTTCACTCATTGTTATCTCACTTTCCACCCATGATCACTCGTATGCAAAGACAGATCAGAGTAAATAATCCATTGCTAAATGAGATAAAACAAGAGTACTCAACGCTATTTAGTGTGCTTTGGTATGCGTTATCGGACTTAGAGCGCAAATTTGATATTCGCCTTAATGATCATGAAATATCTTTTTTATTGATCCATTTTCAAATTGCCTTAGACAAAGCCGCTGACGCTAACAATATTGTGATTATCTGCCAATATGGTTGCGCTTCGTCTAATTTAGTGCTGAGCAAAGTGCGTAAATTATTACCGTCAAAGGATAATATCGAAGTTTTTTCCGTGTCAAAATTAGCCTCGACCGATTTAACCAATGTCGATTTAATTATTACTACGCTCGATATTCATAATGTTAATAAACCGATAGTGAAAATATCATCACTATTAAATACTCATGATTATCAAAAGATAATGCAAGCTTATGCGGATTATGTGCTTAATCGCCCCAACAATTTTGCCGATCAGATAGGTCACTATCCCGCAATAGCAAAATTTATCATGCCGGATTTAATACAACTTCAAGTTGATATTCATCACAAAAGCGATTGCCTTAATCAATTAATCACCCTGCTTGAAGATAACGGCTATGTCACAGATCGTTATCGGCAATCAGTACTCCAGCGTGAACAGATTGGCGATACCTCTATTGAAAAGGATATTGCTTTACCCCATGGCTCCCCGATGTTTGTTTGCCGTTCGAGCATCGCAATTATGACCTTAAGTAAACCAATTAAGTGGGGAATGATCGATATAAGCGTCATTATTATGGTCAGCCTTTGCGAGCAAAATATTAGTAATATCAATGATGTTTTTACTGAGATTTATCAGATTGTGTCAAATAAAGCGGCGATATCGAGGCTAAAAAATATCACGAATTTTAAACAACTAAAACAATTTTTGGATAATCAAAGAGGAATGAAAGATGTACTTTGATAAACAGTTATGCCTATTTGATATTGAGGCAACAAATCAGCAAGAGATCTTAACTACCATGGCACAAATGTTATACGTGCACGGCATGGTAAAACAGGATTTTTTAGCCGGAATTTTACAAAGAGAACAACAATACCCTACCGGATTATTGGTTAACTCAACTGGTTTTGCTCTGCCGCATACCGATTCATCAAAAGTTAATCAATCGCAAATCTGTTTTGCATCATTAAAACACCCGATTATGTTTTCAGCCATGACAAATGAGCAGGAGAAAGTTGCCGTCAAATTTATTTTTATGCTGGCAATGAAACAACCCCATGAACAAGTTGAAAACTTACAGAACTTAATCGCTTTATTCCAAAATGAACAACAAATAGCCCGCTTAACAACATGTCATTGCGTTAACGAATTTATCGCTATTTTAGATCAAGCAGGCGTGAACTAATGCGCCTTTTCTTTTATTCAAGGAGGTACAAATGGAGAGTGTAACTAGCATTTTTCAATGGTTAATTAATCTTGGTGGGGTAGTTTTTTTACCTATCATTATTTTTGTCATTGGTCTTTTTTTTCGGGTCAGTTTTTCCAAAGCGTTAATGTCGGGCATCACGGTCGGTATTGGTATTGTTGGATTAGGTTTAGTGATTTCATTATTGTCAGATACCTTAGGGATCGCCATTCAAAAAATGGGTGAACAATATGGCACATCATTAAGCATAATGGATATTGGCTGTGGTGTTGGCGGACCATTGGCGTTTTCAACGACACTGGGATTATTACTTATACCGGCCTCACTTGTGATCAATTTCTTATTTATATCCTTAGGCTGGACACGGACATTAAATGTTGATATCTGGAACTTCTGGTTTGCTATTTTCTTAGGGTTGGTTGCTTATGCGGTCACAGGTGAATATTGGATCGGGATAATCGGCGCTGTTACTGCGGTGATGTTGCAATGGTTGTTAGCTGATTTACTGCAAAAACCGATTAGCTCGTTTTTTGGTTATCCCGGCATTGCAATCACCCATTTAATGGCATTATCCGGCGCAATTGTCGCCATTCCACTCAATTGGTTATTTGACCGCATCCCTGGATTAAATCAGCTCAATGCCGATTCAGAAACATTAACCAAAAAATTTGGTATTTTTGGTGATACGGTTGTAATTGGATTAATCATCGGCTTAGTCGTCGGTATATTGGCAGGCTATGATGTCCCTAAAATTGGTCAATTAGGGATCTCAACGGCAGCCATTATGAAAATCATGCCCAAAATGGTTGCCATGTTTATGGAAGGCTTACTACCGGTTGCCGATGCCGCTCGTGAATTTACCCGAAAAAAACTCAATGGAAAACAGGTTAACATCGGTATGGACGCCGCATTAACAGTCGGTCATCCTGCCGTTATGGCAACCGCTTTAATTATGGTGCCGGTCTCATTACTGCTGGCGTTAATTTTACCAGGCAACAAAGTATTACCCTTTGGTGATTTAGCTTTTTACGCTTTTGGCATCTGCCTAATGGTCCCTTTTTTCAAAGGCAATATTGTCCGTTCAATTTTGGGCGGAACAATCTATTTAGTGATATGCCTGTATATGTCAACTTGGTTAGCGCCGATTATTACCGACGTTTTTCATTTAGCTAATTACGATGTGGGTATGGCTGGCACCGTTAGCGTTATCTTATGTGGATTATGGCCAGTTACCTTATTTGTACTGTTACTAAATTATTTGGGTTATTTAGGATTAATAGGCTTAGCGCTTGTGATCTTATGTCTACTTATCTATATCAACAAAATCAAAAAAATTGAAATGTATTAAAAGGAAAACAAACGATGAAAAAACTATTAATAATGTGCGGAGCAGGGCATGCCACATCAACGATAGCAGTCAGTAAGGTAAACAAGTGGTTGGCGGATGAAAACCGCTTAAATGATGTCACTATTTATCAATCCAAAATTGCCGATGAACTTAACAAAATTGACGCTTATGATGTCGTTGTCAGCACAACCATTGTTCCTGAGTCGATAAAAGATAAAGTGCTAAATGGGTTACCTCTATTAACTGGTGTCGGGCTAGATGAGTTTTTTGCAGAGTTAAGCAAACGTTTAGCGGTTTAGCACTATTTATCAGATTAATTCCCTCGTTAATATTACTCTGTTTTGGTTAACTCAACTTGCGGCATATAACGCAGAGTGATTAAAAACGGGGGAGGAGAGAGCAGAGCGTCAAAAATGAAAATCTATCATCATACTTTAACGATCAGTACAGTAGCTGGTCGGCACTCTTATCATGATATTAGTAATGCACTCGATCAGTTTATGCAACACGCTAATATCCAAAACGGGCAATTAACCATTGCCACAACGCACACCACTTGTTCTTTATTTTTTGAAGAGTCAATGCATGACACCAACTTTTATGGGGACGAGCTTTTACATGTGGACATTAATAATATTTTAGAAAAAATAGTGCCCAAAATGACCAGTGAAAACCAGTATAACAGCCCGGGACCAAAACATATTGCCTTTGGTTTAAGTTTAAATAACCCCCATTATCCTGCCGAAAAATGGGTAATGCTAAATACCGATGCCCATATTAAATCCTCATTATTTGGTAGCTGTTCATTGGTTATTATCGTCAAAAATGGCAAGCCGTTACTTGGCTCACTTGGACGAATTTACTTTGTCGATTGGGATACGTTGCGAGCAAGGCAACGTACAGTAAATTTGATGCTTATGGGGCTTTAAATAAGGAGTCATTATGTTGTTGTCACCCTCATTATTTAATTCCGATCTCTATCTGATTAAAGACACCTTATCCACCTTACAAAGCTGTGGGATAAGTGATGTGCATATAGATATTATGGATAATCACTATGTGCCAAACTTAGGTTTTAATAGCGAATTTATAGCAAGTTTAAAAAAACATACTCACTTTAAGGTCGATTGTCATTTGATGATTGAAAAACCGGAACTATCGATTATGGATTTTATTGCCGTTAAACCTGATATTTTGACCTTTCATTTTGAATCAACTGTTCACCACGCTTTTGTAATCGACAAAATTATCAGTTATGGGATTAAAGTTGGCATTGCGATCAATCCGTCAACACCGGTCGCCGCACTAAAACTGTTATTGCCGATTGTTGATCGTGTATTAGTGATGAGCGTTAATCCGGGACAAAAGGGAGAGCGTTTTTTACCCTTCACGCTGGCGAAAATGGCTCAATTGCAATCGGAAAAGATTAAGCATAATTACCATTACGATATTCAAGTCGACGGTAATATTACCGATGCAAATTTATCAGACTGTTTACAAGCCGGTGCGACAAACATTGTATCCGGTGGCTTTATTTTCAAAAACAATGATATCCAAAACAATATTGCTAAGTTAACCGCAATCATGGCACAAGGATAAAATATGCAAATTAAAACCATACTTAACAATATATTAGATGAAATTACTGCACAGATTGATCATATTGAGCAAAATCAGTTAAATCAATTTTGTGATGCTATTATTGCTGCCAATCACATTTTTTTAGCCGGAACGGGGCGATCGGGTCTAATGATTAGTGCTTTTGCCAATCGCTTAATGCATTTAGGATTGTCAGTAAGTGTGATTAACGAAATCAGTAAGCCCAAAGCCAATGGGGATGATGTGCTGATACTGGGTTCCCATTCCGGTGAAACCGCAAGTTTAATTGCTTATGCCAAACAGGCGCAAAAGCTGGGAGTGAAAGTCATTATTCTAACCGGTAATGCCAACTCAACATTGGCGAAGCTGGCCGATAGCTGTGTGACTGTCAAGATTGAATTATCCCATTTTACCCAACCCATGGGCAGTACTTTTGAACAACTAGCATTACTGATTTATGATAGCGTGATTTATCGATTAATGGGGCTGTTACATCAATCGCCTGAACTGATGAAGTCAAGGCATGCCAATATTGAATAACGTCACATAATAAAAACATATCAAATAGTGTATTAGTCAGTATTTGATATGTTTTATACTTAAACATATACATTTTCTGAAAGTTCTTGACGAGAAATATTGGTGTTTATGCAAGGTAAGGGGATAGATTCTTAATAGGTCTACTATATAAAAAGCTTTATACTTAAACATATACATTTTCTGAAAGTTTTTGACAAGAAGCTATGAGTGTTTATGTCTGGTACTAGAATAGATTCTTAATCAGTTTACTATATAAAAAAGCTTTATACTCAAACATATACATTTTCTGAAACTTTTTGACAAGAAGGTATTAATGTTTATGTATGGTACTGGGATAGATTCTTAATAGGTCTATTATATAAAAAAGCTTTATACTTAAACATATACATTTTCTGAAACTTCTTGTCAAAAAGCGGTTACATTTTATCTTTTAATAATCGGGCTATTTGGGCAATATCATCCGGCGTTGTTTGACAGCAGCCACCGATCAATTTGGCACCCAATTCTATCCAGCGGGGTAATTGATTGCTAAAAGTGCAATTATGGCTATGGTTTGCATGCCATTGTTTAGTTGTTGGATCATACTGTTCACCCGAATTAGGGTAGATAATTAATGGTTTTTGAGTCAGTGTGCTTAATACTTCAAGGGCAGGGGTGACTTTTTCCAGCGCAATACAGTTAATACCAATACTGACAATTTGATCACAACCATTTAAAAATTCGATAACCTCAGTTAATGGGGTGCCGTCACTGAGATGATGTTCATCTTTTAACGTTAGAGAAAACCAACAGCTAATCGCCGGAAAATTAGTGATAAGTTTGGCTAAAGCTTTAATTTCAGCAAATGAAGGCAGTGTTTCACATGCCAACATATCAACCTGCGCTTCAATTAAGGCGGTTATTCGCTCAATATGAAAATCAATAAAAGCCGCTTCGCTAAGTTGATAATCGCCAGTATATTCGGAACCATTTGCCAAATAGGCACCATAAGGGCCGACAGAGCCGGCGATAATGAGTGGTTTATTGAGCCCCGTTTCATTTAAATAGCGTTGTTTTGCTTGTTTAGCAAGCTCAACGCTTTTTTTAATTAAGGCAGTGGATGTTGTTAAATCAATACCTTTTTGTGCAAAGCCTTGCGGTGAAGCTTGATAGCTGGCTGTAATGGCACAATCGGCGCCGGCTTTAAAGTAATCATAATGGACTTGGCTGATAAGTTCCGGTTGTTCAATGAGCACTTTGGCTGACCAAAGGCTATCATTAAGATCGCATCCTCGGCGTTGTAGCTCACTTGCTAAAGCGCCGTCGATGATAATATATTTTTTCTGTTTTAATAGTTGGTCAATTAGGTTATTACATTTCATTTTTAACTGCTCGTTTTTGATAGACTTGAGTAAAATGGTGCGCAATAAAGCAGAAAATGACAAAAGGAATACCACAATATAACGCGATGCGCTGATTCGGATCGAACGCTAATCCGACACAAGCAACTAAACAAAGTATAAAGCCCAAAATGGGAACGAATGGATAAAATGGTGCTTTATATTTTAACGATTTAACTTGAGCATCAGTGAGTTGCTTCCTAAAAAAGTAATGAGAAGCGCAGATACTCAGCCAAACAGCAACGACCGCAAATCCAGAGATCGCCGTTAGCGCAACAAATACCGTGTCGGGCGCAATCACACTGGAAAAGAGTGCTAATAATCCCCCTAACATACTGACTATAATTGCCATAGTTGGAATACCGTTGCCAGTGAGCCGGCTAAAACACTTAGGTAAAGTCCCTTGATTTGACAGAGACCATAACATTCGACCAGAGGCATAAAGTCCCGAATTAGCGGCGGATAAAATAGCGGTGATAATAACAAAGTTATAGATATCTGCGGCATAAGGTAAACCAATATTTTCAAATACCTCAACAAAAGGGCTTTTTATTACTCCTGCTTGATTCATCGGGAGTAAAGCGGCCAGCACAAAAATGGTGCCAACAAAGAAAATTATCAGTCGTAAAATCGTTGTTTTTATCGCTAATGGAATCGTTTTTTCCGGATGATGTGTCTCACCGGCGGCAATGCCAATAAGTTCTGTTCCAGAAAAAGCAAAGTTAACGGTGACCATTGTCATAATAATTGGGGTGATACCGTTAGGGAACCAACCATTTTCAGTAATATGATGTAAAAATGGGGCTGGCATGTTGTTCTTCATTGGAATAAAACCAAAGATTGCAGCGCTACCTGCGATAATAAAAACAATAATGGTGATAACTTTAATGATTGAAAACCAAAATTCACTTTCGGCAAAAAATTGTGAGCTAATAATATTTAACGTAAATATAACGATACAAAAAATTAAGCACCAGATCCATACCGAAACCTGCGGGAACCAATATTGCATACATAAGCCGGCAGCAGTCAGACTCGAGCCTAGCGCAACTGTCCAAGTGAGCCAATAAAGCCAAGCAACCGTATATCCCGTAGCGGGACTGATAAAGCGTGAAGCGTAAGTATGAAAAGCACCCGTTTCAGGCATGGCAACGGCAAGTTCACCTAAACATAACATGACTAAATAGACCACTAAAGCGCCAATTAAATAAGCAATAATTGCCCCTATTGCGCCGGCAGTGGCAATGATATAACCCGTATTAAAAAAGAGTCCTGTACCAATGACCCCACCTAGTGACAGCATTATCAGATGCCTTGTCTTCATGGTCCGTTTAAATTGATTTTGATCTAACGACGAAGGTTGAGTATTCATAGGGATGTTTCAATGTTGATAAATTAAAAATAATATTCCACTAGCTAAGCTAGTGGAATTGACGAGTGAATAAATTGAGGTACGGCGTTTAATGGAGTCATTGACTCGTTAATGCTTCTAATTCTTCTTTAGTAAATGTTTTACCATTCAACTTATACTCTTGATCTTTTATAATTGATATATTACTTGAAATACCATTGTCATCAACTTTAAACATAGGATTATCAGCGAAAGCCATTTTAGCCATAGTTGCTACCTGCATTCGGTTCATATCAACTTTATTTTGTGATATTTTCTCATCATTAGGCGATTCTATTTGTGTTTTCACTAATGCTATTACACTGAAAGGGATTTCAAGTTGTCCTTTAACTGTATCCCAATTTAGTATGTTATTAATATCTAGATCTTCTTCATCCACTTCATCAGCTGCTTTAAATAAGCCACTTATTTTTGCAACACCTGCTTCATTGTGCAAACTAATCTCATTGACAGTAATTTCTGAACCAATGGCAGTAGAATAACGATTTCTATCAAATTCTTTAGATAGATTTTTAACACTGAAGTCAAAAGTAAGATCACCTAAGTTTTGTTTTCCATATGTTGAAGAACCTACTTTCAATAACAATGAGCCATTGACTCTTTCCTTATCATCAATTTGTGTTTTTTGCTTTAATTGTAAATCACTGATAGAAAAGTTTGCGATTTGTCCCATCGTTAATGGACGCGGATCGACTTCAATTTTATCAATACTTGCTGTTACATCTTGGTGCTTTTCAAGTAAGTTAAACGTACCTTTTTGAGTAAAATTATGTATTTTCAGTAAAGGGATGCTATTAAATGCAGTGACTTTTACCTCATCAACTTTAAATTCAAATAGAAAATTTTGATGGTTTTCTGGCTGAATAGATAAACTCCAACCGTCGACTTTAATGTTATTTTTACCATTACTGTCACTAATGGTGACATCCAGGTCATCTAACTTTGTATTGACTTGCAAATCAGATAAATCAGAATTGCCTTTAACCGTTATTTCACCGCTACTAAATGCCAGTGAGTTTCCACTAGGGATTGCTGGAATGACATCTGAAGATAGATTGATTGCGCTAGAGACCAATTGTAATGTTAAAAATTCGCCATAAGTAATACCCAAATGACCTTTGTAAAAAGGCTTATTACCAGCAATCTTCCAAACTTCTGGCGATGTTTGTTCAGTAGGTTCAAATTCTACCCAAGCCATTTGTGGCAAAAAAGTACCTTTGCTTAACGCAGCAACAGGGAAAGGTCCATGATGAATCGTGATATTATCATCATATAATTTAACGCTACTGCCATCATCTAATGACGTTAGCATTACATTCATATGCATCTTAGTTGAAAAGAGGCCTTTTTCCGGTTGATTATGGGTGATAACGACATTGAACATTTCTTGAGAGTTGTTGAAATTTTTCGTAATTTCAGCAATTTTGTTGTCGAAATTATTTTCAATTACATTTCCTGTATACCATGATGTGCCGACATATCCAATGCCTAATACTGCAATAATACCAATAGCTAGTGTACTTTTTTTCATGTCAAATCTCTTTCATTTATAAAATTGTAAATTATTGTTCTTGTTTCTTAGCAAAATCCAAAATCAACGAACAAATTTATAACGCATTCAATTTGTTAAAGCTGATCGTTGGCAATTCTAAACGATTTAAGCCTATGAAGCGATAACTTTTTAAACCTTTGACAATGGGTAAGCCCTATTACTTTTACATTTTTATCGTTATAGAGAGGTGAATAGTGCGATCGGAAAATAATTGAGTAGGGGGGAGATTATTGGCTGTATAGGGGTATTTTTTACCATTTTTGCTGATTTTCAGCGATATTACGCCAATAATATTGGCGCAATAGGTTAAGGATGACTGTTTTTTTAATCATACACATTTGATTCGAAAAATTGTAAAAACTCTTCTTTTGATATGAAATGATTATTTAGCCTTATTTTATCTTTATTGCCATGAATTTCAATATCGCTATAAATGCCCGGGTTACTTCCTTGTTTGATATCGACAATCGGACTATCTTCAAGCTCATGTAACAGTGAGTCTATTATTTTGTTTGTCTCAAATAATTGTTCATCAGTGACATCACTCGAATCAGGATTTGACACTTGAGCAACAAAGCGATCTAAAACGGCAAATGGTGCTTCAAGTTTGATTTTTGTTAGAACAGTATCGTTTAAAAACGTCTTGATGCTCCCCAGACTTAATTGTTTAATTTTGAAAGAAAAATTTAAATCCCCTGCATCGGAATGAAAATTGAATATATTCAATGCAATGTTCGGATTGTTAGGGACACTAGCATGATTAGATTCAATCGCTCCAAGTCCTAATGAAACAAGTTTCCTGACAAACAAATCATTCGAATCTGAAAAATCGATATCGAATATCAATTTACCGAGGTGTTGTTGTCCATAATTGATTGACTCAATTTTCATTTGCAGGGAACCATTTGGCAGTTGATTATCGTTAGCTGCGCGGTAAATTTGCTTCAGGTCGATATTAGATAACACTAAATCCGGCTCCTCCTCAGATAACGAGACTAATTTATCCAAAGTGTTATGTATCTCTATATCCTTAGTTATGCCATTAACACGGCCTTTGGCTTTAAAATTTTCTAATTTCAAAATATCATAAAGCTCAACATCTACGGATAATGCATCTAGAGGAAATTCAGTAAGATCACGTTGAAATAGCTTGCCAATATTTATCTCAAAATCCTGTAAACCCAGACCATTAGGCGAGGAGAGAGAAGCTTCAAACTGAGAAATTGATAGTTTGTTTTCATTGTTGGCATTAATGCTGAAATTATCACTTTTTATGTTACCACCCATATCATGACCATGATTTTTGCTAAATAAATTGATGCTACTTTCACCATATTCTATTGTTACATCAGGGCTAAGTGACGGGATTTCATTATGTGTTAGTTCTCCCCCTTTGGTGATTAAATTAATTTGGTTATTGCTGTTATAGTCGATAGTTATATAACCAGTAAGTGGAGGCTGATTACCCGCTTTCTTCCAAAGATCAGGGTTCTTTTTTTCGGACATTTGATATTCAATCAAAGCGAGTTGAGGGGTAAAATTACCTTTAGCTAAGGCGGCAAGTGGAAAAGGTCCGTGGTGAATAGTTATATCATCTTCAAATAGGGTAAGTTGATCATCATCGCTAGCCTCCGATTGGTATTTAGGTTTTTGAGATAGCGTCACTTTTAAGTGAAATTTGCTCGAAAACAGATTTTTTTCGTAATCACTCTTAATCAGGTTAAATCTAACCGAACGTTTATTGCTGTTAAGATGCTTTGTAATAGCGGTTATCTGCTCATCGATATTATCTTCAATAAGGTTTCCCGAGTACCAAGTTGAGCCAACATAAGCTATGCCTAATACAGCAACTATCCCAATCGCGACTGATGCCTTCTTCATTATCATAATTCCTTATTTGTTGTTAAATTTCATTATGGATTTTCACGGTGCTTTGCAAAATCACTTAGTAAATTATTAATATAATCAATACGTTGATTTTGTTGTAACTCTTTTTGTTGTAATTTTAAACGGTTTGTTCCTTCGAGACGATAGTTTTTAGGCTCTTTTTGAATTAGTTCAATTAAATAATCGACCGAAACTTGGTTATTATTACCAAATTCTATATAACCACCTTTATCGCTAAATTCAATTTTTGTGATACCTAATTGGTTAGCATAATAACGGATTTTGGTTGTGGCTAATAAAAACACTGTTGCATCGGGTAATTGACCAAAGCGATCACGCATTTCAACTTGAATGTCGGTTAACTCATCAAGATTTTCAATACTCGCAATTCGCTTGTAGAGTGACAAACGGGTATTGACATCGGGGATGAAATCATCGGGAATTAAGGTTGGCAATCTTAACTCTACTTCAGTCTGTTGGCTATTAAGCAAGGATTCAAGCGTCGGCTCTTTGCCTTCTTTTAGGGATTTGACCGCATCTTCAAGCAATTCAATGTAAAGGTTAAAACCAATCGTTTCGATTTGCCCGCTTTGATCGCTACCCAGTAGTTCACCAGCGCCACGAATTTCAAGATCATGGGTGGCAAGTGCAAAACCGGCGCCTAAATCTTCTAAAGTGGCAATGGCATCAAGGCGTTTTTTCGCATCTTTACTCAGTAATTTAGGGTGAGGCGTTAATAAATAAGCGTAAGCTTGATGATAAGAGCGCCCAACACGACCTCGTAATTGATGCAATTGTGCTAAACCAAATTTATCGGCACGGTCAATAATTATTGTATTGGCATTGGGAATATCAATACCGGTTTCGACAATGGTTGTACAAACCAGTATGTTAAAACGTTGATGATGAAAATCATTCATCACCCGCTCTAAATCCCGTTCATGCATTTGACCATGACCAATGGTAATTCGAGCTTCCGGTACCAGTTGCGCCAGTTTTTCACTTACGCTTTCAATGTCTGATATATCATTATGTAAATAGTAGATCTGACCACCACGTAAAATTTCACGTAATATCGCTTCACGAATCACTAAATCATCGTATTCCCGAACAAATGTTTTCACAGCGAGTCGACGTGCTGGTGGCGTTGCGATGATTGACAAATCACGCATACCACTCATTGCCATATTAAGTGTACGTGGAATAGGGGTGGCCGTTAGCGTTAAAATATCGATATTGGCACGCATGGCTTTAATTCGTTCTTTTTGCCGAACACCAAAACGGTGCTCTTCATCGACAATAAGTAATCCAAGATCTTTCCATTTCACATCTTCTTGCAGTAATTTATGGGTGCCAATAACAATATCGACTTTACCTTCGCCCAACGCTTTAATAATTGCTTGTTGTTGTTTGGCGGTTTTGAAGCGAGATAAGCTTTCAATTCGAATTGGCCAATTAGCAAAACGGTCACAAAAACTCTCATAATGTTGCTCAGCAAGCAGGGTAGTTGGGACTAATACTGCTGCTTGTTTTTGGTTTATCACCGCTAAAAATGCGGCTCGAATAGCCACTTCGGTTTTACCAAAGCCAACATCGCCACACACTAAGCGATCCATGGCATATGGTGAACACATATCGCCAATAACGGCACCAATGGCATTTTGCTGATCTTCCGTTTCTTGATAGGGAAATGCACTGCAAAATAGTTCATACTGTTCACGGTCTTGTTTAAATTCAAATCCGGGTTTGCTCTCCCGCTCAGCATAAATATCCAGCAATTCGGCGGCAACATCCCGAACTTTTTCGGCGGCTTTTTGTCTGGCTTTACTCCATGCATCGGTGCCCAGTTTGTTTAGTGGGGCATTTTCTTCATCACCGCCTGAGTAGCGGCTAATTAAATTTAATGAAGATACCGGAACATAAAGCTTAGTGTCATTTGCATAAAGCAAGATAAGGTATTCGGCACTAATGCCACCGGTTTCTAACGTGGTGAGTCCGGCATATCGTCCAACCCCATGCTCAATATGCACAACCGGTTTACCGGGCGTTAATTCGGCTAAACTTCGAATCAAGCTATCAGTATTAATCGCTTGTTTATGCTCTTTTTTACGACGGATAATCCGCCGACCTAATAACTCGTTTTCGGTAATAAAGGCATAGTTTTGTTGTTCATCAATAAAGCCTTGCTCGCTGGCGCCAATCATCAAACAGAATCGGTTTTCAGTCTGGTTTAATTCAGTGAGTTGATCGATTGTTGTTGGGTGAATCCGAATACGACCAAGCACTTCTTGCAACGCCTCTTTGCGGCCTTGCGACTCGACCGAAAAGACAATTTTACCGTTAAAATCGTCAATAAATTGTTGAAAGTGTAAATAAGGATCTTTCTGTTGCATCGCAATGGCAATATCGGGCAAAGTGCGATAAGGCAGATTGATACTTTTCGCCGATTGTTTAAAGGCGGTATTAGAAACCACAATGCGGGGATAATTTTTTAAATAAGCAAATATTTCGTCGGTTTTAGACCAAATCGTCGTTGGCGCTAATAATGGTCGCATAGGATCGACACGGCGGCTTTCATATCGTTGCAAAATATCTTGCCAATACTTATTGGCGAATTGTTCAATGTTTGCCGTATTGATAATCAACGTATTATCTAAAAAATAGGAAAATAGTGGCGTTAACGGCTCACTAAAAAACAGTGCTTGCCAATACTCAATGCCGGTGGGCAAAATATTTTTACTCACTTGCTGGTAGATGCTTTCTGGCTCAAGTCTGACTTCAAATTGTTCACGCCACTGGCTGCGAAATAGCTCAATAGCCGATTTATCAAAAGGAAACTCGTGAGCCGGAAGTAATTGTATTTCGGTTATTTCATCTTGCGTGCGCTGTGTTTCGACATCAAAGGTTCGAATGCTATCAATTTCATCATCAAAAAAGTCAATCCGATACGGATTATCACTCCCCATAGGGAAAATATCAAACAGGGCGCCACGGGTTGCATATTCGCCGTGTTCCATAACCTGGCTGACAGATCGATAACCGGCATTTTCCAGCTGTAAACGTAGATTTTCACGGCTAATACTTAAGCCTTTTTTCATCATAAAGACATGCCCGCCTAAATAGCTTTGTGGGCAGACTTTTTGCATTAAGGTATTAATCGGTAAGATGAGTGCACCTTTAGTCAAATGTCCTAAATGATAAAGACACGATAAACGTTCCGATACAATATCTTGATGTGGTGAAAAACTGTCATAAGGTAAGGTTTCCCAATCGGGAAAGAATATCGACGGAAAGCGAGAAAATTGTTTTAGCTCCTCATTAATTCGGGTAGTTTGTTGCATATCATCGGTAATAATCACAACTAAGCCATTATGCGCTTCAATCACTTGCGCACACAGTTGAGATAATGATGAGCCAACAAGTTCACCCACTTGCTTGATATCACCGGATTTTTTAGGAATGATTGTCGAAATATTCATTATATTAGGCATGATAAGGTTAATTGATATCGTTGCGATAGTTATCGCAGGATTATAACGTAATTACGTGGTTGTTTTCTATATCTGTTTAATCCTGTATGATAAGCACTTTACATTCAACTCGTTAAGCTTTATCACAAAGTTTCAGGTATTGTATACGTTTATGTCAAAAATATTTCGCCCATTAGTGTTTTTTATTGGCTTGCGCTATGTCTACGGTCAAAAGACCGACGGCTTTGGCAGGTTTGTATCATGGCTGTCGATGATCGGCATTATGCTAGGTTCTATCGGTCTGATTGTTGTGTTATCGGTTATGAATGGACTTGAAGAACAGATGCAAAACAGTATTTTAAAGTTTTTTCCGCAAGCGCAAATTACCACACAACAAGGTCGACTCGATCCGGTTGCCTTTCCTTCATCACAATTTGGAAAAATTCCCGGCGTTAACCGCATTACGCCCTTAGTCACCGGTGATGTGATTTTACAAAGTGAGCATAGCATCACGGTTAGTACCTTAATGGGGATTAATGCTGAAGATAACGATCCGATTACGCACTATATCTACATGGGCGAGATTTCCGCACTTAAAGCCGGACAATATAATGTGATTTTAGGACAGAGCTTAGCTAATCAACTAGGCGTGGGATTGGGTGATAAAATTCGCTTAATGGTGACTGACGCCAGCCAAATTACGCCAATCGGTCGTATTCCTTCACAGCGGTTATTTAATGTTGTTGGGCTGTTTGCCGTCAATCATGATATCAATCAAGCATTAATTTATGTTAATCAAACCGATGCCAAAAATTTATTACGTTATCGTGGCAACGACATTACCAGTTGGCGGCTGTTTTTAGATAAACCATTAGATATTGCTTCAGTAGTCAGCGCACCATTACCGGACGGATTAGTCTTTAATGATTGGCGAGCTAAGCGAGGCGAGCTATTTCAAGCGGTTAAAATGGAAAAAAATGTTATGGGGTTACTCATTAGCTTAATTGTTATTGTGGCGGCATTTAATATTATCACCTCGCTGAGTTTATTAGTTATGGAAAAACAAGGCGAAGTTGCCATTTTGAAAACGCAAGGGCTGTCACGATTAAAAATCATGCTTATTTTTATTATTCAAGGTGCGACATCGGGCATTATTGGTACCTTGTTAGGCAGTACGATAGGATTGTTGATTGCGCTTTATCTCAATGAAATCATGCAAGTTTTAGGCTTATCGTTCGCCGGTATTTTGTTGCCGTCTTTGATTGAACCGACACAAATTATATTAATTATTTTTGGATTGCTTATGTTATCGTTAATTTCAACTATTTATCCTGCCTACCGTGCCGCTAATATTCAACCTGCCGAGGCTTTACGTTATGAATAATTCAGAAAAACTACTGTCAGCTAAAAATCTGTGTAAAACCTATCAAGAAGGCAAAATGGTGACAGAGGTGTTAAAAGATGTCACGTTTGATATCTATCCAAAATCATTAATGGCAATTATTGGTAGTTCCGGCTCAGGTAAAAGTACCTTGTTGCATCTGCTTGGCGGATTAGATCAACCGACATCGGGTGAAATTTTGTTTAAGTCGCAACAACTTAATCGGTTATCCGAGCAGGAAAAGGCGCAACTGCGTAATCAACAAATTGGATTTGTTTATCAATTTCATCACCTTTTACCCGATTTTACGGCGCTGGAAAATGTCGCTATGCCGCTTTTAATTGGTGGAGTAAAACCAAACGAAGCCAAACAACGGGCTATGACGATGCTTGAATCGGTTAATTTAGTTAAACGAGCCAATCATCGTCCGTCTGAACTGTCTGGCGGTGAGCGTCAGCGAGTGGCAATTGGGCGCGCGTTAATTAATAATCCGGCTTTAGTTATGGCTGATGAGCCAACCGGTAATCTCGATAAATCAACAGCCGATGCGATTTTTGATCTGCTTATCAAGTTAAACCGTGAACATGGTACCGCCTTTTTAGTGGTCACCCATGATTTAGCATTAGCAAACAAACTTGATAAACAGTTAATTATGAGTGACGGGCGATTAACTGAAAGCAGTGCAGCCAACACAAGTTTAATGGGTAATTAATATGATTTTATCTCTCTTTACCGCCATTAGATTTCGCCGAGGGCGCCGTAAAAGTGGCATGGTGTCGTTAATTTCAATTGTTTCAACCTTTAGTATTGCTATAGGTATAGCGGCGCTAATTATTGGTTTGAGTGCCATGAATGGCTTTGAGCGGGAACTGCATAATCGGGTTTTATCGGTTGTGCCGCACGGTCAATTATATCCGGAAATCGGTAACTTAGATAATTGGCGAGATATCCAACAAGAGCTAAAAGATAATAGCCCAAACATAGTTTCAAGCGCTCCTTTTGTCAGTTTTACCGGTTTGGTTGAAAACGGGATTAAGCTGGGGGCGGTCGAGGTGCAAGGGGTTGATCCGGTGCAAGAGCAACAAATCAGCGCTTTACCTAATTATGTTTTAAATGATAAATGGTCATCGTTTAAGGCAGACCAGCAACAAATTATCCTTGGATCTGGGTTAGCCAAAAGTTTAGCGGTGAGCGAAGGAGATTGGGTATCGTTATTAATTCCGGTATCAAGCGAACCGAATCAGCTTAAATCCCCGAGAAGGGTACGTTTACAAGTGCAAGGTATTTTAGAATTAAGTGGCAGTTTAAGTAATAATATCGCTTTAGTGCCGCTGAGTGATGCGCAAAATCTGCTGGATATGGGTGACAGTGTCACAGGTTTAATGATCAATGTGAATAATCTTTATCAAGCCAATCAGATCATCGGCCTGGCGGCATTAAATCTTAACGAAAATATGACCTTCAACAGTTGGGAAAACAGTTTCGGTTTTATGTATCGTGATATCCAAATGATCAGGCAAATTATGTATCTGGCAATGATTGTTGTGATTGGCGTTGCCTGTTTTAATATTGTCTCTACCTTAGTTATTGCGGTAAAAGATAAACAACGAGATATTGCGATTTTAAAAACCCTTGGTGCAACCAACCGCCTAATCAGACATATCTTTATTTGGTATGGGGTTATCTCAGGCTTGATCGGCAGTATCATTGGGGTGATTTTAGGGGTGCTAATGTCTTGGCAACTTTCAAACATAATGAAAGGGGTTGAGTCATTAATGGGGCATAAAATTTTGAACAGTAATATCTACTTTATCGATTTTTTACCGTCCGAAATTCATTTTCTTGATGTGTTAATTGTCTTTGTAACCGCGATGCTGTTAAGTTTAATTGCCAGTTATTATCCAGCCCGACGAGCGTGTAAAATCGATCCGGCACGTATTTTAAATAGCTTTTAATCGTCTGATTGATTTTAAAAAAAGGCGTTATTATTGATGTATATAACGCCTTTTTTTAGTTTAATAATAGTAGCGATAGTTAGCAGGAAATTGATAATCTAGATAAGCTAGATATAAACCTACGGCCGCTATTATAAAAATTATCCCAATAATGATATTTAATAAACTGCTAGAGTATTTAAACTTTCGTAGACATGCCGAAACTATCCCACCGAGTATAAATCCGGTTGCGGCACCGCCAATATGCGCCATATTATCGATAGACGGTAGCAAGCCGATTGCGGCGGTAAGCACTAAACTGACAATAATTGATTTTATTGGCAGCTGCTCCATATCAACGTGATTAACAAGTGAAAACGCCAGGAAAGCCGTAATAATACCTAAAATCGCTCCCGATGCCCCACAGCTAATCACAACCACATTTATTGTGGCAATATCACTGGCTAAACTGCCATAAAGTCCGGACAGAAAATAGATACCTAAAAAAGCAAAAGGTGGGATGACTCTTTCTAAAATGCTGCCGACACTCCATAAGGCAAGCATATTCATCGCTAAGTGGGTAACGCTAATATGGACAAAAAGATTGGTAAACATGCGCCAATATTGACCGGAGAAAGTCAATTGCGCAACATCCGCCCCCCAGTCAATCAAAAACGCGTTATCATGAGTGGTAAGTCCTCGACTATCAAGCATTCGGGATATAATAAAATAGGCAACATTTATTACCACAAGTGAGCTGGTAATTTTGGTTTGTTTGGCTAAAAAAAGTGTCTGTTTTAATAAACTCATAACGAAATAATCCTTTCAGATAAATCAGTAGAATAAAGCGATATCATTGTCAGTCAATAAACGGTTAATTTAGCGGCTTACCAAAAATGACTAAATCACGTGAAATACCGTCAAGTTCGGCAACATTTGGCAATAATCCCCATTGTTGATAGTGCATTTTTTTAAATAAATTGACACTGGCGGTGTTGTGTCCAAAAACAAAGCTAAGAATAGTGTTTATGCCTGCTTGCTGAGCAAATGCTTCAATCTTTGCCACCATTATTTGTCCGATTTTTTTACCTCTAAAATCCTGATGAAGATAGAGGCTGATCTCAACAGTTTTATCATAAGCCGGCCGACCATAAAATGATGACAAACTCACCCAGCCACAAGGTTGGTTGTGATATTTGATTAGCCAAAGGGGGCGATGTTGAGGATTGTGCTGGTTAAACCAATCGAGCCGACTTTCAACAGTAACCGGATTGATATCAGCCGTTACCGAACGACTGGCAATGGTTGAATTATACACATCAACAATAAAGGCTAAATCATCTAAAGTGGCATCACAGTATGTAATCATAATGAATCTAAAATTTGGACAGTGTGATTTATTGTAATTTGATTATCACAGGCAAGCAACCGAGAATATAAATCAATCTACTTGCCGAATTTGTCTGATTGGCTTTAACAACTTTAGGTAAGTGATATTGAGTGTATTAAACGCCCGGGACAAATCTCGTTACTTGACCCAAAGCCATAAACTTGCATTGAAATATCAATTGTTATTTTAAAAACGGTTTTATACTGAAACATGGGTATTTTCTGAAAGTTCTTGACAAGCTATTTTGAGGCGATAAAGTATTAATCTGATTTTCTAAATGCCTGTATCTGTTTCAAAGTAACGCTAAGGATAGGGTATTTAATCCGACAGAAATGGTTTTAAGCACATCGTTGATTTATTTTTTTATATAAGCTTTTATACTGAAACATAGGTATTTTCTGAAAGTTTTTGACAAGCAATTTTGGGGAAATTAAGTGTTAATCTGATTTTCTAAATGCCTGTATCTTTTTCAAAGTAACGCTAAGGATAGGGTATTTAATCTGGCAGAAATAGTTTTAAGCACATCGTTGATTTATTTTTTTATATAAGCTTTTATACTGAAACATAGGTATTTTCTGAAAGTTTTTGATAGGCTATTTTGAGGCGATTAAGTATTAATCTGATTTTCTAAATGCCTATATCTGTTTCAAAGGAACGCTAAGGATAGGGTATTTAATCTGGCAGAAATGGTTTTAAGCACATCATTGATTTATTTTTTTATATAAGCCTTTATACTGAAACATAGGTATTTTCTGAAAGTTCTTGTCAAGCTATTTTGGGGCGATTAAGTGTTAATCTGATTTTCTAAATGCCTATATCTGTTTCAAAGGAACGCTAAGGATAGGATAGTTAATCCGACAGAAATACTTTTAGGCACATCATTGATTCATCTTTTTAAAAACGTTTTTTACTAAAACATAGGTGTTTTCTGAAAGTTTTTGACAAACTATTTTGGGGAAATTAAGTGTTAATCTGATTTTCTAAATGCCTGTATCTGTTTCAAAGTAACGCTAAGGATAGGGTATTTAATCTGGCAGAAATGGTTTTAAGCACATCGTTGATTTTTTTTTATATAAGGTTTTATACTAAAACATAAGTATTTTCTGAAAGTTCTTGTCAAGCTTTTTAAGTAGATTGAGTGTTAATCTAATTTATTTAAATGTTTGTATCTGTTTCAAAGTCACGTTTAGGATAAGGTATTTAATCTGGCAGAATTGGTTTTGTACATATCATTTGTCTATCTTTTTAAAAACGTTTTTATACTAAAACGTTGGTGTTTTCTGAAACTTCTTGTCAAGCCATTTAAGTCAATTTCGTTTTGATTTGTTATACAGCTTGTTGAGTAACGGTATTATTGTCTTACTCACGTTGTTAGGGTAATTGGATAATCACTCGCCCACGGGTTATGTCGCTGATGTTTTTTTGTAGTATTGCGGTTTTATCTTCAGTGATTGCCAAACTAACATTGACGCCTTGCGCATCAAAATCTTGATTTTCAATAATCGCATCAAGCTCTTTAAGTCGATTTTCAATGATAGGCCATTCACTGTAATAGCAGTGAAATTCGACCGGTATGCGTGTGATAAGCTCAATTAGTTCGGCTTGTTGTAAACAGTGGCTGGCACTGCCGCCATAGGCTCGTATCAAGCCGCCGGTACCCAGTTTTATACCACCAAAATAACGGGTAACCACCACCACGACTTGATCACAATCTTGCCCTTCAATGGCCGATAAAATAGGGCGCCCGGCGGTGCTGGTCGGTTCACCGTCATCATTAAAGCGATACTGCTGTCCAATCTTCCACGCCCAGCAGTTGTGGGTGGCATTTGGATCACTGATTTGGTCAATAAACTCTCCGGCTTGCTGGGGATTTACCACCGGCGCCGCATTAACAATAAAGCGGCTTTTTTTGATCTCTTCGATGAATTGGGTCGGTTTTGCTAATGTATATGGCATACTAATTCTGGTAAAATCGATTTATTGCCATAGATCATACTCAGCGAAATAAAAATGTCTATCAATTTAGAACAATTAAAACAATCACAACAACAATTAGCCGGGCAGGTTAAACTAACTGATGAGTTTAGCTCATCGGTGAAATTAATTGGTGGTACCGATGTGGGTTTTGAAGATGACGGTCGAATTACCCGAGCAGCCATTGTGATTTTAACTTACCCGCAATTGGTGCTGGTTGAGCATCATATCGCTCGTATAGAGACGACCTTTCCCTATATTCCCGGCTATCTCTCTTTCCGTGAGTATCCGGCTTTACTTGCCGCCTGGCAACAAGTTGAACATAAACCGGATTTGCTTTTTGTCGACGGTCAAGGCATTGCCCATCCTCGCCGCTTAGGTATCGCCAGCCATCTTGGGTTGTTATTGGATATGCCAACTATTGGTGTGGCTAAAAAGCGTCTTTGCGGTCAATTTCAGCCGATTGCCAAAGTCGCCGGTAATGTCACTGCGTTAATTGATAAACAGGCGCAAATTGGTTGGGTTCTACAAAGCAAAAATAACTGTAATCCGTTATTTATCTCACCCGGTCATCGTGTTAGTTTCGATAGTGCACTCAAATGGGTGAACTTATGTTTACGGGGATATCGCTTACCGGAGCCGACACGCTGGGCGGATGCGGTTGCGTCCAATAAACCTTTATTTAAGAAATTTTGCCATGACAACTGATCAAACAGCATTAAAAAAAGGCGGATTTACCTTTAAGCGCTTTTTTGTCGCCCACGATAACAGCCCAATGAAAGTGACGACCGATAGCTGTTTATTAGGTGCTTGGACGCCACTGGAACCGATGCCCAAAAAGGTGTTGGATATTGGTTGCGGTTGTGGTGTGATTGCGTTAATGCTAGCGCAACGTTTAGCAGGTATCGATTGTCAAATCGATGCGATTGATATTGATGAGCAAGCGGTTAAACAGTGCCAGCAAAATAGCTTGCAAGCCGATTTTCAATCGATTAATGCGATGACTGCCGATCTTAATCAGTTTCAATTAAATCAAGCCCATTGTTATGATCTGATTGTGACCAATCCGCCTTATTTTGCCTCAGCCGTTGCCTGTCGAACTACAAGGCGGCAGTTTGCGCGTTATACTGAAACGTTAAGCTTTACAGAGCTTATTGCCTCAGTTAAACGACTGTTGTCGTTAAACGGGCTTTTTTGTTTAGTCCTGCCTTATCACTTAGCCGATCAGTTTAAGATGTTATGTGAGTCAAATCAGCTCTATTTACACCAGCAGATGAATGTTAACTATAGTGCAGATAAAGACTATTCGCTGTCACTAATGGCGTTTGCTTTTGAGCCAACGCACAATGTCTTAACCCAGCAACTTTGTATGCGTGATGTTGACGGGCGTTACTCAAAAGCGTTCAGAGCGCTATTAACTGACTTTTATCTGTTCAGAAAATAACGCCATTTACTGATATTAACTTGGCAGGATATAAAAATAGATGATAGCAATGATTGCCAGTGTAATGATTGCTATCGCATAAAGTTTATCATGCAGATAGCTAAATGCAGGTAAGTTTCGCTGTTTGCGGGCATAAAGATAAAAAACCAGCCCCACACTATATAAAATCATCGATAACAGTAAATAGGACATGCCACCTGCATAAATCAGCCAAAATCCGTAGATAGATCCGGCTGAGCCAATCAATATCAGATAAGCTTTACCACGATTTAAAGCGAGTTTAAACACAAACAGCGCCGCTAATAAATAGGGGATAAGTACCATTGATGTCGATAACTGAATCAAGGTGTTGTAACCGGATTGATGAAAGTGCGCCAGAATAATTAAAATGGTAACCAAACACGTGGTTAACCATAACGCATTGGCCGGGGTGCCGTTTTTATTAAGTTTACCAAAGCATTTTGGTACGGTATGCTTTTCACCTTGTCCGGTGAGAAAGAGCATTTCAGCCGCTAACATCAGCCATGATAATAAGCCGCCACTGACTGAAACAATCAAACCCAGATTAATAAAGGTTGCACCCCAACTGCCGACGACTCGCTCAATCACTAACGCCATAGACGGGTTTTTCATTTCGGCAAGTTCATTTTGTGGCACAACGCCCAACGATAAGACCGAAACACAAACCAATAACAGACTGGTGATGGCAAAGCCAAAAAATGTTGCTCGACTAATGCTGATCATATTTTTGGCTCGAGCAGCATAGACGGTCGCACTTTCAATACCTAAATAGACCCAAACCGTGTAAAGCATGGTGTGCTCGATCTGCTCGATGATTGTGCCAAGCTGTGGTGAGCCCCAAAAATCGATCTTAAAGGTTTTTACCTTAAATGCCAAAATGACACAAATAATAAATAGCCCAATGGGGATGATTTTGGCCAGAGTAACTAAACAGTTAAGTAAAAATGCCCGATAGATGCCTTTTAAGACAAAAAAATGGACTATCCATAAAAAAATCAGTCCGGCAATTACTGACGGCAAGGTCGTTCCGTCGCCAAAATAATTAAAACAATCAAACGAGCCTATCGCACTAAAAAGAATCACTAAATAACTGGCACAGGCCATCCATGCTGATATCCAGTATCCCCATGCGGCATTAAAGCCGATGTAATCGCCAAAGCCTTCACGTACATAGCCGTATAAACCGTCGTTAATTTTATAAAAACGGATTGAGAGATATTGAAATATTCTCGTTAGCATTAACATGCCAAATAGGGTAATGACCCATGCAATCAAAATAGCGCCGGCGCCAGCGCCTTCAGCCATATTTTGCGGTAAACTAAAAATCCCGCTGCCAACAATACTACCTACCACCAAAAGGGTAAGCGGTAGGATGCCGAGTTTTTTTCTTACTGGTGTATTCATTGTGTTTTCTTTTTGGTCAATTAAATTGAAATAGGCTCGTATAATTATTGTTTCTCGTATAACTATTATTTCTCGTTTAACTATGGTTTAGAATCGTAATGACATACAACTTACACCACCGTCAATTTTACGGTATTCCGATGTATCGACTTCAAGAACGATATAACCTAATGCTTCAATTTTTGCTTTAGTTATCGGGTAACCTGAAGGCATAATGACCCGCCCATTAACCCATATACAGTTGGCGGCATAACTTTCTTGTTCCGGTATGGTAATAATATTAAGATGTTGAAATTCCGGTTTAGTAATAAACTCGCCGGCAGCAAGTAAGTTATTGTTTTCAAGGTAAGCAAGGCCGGTTTTTAGATGTAACACTTTTTCTAAAGTGACAACCGAACCACTTAAGCCATATTTTTGCAAAATTGCGATCATTTGATCTGCACCTTCTTGATTAGTGCGGGCAGATAAACCAATGTAGTAATGATCACCAACCATCATAATATCACCAGCTTCAACCGTTCCCGGCGCGGTAATGCGTTCTACTTTATTTGGGTAGAATCGTTCAATCGTGTCGATCATAATTTCAGTCTCTTCACGGCGGCTAGGTGCGCCGGGGCGAGTGATAATTGCGCAATGCGGTGTGCACAGCGTGACATCTTCGACAAACACTGAATCGGGGAAGCGCTCATCGGCGGGTAAAATGGTAATATCAACATCACATTGCTGTAAGGCTCGAATATAGTTGTTATGTTGATCTAAGGCTTTTTGATAATCGGGCTTACCTAAATTTGCTGAAGTTAATCCGTCAACCAATGATTTAGCGGGTGTTCGGGCAATAATATGACTAAATTTTTTCATCTATTTACATTTCCTTTCTGTATAAATAATTATGCTTAGATTTTGCATAATAATTCAGTTTATTGGCTTAATCAAGCATTAATGTGCTTTTTTATGCATTTATATTGTGATGCGGGGATTGCGTATGTATGATTTGGGGTCAGCGATAAAGTGATGATTATCTTTTGAAAAAAGAAAAGGGAAAGGCAATATGTTAATGAACTGTTAAAGAATGGTAGTAATTTCGTTAGTTATGAGTAAAGCCTTAACCATGGCTTTTATGCTGATTTTGGTGGTGCGAGGGCGATAGCTTCACCCCCGTTTAGTCGGTTATTCACCATGAAAGTCGATAAGAGTAAAACAGTTAATACCTAAATCGGTTAATTTTGTTTTACCATGCAGATCCGGTAAATTAATCACAAAAGCCGCATCTTGAGCGATGCCTCCTGCTTTTTCAATTAGTTTGGCGGTTGCAGCAACAGTACCACCAGTTGCTAGCAGATCATCAATGATTAATACTCGTTCGTTAGGTTTGATAGCATCGCAATGCATTTCGAGGGTATCAGTGCCGTATTCCAGTTGGTACGCTTCGCTAAATACGTGACGCGGTAACTTATGCGGTTTTCTAACTGGTACAAATCCTACGCCTAATGCTAAGGCGATAGGGGCGGCAAAGATAAATCCACGGGCTTCGGTGCCGACAACTTTATCGATTTTTTTATCTCGATAGTGGTCAATCAGTAATTCAACAGCGGTTTTAAATGCAATAGGGTCTTCAAGTAAGCTGGTAATATCACGAAATAAAATCCCTGGTTTAGGATAATCGGGAATAGTGATGATGCTGTTTCTGATAAGTTCAAGTTTTTCTTGTAACTGAGTCATATTCAAGATTCTCTATATGTTCTCTATAAGAGTTGCTAATTTTTTATTATATACCTTTGCTCTTTAAGCTGGCAATAAACAAAAAATGACATGTTGGTTAAATAAGGCAATTGCTGTTATATTAACCTGTAAATTTTAAAGGAATTCTATTCCTCAATCCTGTTTAAAGGTCTATTTTCAAACTCGTAATTGTTTTTACATACTTTTACATATAAATACATGCATTAGACATTTTGATTGGCAAAAGTTGGATAATTAAATAAACTTTTCACAAAGGGATGAAACAATGAAAATGATTAAACTAATAACTGCTGTAGGATTTACCCTATTGAGCTTTATGAGTCAGGCTACCGATTTGGTTAAACCTCGAATTCAAGTTCAGTCTGAACTTGCTCAGCCAATTATTCTGGAGAATGGTGAAGAAAAGAATTATCTGAGAATATCGTTAATTGGTGAAAAAAATGAACCGACCGGACGTGTACCTATCAATTTGGCAATTGTCATTGATCGTTCAGGCTCGATGTCAGGCGAACGTATCAAAAAAGCGAAAGAAGCCGCTATTTTAGCTGTCAATATGTTAAATGAGGACGATACTTTATCAATTATTGCTTATAATACTAATGCTGAAGTTATTCTGTCTTCGACCAAAGTCAAAAATAAACAAAAAATAATAAGTTTAATTGAAAAAAATCTGGTTGCAAATGGCGGTACTGCCTTATTTGCCGGTGTAAGTAAAGGGATAAATCAGGTTTCTAAACAACTTTCACGGGATAATGTTAACCGTATCATCCTCCTTTCGGACGGACAAGCTAATATAGGGCCATCTTCTGTATCGGAATTATCTGAATTGGCGATTGTGGCGGCTAAAAAGAATATTGCCATTAGTACTTTTGGTATTGGCGATGACTATAATGAACAACTGATGTCTTCAATTGCCAGTTACAGCGACGGTAATCATGTATTTGTTGATGATACTTCCAAACTTGAAAATGTATTTGTTCGGGAATTTAAAGATGTCATGTCCACTGTAGCGCAAGATATCGTTATTACCATTAATCTTAAAGATGGCACAAAACCTGTTCGTTTAATGGGTCGAGATGGTATCATTAAAGGTAATAAAGTGATTATTAAAATGAACCAGCTATATGCAAATCAAGAAAGGTATGTATTATTAGAAGTTATTCCACCAAAAGGAAAAGCTGGCGAAAATAAAACTTTAGCAAATATCGAATTTTCGTATAATGACTTACTTAATAAGAAAGTAGAAAAAGAAAATCAGACCGTCAATATTGCTTATACCAATAAACAAGATGTGGTAGATAAAGCGGTTGATCCAAATATTATTGCTGAAAGTGAAATACAAAAAGTTATTCTGGCAAATGACGAAGCGGTGGCACTGTATAATCAAGGAAAAGCGGAAGAAGCTAAATCACTATTAACTGTTTCTGCAGAGAAGCTTTCAGAAGAATCAATGCGATACATGGGTATCGCTCCCGAAGCTAGCGAAAAGATGAAAGCACAAATGGGTATTAATCAGGCTTTAGCTGATGCAATCGAAAAGGATGATGCAAAAGTTGCTCGTAAGAAAATGGTCGAAAAACAATTTCAATCGAGACAAAATAAAATCGAAAAATAACTTATGAAAAAATTAACAGCGATCCTATCTCTTTGTATATTTATTATGGCTTTTAGCTATCTTGGTTGGCGCACGCTAGAACACGAAGTAATAAAACGCGAAAATCAGGAGAAGTTGTTAGCACAAAGCCGTGCAGAAAATATAAAGTCTTTAATTGGATCGCTGTTAACCCAGCGATCGACCTATTTTAATAGTCTGTCTGACATATTATTATATGATGAATCAAATATAGATAAATTGTTACAAATCCAAACTGATGTAAAAAATATTTTTGTGATTGACCATGGTGTTATTAAATATTTAAGCAATGATACAGATAAACAATGGTCTCAATTAGTTGAATCTATTGGATATGATAACTCGATTTTATTTAACCATAATACTCAAAATGAACAGCACCGTTCGAGCACAGGTTGGTATCAAGCCTATAATTACCTAGTTTATTGGTCAATCCAGTCAGATACCATTATCGGTTTTGAACTTTCTAATATTAAATTATCATTAGATGTGATCAATCTGTTAGATGAAAAGGCAATGAACGATAGCTTTAATTTATCTAATGATGAAAAGCAGATTTACAATAACGGGGAAAAGTACCCTAATGAAATTGTGATCTCATTAGATTATCCGTTACAAAATTGGCAATTAACTTATTATTATCAATCAGCAAATTTAACCAATATCTATATTTTTGGTGTCAGTGTTATTGTTTTATTTATTCTGATAATTTTAGGACTTGCTCTCTATTGTTATCGCGAATATACCCAAACATTACGTTTGGCAAAACAACAAGTTAGCTTTGTCGGGCAAGTGTCTCACGAATTTAAAACACCATTAACCAATATCTCTCTCTATTCTGAAATGCTCAAAGAGCGATTAATTGATGAAGTCCAACCGGTACCGGATTATTTGGATGTGATCACCAGTGAAAGTAATCGGTTGACAAGATTAGTACAAAATGTGCTCAATTTTAATAAGCCAGCTAAACTCAATATTAAACCCGTCAATATCACTCAGCTTGTAAAGCAAATTTATTTCACCTTTAGGCCGGTTTTGGAAACCAAGTCTTTAGAACTGAATTTAATTTGTGATGTTCATTATGATTTTATGATGAATACGGATCAAGACAGCGTGATACAGATCATCAGCAACTTTTTAAGTAACGCTGAGAAATATGCTTCAAATGGCCAAAAAGTTGATTTAATTCTGACTGAACAAAATCACAAAGCCATTATTACCGTTCGAGATTATGGTAATGGTATTGCTAATAATCAATTAAAAAAGATTTTTAAGCCTTTTTATCGAATTAACTCTTCAATTACCGAAGGCGTTTCGGGCACTGGTATTGGTTTAACTATTGCAAATCAATTAGCCCAACAGCTCAATGGTAGTATCAAAGTGACTAATGAGAAACCAGGCGTTGCGTTTTCATTAATCTTAATGGAGTCAAAATGAAAATTTTAATTGTCGAAGATGATCAATATATCCGAAAGGGGATGACCGATCTTTTAGAGCAGGAAGGCTACACCGTTATTGAGGCTTCCAATGGTACAATCGCTCTTGAGCTATTTAGTAAAAACCCGCCCGATTTTGTTATTTTAGATATTATGATGCCGGACTTAGACGGTTACTCTGTTTGCCGTGAGATTCGCAAAGCTAATGATGATGTCCCCATTTTATTTTTATCGGCCAAAGATGAAGAGATTGATCGGGTGATTGGTTTAGAATTGGGTGCCGATGATTACATGAGTAAGCCTTTTGGTATCCACGAACTCAGAGCAAGAATCAAAGCCATTGCCAAACGTTATCTTAAATCTCAACTCTCTTCTAATCAAACATCCAGCCCATTTTTTATTTTTGGTGATTTATGGGTTTACCCAACCGAACTTTGTGCCAAACGAAATGATCAAGTTATTGAGCTTTCATTGCGTGAAGTAAAAATCTTAGAGTGCTTATATCAACATAAAAATCAGGTTGTCACTCGCGATATGTTGTTTGATTATGTATGGGGCTATGATTATTCACCCAATAGCCGAACGTTAGATCAACATATTTCTAAGTTACGTAAGCAAATAGAAATCGATCCACTCAATCCAACTTTAATCAAAACCGCACATGGACTGGGTTATCGGTACTAGGCGATAACGGTTTTGATCGGGTTAGATTTGTCACGCTCTTTAAGCGTTGCGGTTCGTTGCTGTTCGTTACTGTAGTCTGCTGGCTTTAAACTATCATCTGTAATAGATCCAGCCGAATACAGGTGGTATTGAATAAACAGATTATGTGGTATTTTAGATGTGTTCAACATTGGCATTTCGCAAATGGGCGAAATACATTTAAACCATTAATCGTGTCAATTTTTTCTTAAAAGCGTCACTTTCGCTGCTGTGCTGTTTTTAGTTCTATTCATTTGTTTTTATAACCCTATAACTTGTTTGATGTTTTATCAATACTATTGGAGTAAGACTAAAATGAATTATTACGATTTCTTAATTATTGCAGTGAAATTATTTGTCGTGTTTATTTGTATCATTTTATTTCTTAAAATCACTGGTAAAACATCGTTATCTCAAATGTCCAGCATTGATTTTATCGGTAATATGATTTTGGGTGGTATTGCTGGCGGCATCATCTACAACCCTAAATTAACGATATTTGATTTTTTGGTTGTGCTACTGATGTGGACAACGATTATGTATGTTTCCAACTATTTAAAAAAGAAAAGTCAAAATGCCAAAGCCTTTATTGTCGGTAATCCCATAGTATTAATGGATAAAGGCAAAATTAAATTAAATGAATTTGCGGCGGTCAATTTAGACATGTCGAGTTTTGCCGTTTTATTAAGGATGAAAAACATATTTACCATACACGAAGTTGAAAAGGCGATTTTAGAGCCTAATGGGCAACTGTCGGTCATTAAAAAAGGCGATAAAGGAATAGCATCAATCGTGCTGGAAAACGAAGAGCCGTTAGATGATGTACTTAAAGATTTAGGAAAAGATGAAGATTGGCTAAAAGCGAAATTAGCTGAGCAAGGTTATCACAGTTATGAAGGGCTATACTGTGTTGAATACTATAACGGGCATCTATTTATAATTCCTAGCGATGCGGTTAATTAATCAATCATAGTAATTGCAAAAAATTTTGATAAACCTTAAGTCGCTTTAACTGAGCACCTTAAGGTTAGATTTCATGATTGGTACAAAGGCGAATGATTTAATGATCTTGCAATAAAACTACTCACCGACATGGTGTTATTAAGTTTAGCCTGTAATGCCAAAGCATGATCTTTTGATTGGCATTGACTAAAAACACATGCGCCTGTGCCGGTTAGTCGGGTAGGGGCAAATTGTGAAAGGTAATGGATTAACTCATCAATGTTGGGATAACGTTGACGTACCACTTTTTCACAATCATTACTGAGTTTATCAAAGGGTATTGAAAGAAGCTCATCAATCGTTCGACAAGGTGTATCACGAGTCAGCTTAGGATCGTTGAATACCTCTATCGTTGACACTTCAATATTTGGGTAACTGACTAAATACCAATGTTCGGCAATATCAACACGTTGGAACTGATCGCCAATTCCTTCGGCAAAAGCAGCATGTCCGTAAATGAAAATCGGTACATCAGCGCCAATTTGACGCCCGATTTCCATTAATGTTTGTGTTGATAGATTAAGTTGCCATAAATGATTTAATGCAACTAGCACGGTGGCTGCATTGGATGATGCACCGCCAAGGCCGCCACCCATTGGTATTTTTTTATCAATACTTATCTCGACACCTAATTCCTGCCGATTGCTATAATTTTTTAATCGCTGTGCGGCAATGGTAATTAAATTTTTATCGGCAGGGACGTGATCAAATGGTGTTAATAATTTGATCTCATCACATGCCGTAACGTTAAATGTTAAGCTGTCGCAATAATCAATAAATTGAAACAGCGTTTGTAAATTATGGTAATTATCAGCACGACGACCAGTGATATATAAAAATAAATTCAATTTAGCAGGTGACAACCAGTGTTTCATTAGGTTTATCCGTTATTGTAAAGTCCAGTTGCTGATTTTTAGGCGAACAAGATCATCTTTATGGGTAAGTTCAATTGTTGCCGGTAAATCAATCTTTTTGTTGTGATAGGTATAGGTATCATAATTGGTAATTTTAAGCGCCCATTTATTATTGTTTTGCATAAATGAAGTGGCGGCTAATCTACCCAAATTATCTAATTTATCGGCATTTGGATCATCAGAATAACCTTTCAACCAATTGTGTAATGACTCAAGCGGAATGTTCACGTTAGTCACTCTTCTCATTAAACTTTCAACGTTTCTATCATCATAACGTCCACCGTCACTATCAGTCAGTTGAGCATAATCAGGCTCGGCTCTGAGCGTTAAAATATTGGTACCAATCGGTGTGGTTAATCTAATTTCGTAACGATTAGGTGATTGTTGTGTGATTAAGAAACGTCCATAGCTGCGGTTTTTTTCGCCGATATGGGCTATGCTACCTTTAACTTGAAAAGCGGTAATTTGTTTAAGTTCTTGTTGATGCATCTGCCATTGTTGCTGTGATGATGCCGTAGTTTGATATTTGGTCGTTTGACAAGCTGTAATTAGCAATGGCAAGCTTATAACAAGCACATATTTTATTTTATTAAACATAAGTCAGCTCTTTAGTTAGTTTAGGCTAGGGTAGGATGATTATAACTGATAAATGAGCGAATAAGAAAATCTAACTGTAAATTAACCTTTATATTTTTTTTATGTATAATACAAACCCAAAGAACGCTTAATAAAATAATTATTTCTAATAAAAAATTTAAAATAAGAAGCATTGCAATGTCAATTACAATATTAGGTGTTAATCATAAAACAGCGCCACTAGCTTTAAGGGAAAAATTGGCTTTTCCTAATGAATTAGTCGAACAAGCGTTATCTAGTCTTTACCAACATCCTTTAGTGGAAGGCTGTGTTATTTTATCGACTTGTAACCGAACTGAAATTTACTTAAGTTATGAGCATCAAACTGACTATTTACGGCTTAAACAGTCTGTTGAAAACTGGTTAGCGCAATTTCATCATTTTGATATCAGTCATTATCGAGATTCATTTTATTGGCATGAAGGGCAACAAGCCGTTGAACATTTAATGTCAGTTGCCTGTGGTATCGATTCGATGATTATTGGTGAGCCGCAGATTTTAGGTCAGGTTAAGCAAGCTTATCACTATTCACAGCAACAAAATTGCTTATCGGTCAAATTAACTAAACTGTTTCAATCGATATTTCATGTTGCCAAAATTGTGCGTAGTCAAACCAATATTGGTGCCAATACCGCATCGGTTGCTTATGCTGCCTGTTTAGTTGCTCGCCAGTTATTTACTGATACCTCAAGCTTAAATATTATGCTGGTTGGGGCAGGGGAAACTATTGAGCTTATTGCCCGTTATTTAAAACCCCATAACTTCAATCATATCATTGTTGCTAATCGCACGGTTGAAAATGCATTAAAACTTACCGCAATTGTTGATGCTGAGATGATTGCTTTATCGGATATTGCAGCTCGGCTAAGCGAGGTTGATATTGTTATTAGTTCGACAGCGAGCTTATCACCTATTATTAGTCAAACAATGGTTAAACAAGCATTACAAGCTCGAGATTATCGGCAAATGCTATTTATCGATTTGGCGGTGCCTCGTGATATAGAAGCGACAGTCAATCAACTCAAACCTATTCATCTTTATACTATTGATGATTTGCAACAAACGGTTGAGAATAATCTTGAACAACGTGCAATTGCCGCTAAAGAAGCCCACGCTATTATTCAACAGCAAGCGGAAATTTTTCTTGAATGGTTAAAAGCCAGAGAAGCGGTTGATTATATCGTACAGTATCGACGTAATGCCGAAAATATCAAGCGAGAGTTAGAACTCAAGGCTCGTAACGCTATTAAACAGGGTGCGAATATCGATGAGGTATTTGCCGAATTTTCGCATCGATTAACCAATAAACTGATTCATGCGCCAACTCAAACGTTATTACACGCAGCTGCGCATGATTGTGATGATTGTTTTAAAGTACTCAGTAAAGCTTTAGGGTTAAAGGCGCATTAAGCATCTATACAGCACCCTAAAAGGATGTGGTAAAAATTGGATCAGATTGAGTTTTTTGATATTCAAAGCCCTTGTAAGCGTGTTTGTGAGACCGATAAGCAAGGCTATTGTTTAACTTGCTATCGATCAAGAGCAGAGCGGTTTAACTGGTTAAAGCTATCTAATAGTCAAAAACAAGACGTGTTACGTTTATGCAAACAGCGAGCATTAAGGCGTCGCTATTTGCTAATACAGCAACAACGCCAGCAACAATCCACATCTACGACGCCACAAATGGAGCTGAACTTTTAAACTGTTATCATCCTGCTAAACTCATCTTGTAATCCTGTTAAACTCGGAGTAGGATTTTGTTATCCGTATGTGTTTCTTTCACTTGGTGAATTGGGATTAAATTATGAAAATGTGTATTGCCTGCGGTATGCCAATGACATCAATCGGCGATTATCCTTTACACGATATCTCCAAAAATTATTGTAAACATTGCGCTCATCAAGACGGGACGATGAAAACGTTTGATGAAAAATGGCAGGAAGTCACATTACGTTATGCAAAAGAGCACAATATCATTTATCCGGTGGCAAAACAGACCGCTTATGTCATTCTTAAAAAATTACCGGCATGGAAACGCAAATGGTAGCTGAAATTTTAGGCAACCAGAAGGCTTAACGATAATATCTGTTGCAGATATCGCAAAGCTTAGTATAATGCCAACGTTTACTTATTTACACTTCTTAATGCCAGTGTGGCGAAATTGGTAGACGCAGCGGATTCAAAATCCGCCGCCCTTAAAAGCGTGTCGGTTCGAGTCCGACCACTGGCACCACTTAAACATCAAATAAACCAATGTAATAAATTATCTCTCTTTTATCGAACCGCCAAATAACGCACTTCTTAATTATTAAACCTAATAGCAAATACTCAGTTTTTACACCCCAATCTTAAGTACTTATCTCAAAAGCGAATAGGGAGTAATTGTTAAATATTCTTTAGATTTAATAAAATTTTATCCAAAATAAAGACTAGAAGAATGATTGAAATTGGTTACCTGTCAGGGGGATTTTAATGCCTCTACCACCAATTTGAAAACGTTTGAGTGACCTTTACGGCTTGAGTAGTAGATATAAAAAGGTTCATAGGTTATGGCAAATTTGGGTAAAAGTTCGATTAAGGTTCCATTAGCGAGTTCTTCTTCAACTTCAAGGCGGCCGATCCACGTGATGCCTAGCGCATCTAAGGCTGCTTGTTTGCGTATATGATTATTGGTAGTGAATTGAGAGGTTGGCTGATAATTGACGATTTTACCATTTTCGATAAATTCCCAGGTCAATTCGCTAGCATGCTGGGCAGAGATTCTTAATCCGATTAGCTGGTGATGATCTAAATCGCTTATTTTTTCCGGTAATGTTTTATTTTTGAGGTAAATCGGGCTTGCTACCAGTGCCATTTTTAATGGATCAGAGATTTTTACTGCTATCATCTCTTTAGGTAGATCATTGCCGATCCGACACCCCATATCATATCCTTGTTTAACAATATCCGCCCAATTATTATCAGATTGAATTTCAATTTTAACTTGTGGATAACGTTTTAATATATGGCGCAGTTTGGGGTAAAGAATTGTTTGCGTTGCCAGACTGGACGCATTAATTTTAATTGTTCCCGAAGGTGTACTTAGAAAGTCAGATAAGGCGTTAACTTCGTTATTAATGGAATGAAATAATGGGGCGATTTGCTTATAGAGTTGATCACCTGCTTCGGTTAACGACATGCTTCTTGTTGTTCGATTAAATAAACGAAGATTTAAACGACTTTCAAGACTCTGCATACTATGGGAGAGGGCGGAGGAAGAGACGCCTAGGGATTTTGCCGCTTTGACAAAGCTCCCGGCTTTGGCGATTGTGATAAAGTAATTTAACTCATTAAAGTTATACATATGCAGTATATTGATGAATATTATTCATGATACTATAAATCAATCACTTATTTATCTCAATCAATATTGTGATTACAATGATTTTATCAGCTAAGGGCTATGTGCCGATCGCAAAATAGGTCTTTAGATCATCATGTCGCAGTTAAAGAGAGGATATTATGGATTATGTAAAACTAGGCAATACCGATATTAAAGTTTCACGTTTTTGTTTGGGTTGCATGAGTTTTGGCGATCCAGCCAGTAAAATGCACGCTTGGACGCTCAATCCGGATGAGAGTGAAACAATTATTAAGCATGCACTTGATTTAGGCATTAATTTTTTTGATACCGCAAACACCTACTCGGCCGGCACCAGTGAAGAATATGTAGGTCGAGCAATTAAGAGAAATATCCAGCGAGATAAGGTGGTTTTAGCCACTAAAGTCTATTTTAATGAAGGCCATTTATCTAAGGGCGCGATTGAAAAAGAGATTGAAGGCTCGTTAAAAAGACTAGGTACCGATTATATTGATTTGTATATTATTCACCGTTTTGACTATAGTACGCCAATTGAAGAGACCATGGAAGCATTGCACAAGCTGGTTAAAGCCGGGAAAGTAAGAGCTTTAGGCGCATCCGCTATGTATGGCTATCAATTTTTTAATCTGCAACTTGCCGCTGAAAAAAACGGCTGGACCAAGTTTGTGTCGATGCAAAATCACTATAATTTATTATATCGTGAAGACGAGCGTGAATTGATTCCGATTTGTAAACAATTTAATGTTTCATTAACGCCGTATAGTCCTTTAGCTGCGGGTAGGTTGGCACGCTCGCAATGGCATACCGATACGTTACGTAGCCAAACAGATCAAACCGCTATCGCCAAATATGACGGAATGGAGAGCGCCGATATAAAAATTGTGCAAAGAGTGCAGGAACTTGCCGAAAAACATCATGTCACTATGACGCAAATTGCTTTAGCATGGCAATTTGCCAAAGGAGTGACGTCACCAATTGTTGGTGCCACAAAAACACAATATCTTGATGATGCTGTCGGAGCTTTGTCGGTATCATTATCCGATGACGAGATAACCTATCTTGAAGAGCTTTATGTAGCGCATCCAATTGTCGGCGCACTTTAATTATTTGTTTTAGATTTGTGATTTACTGACAAATATCAAGGTGATATTTGTCAGTAAGGGAAGTTTTAACTTCTTCCCGCTTGCAAATATTTTTGCATCTCTTCACTTGGTACCATTCCACCGCCGGTTGCCCAAACAAGGTGGGTTGCATTTTGCAACTGTTCAGCGGTAAATTGCATACGCTCTAAGTATGGCGCATCGCTTGTTACCACAATTGGCCCTAACATTCCGGCCAGTGCTGAAGGTTCAAGTTGAATATGTTCAGTTTTATCAAGTAATGCCAATAGATCATACATGTCCTGATCTGACAGCGTATAATAGCCGTCTAACAGACGTTCCATCGCTCTACCGACAAATCCTGAAGCTCGTCCAACTGCTAAGCCGTCCGCTGCTGTAAGATTATCAATGCCGATATCTTGTACCGCGATTTCATCGTGCAGACCGGTATAGACACCTAATAACATACAAGGCGAGTGGGTTGGTTCGGCAAAAATACAATGAACATTATCACCAAATGCCATTTTTAGCCCAAAAGCAACACCGCCCGGTCCACCACCAACGCCACAAGGCAGATAGACAAATAACGGATGCTGTTTATCGACTTTAATACCCATATGATCGAACTGTTGTTTTAATCGTTCTCCGGCAACCGAATAGCCTAAAAATAGTGTTGTTGAATTTTCATCATCAATAAAGAAACATTTAGGATCGGATTGTGCCGCTTTTCGCCCTTGTTCAACAGCTACGCCATAATCTTGTTCATATTCGACAACGTTAACCCCGTGTGATCGTAATTTCTGTTTTTTCCATTCACGGGCATCGGCTGACATATGAACACTGACTTTAAACCCTAATTTGGCACTCATAATACCAATAGATAAGCCAAGATTACCGGTTGAACCGACTGCAATACTGTATTGACTAAAAAACTGTTTGAAATCATCAGAGAACAACTTGCTATAGTCATCGTTTTTAGTGAGTAAACCATTTTCTATTGCCAATTTTTCAGCATGGGTTAACACTTCATAAATGCCCCCTCGTGCTTTAATCGACCCCGAAATAGGTAAATGGCTGTCTTTTTTTAAAAATAGCTGACCGGCAAAATTGGTTTTATAACGCTCTTCCATTGCTTTTTTCATATTGGCAATTTCAACAACAGGCGATTCAATAATCCCTTGTGTTGCTGCGGTTTCCGGAAAAGCTAAAGCAAGATAAGGTGCAAAGCGTTTAAGCCGTTCGCTGGCATCAGTAATATCCGATTGATCAAGCCCGACGTAAGGTAAGGCAATGTCCAATGTGGTTATGTTGGGATTGAACCAACTGCATGGTTGAAGTTTGATCAGTTTATCTACTAGTGGTTTATCATTAACTAGTGCTTTCGTATCGATTTGACTCATATACGCTCCTTGTTGTTGAATCATTAAATAAAATTAGATAACACGAAAGTGCCTATTAGTGCAACAATTGATGCAATAAAGGTGGCTGTTGTGTAATACTTGAAAATTTCGCTCATTGTTGCTCCGCAATATTGTTTGACGAGCCAAAATAGTGAGTCAGTGACAATCGTACAACCAATAGCGCCAGATCCAATAGCTAATGTGATAATCTCCGGACTGATACCGGGATACATCGACATCATTGGCGAAACAATAGCCGTTGCCCCCATCATGGCAACTGTCGCTGAGCCTACAGCGGCATGTAAGATAATGGCGACTAACCAGGCTAATAAAATAGGGTGCATATCCAGATGTGATAAAATGCCCGCTAAACTATCACTTAATCCGCTGGCTTTTAAGATACCATTAAATGCGCCGCCAGCCCCAATAATTAACAGAATATTGGCAATAGATGAAAAACAATCTTCTGTTTTTGTCAATAATGTTGCCATGCTCATATGGCGCTTAATACCTAGAATATAATAGGCGACAAATGCAGCAATAAACATAGCGGTAATTGGATTACCGATAAATTCAAGTATGGAGTAGACGGTGCTGGTTTTGTCCATATTTAATTCAGCGGTGGTTTTAATCAACATAAGAATAATAGGCAGCAATACGGTAAACAGGGTTGCGCCTAATGAAGGTAACTCATCTTCAGTTCGCACTTTTAAATCGGAAAATTGTTCCGGTACAGCTTTGAAGGGAATTTTATTTTTAATCATTCGTAAAAAAATCGGACCGCCCGCTAATGACGCAATTAATCCGATAATTAAACCATAAATAATCACACTACCAATATCCGCGCCTAATGCATTGGTGACATATAATGCAGCAGGGTGTGGTGGTACAATGCAGTGCACTGCCATTAACGCAGTACATAAAGGGATGGCTAACAATAATAACGAGGTTTTGGTTTTTTTAGCTATTGAGAATGCTAACGGGATAAGTAATACAACCCCAACCTCAACAAATAGAGTGATACCACAGATTAAACCGACTAACACCATAATGACATCAGGGGATAACCAACGGCATTTTTGTAGGGTGATCCCAATGCGCTCTGCGGCACCGGAAATCTCCATCATTTTACCTAAAATTGTTCCTAAACCGATGACGGCAGCTAAAAAACCCAGCGTGCCACCGATGCCATCTTGAATCGATGATATCATTGTTAGTGGTTTCATTCCCATTAAAGCACCCACATAAAAACTGGATAATAATAAGGCTAAAAAAGGATGAAGTTTACATTTGACGATACTAATTACAATTAACAAAATACTTGTTACTAAAACACCTAAAACCCAAAATTGTGAATCCATCATGTTTTCCTTGTATAGTAAAGAGTGAGTGAGTATTAGATTTTAAGCATCCCAAACTGACAAATGATTAATAATCACGTTAGCATGAACTAGTTTCAGTTAAAGATGTGATTTGTATCATGAAATTAATAATTTGTGATCAATTGGATATGTTTTCAGCAATATTTATAGTTTAATAACGGAATTTTTCAGAAAGGAGAGAGTAATGTTTGATGATGATCGCATTTTTACAACTAATCGATTGGTTTCACGTTATCAATTAGCAAAGTTTCACACTTTTGAAGCAGCCGCGCGTTACTGTTCTTTTATTCAAGCAGCTGATGAGTTATGTATTAGTCCGAGTGCTGTTAGTCATCAAATTAATAAGCTGGAGGAGGAGTTAGGTTTTAAACTGTTTATTCGGTCACATCGGCGTATTAAATTAACCAATGACGGTGAAAATCTATTTAATATTCTAAAAAAATCTTTGGCTCAGTTAAATAAAGAGATTTTAGAAATCAAAAGTCAGGAGTTAGCCGGCCAATTAACGATTTATGCCAGACCGACTTTTGCTCAAGGCTGGCTGGTGCCTAGAATCTCAGAATTCATTACCAAACACCCGTATATCACGGTCAATATTTTAACAGGTAATGAAATGATTAATTTTAACCAGCATCGCATTGATCTGGCGATCTATTATGATGATTTAGAACATAAGGATTTAAATTGTTACCATTTAATGCATGAATCGATTACCCCTGTTTGTAGTGCAAAGTATGCAGAGAGATATAATTTAAATGATCACTTTGATAACCTTAAACACTGTTTTTTATTACACGATTATCAAGCATGGGGTTATGATTCAAACTTTGATGAATGGGAGACATGGCAGCGACAATTTAATCTAAATTATGATTTTTATTCGATTCCGATGATGTTATTTGACCGTTCTGATTTGGCGTTAACCGCAGCTATGAATCATACCGGTATTGCAATGGGACGGCATCATATCATTAAAAAATACATTGAGTCGGGTGAATTGATTATCCCGTTCCCGGATATGGTTGCAACTTGCAAACAGCGTTACTATATTATTACCGGAAGTAACCAGCGTAATCCTAAAATAAGGGCATTTATTAAATGGGTGAAAGAGAGTATGAATCGAATTAATTAGATTTTACATGCAGGTTAGACGGTTATTTAGAACAGATTTATCAATAGTACGATAAAAAAGCGTTATTATTTGTAATCTCCCTTCAATAATACCACGCCTTGCTTGATTAAAAACTTATTTAATTTTGTTTGACTTTATACCTTTTTGTTATTATTAATGAATCGCTTTGATGTTTCTGTTTCACTTAAGCATAAACATCAGAGCAATTTAATTTTTAATCAATATATATTCTTTATTAGAATAACTATATAATTTTTCTGTATTATCACGTTTTATCATACCTATCTATAATGTTATTACGATAAGTAATACACATTTTCCTAAATGAGTTGAACGATTCATTTAATCAATAGAATAAAAAGGAGTAATAATGAAAAAATATCTCTATTTGCCATTGTTTATGATGTTAGGACTGTCTTTGATTGGTTGTGATCGTAAATCAGAATCGGAGCAAGCCAATAGCGCTGACAAAAAAGAAATCGTGGTAGGTTTGCCACCAAGTATGCATAACATTTTAATGGAAAAAGTCGTTAAACCGGAACTGGAAAAAAAGGGCTACACAGTTAAATTAGTTAATTTTAGTTCATTAAGAGATGCTAATACGGCGCTGGTTGAAGGAAGTATTGATATGAATGCCGCTCAGCATCAAGCTTATCTTGATGTCTACAATAAAGAGACAAATAATGATTTGGTTTCGTTAGTTCACATTCCTTCTATATCCGCAGCACTGTTTTCCCAAACACATCGTTCTGTCAATGAGATAGCCCCTAATCAAACAATTGCTATTCCTAATGATCCTTCTAATACTGCTCGGGCACTGTTATTACTGCAAGAGTTAAATTGGATCAAACTTAAGCCAAATACCCCAACCGGTACCGCCAGTCTGAATGATATTGCCGAAAATAAATACAATTTGCAGTTTAAACTTTTATTATCTGAAATTATTCCCCGCACCTTGGGTGAAGTGGATTATGCAATTATGCCGGGCGGTGTAGCATGGCTTAGCAAAGTGCCGGCTGATAATGTATTAGTTCAGGAAAAATTATCACCGAATCTGGAATTAATGGTTGTTGTTAAAAAAGAGAATCTTAATACCCAATGGGCAAAAGATGTTAAACAACTTTATCAATCTGAAGCATTAAGAAAGTTTATCAATGAAGATCCCGAAGCCAAAGGGCGTTTTATTTGGCCGCAAGGTTAATTCATTATCACGTTGCTGAGTTTAACATATCCTAATTAGACAATTAGGATATTTTTTCTATCCGATTATCTTTACCCAATAGATTGAAAAAACGCTTAGCTAATTTAAAACCGATTAAACTGTTTTTTAAAATAAGTTGAAATGACTAAAAAAGTTTTAATAAAGCTTTTAATTTGGCTGGCTGTTTGATGAAAAAATTTTAACCCAAGTTCTATCTGTAAAAAGCTTTAGATTTTCCCTTTTTTCTTATCGAATTAAATTGATTTATGATATTCGTCAATGAGTTAAAGATGAATAATATTGACATAGGTCACATAAATTGTAAAAACCGTTTTGTAGAAATAGCAATCAATATGATACTTGTTATAACAATTAATATTATAGAAAGGAATATCTTATGATTAAAAACAAATTAAAAATGGCCGCACTGATTGGTAGTCTTATTTTCAGTACCTCAACCGCATTGGCTGCAATTGAAGATGTTAAAGAGCTCAAGATGATTAGCTATAATGTCTATAACGGCATGAAATTAGATGAATCAGAGGGTAAACAGAAGTTTATTGATTGGGCGAAAGCACAGGATGCCGATATAATCGCCTGGCAAGAGATGAACTTTTTTACCCGTGAAAAGCTCGAAAAATTTGCCGCCAGTTATGGGCATAAGTATGCGGTTTTATTGAAAGAATCACCTGATGATCCTGCGTTTTTCCCGGTAGCTATTACTTCTAAATATCCGATAATTAATGTGCAAAAAGTTGTCGATAATTTATGGCATGGTGCGCTATATGCTGATATCGGTAATTACCATTTTGTTGTCACCCATATGAATCCTTTCTGGACAGCGAAAAGAATTGATGAGATGAATTTAATTATCGATTCAATTAAGTACAGTCGTGATCCTAACGGTAAATGGATTATAGCAGGGGACTTAAATTCATTCTCGCCGGCAGATAAGAAAGAGTATGACTCAAGTAATTTACTTAATGATATTAAAGAAAAACAGAAAAAAAGACCTATCTTAGAAAACTTAGTCAACGGTCAGCTCAGTTATACTGTACAACAAAATCTTATTGATGCAGGCTTTATTGATGCATTAAAAATAAAGAATAAAGATTTTATTGCCACTGCACCAACCAAAGTATTTTATGATCAAGCATCTACACCACTTCGCTATGATTATATTTATGTGTCACCCAAACTGAAAGATGATGTCATGGATGTTCAAGTTTTGAAAGATGAATTTACTGATAATTATTCCGATCACTATCCGGTGCAAATGATAATAAAAAATACTAAATAATTTAGTCTTATACGCTAAAAAGCCATGCAGTTATCTCATGGCTTTTTTATTGTTGTTAGAAAAGTAATAATAACTTATTTAATAATAAAAATTTAACTTGTGATACAGATCGCATTTAAAAGCGTATATCTATTTTAGTATAGGTAAGTTTGAAAAAATTCAAACTTTTAAGCACATTTTGCTATAGGAAAAAACAGATGAAAAAACAATTTTTTGTATTAGGGCTAGTTGGATTATTGGCTTGGTTTTCTCATGCTTATGCATCACAAGATTTAGTTCAGTCGCAGTATTATAGCTCGCCAAACAAAGTATATGAAAAAGATAAACAACCGCAAATTACCGTTGCAAATTACAATATAGCGGGTGGATTAAGAAAGCATACCGTTGATCTTGATTTAGTCGCTAAAGCGATTAAATCGATGAATGCGGATATCGTCACACTGGAAGAAGTCGATCAAAATACCACACGCAGTAACGGCTTAGATCAAGCCAAAATCATTGCCGAAAAAACCGGTATGTATTACGCCTTTGGTAAAGCTACCGATATGAAAGGCGGCAATTATGGTAATGCAATATTATCTAAGTATCCAATTGAAAAAACTAAGGTGTTTTTGTTGCCGTCGGGCGATTATGAACAACGAGCATTGATGCTAAGTAAAATCAACGTGCCGGGTTTTGATTCTCCTATCTATATTTTTAACTCTCACTTTGATTGGCATGAAGAAGATGAGGTAAGAATGTCACAAGCACGATTTATTAATAGCATCGTTTTTGATGATCTGGATTTAGACGAGGAGTTTCCGAATCTTGCTTCCGGCATAATGATTTTATTGGGTGATTTTAATTCGGTTAAAAATGATCGGGTTGTTAAAGAGTTTGAAAAATATTGGACTTTAGTTAAACAAGAAAATGTCGATACCCGAACATGGCCAGCCGGAAATCCCGGATTAGATCTTGACCATATATTCACTAGCCGTAATCAGGTATGGGAAGTTGAAAAATTAATTATTCCAAATAATGGTGAAGAGTGGAACGGGATTAAATGGCCTTTAGTGAGTGATCATATTCCGGTTATTGCCACTTTAAAACTGATTGAACAGTAAATAATTGGGCATTATGCCCATTTCAATTCCAATATGAAAGCCAATCTTAAATCGATTGATAAAAGCCGTATCGATTTGCTTACAAGGTGATGAATATCGGCAATTAAAATATAAAAACGGGCGATAAGCCCGTTTAAACTGTATTACCCAACAATTAAGATAAATGATTATTGTTGTGGCACAACCATGATTTTGCTTCCACCTTTAGAAACCGCATGAATATCACGATCATACATTGCTTCACCAAATGCAGGCGGAACGTGATAACTACCTATATTTGTGGCTTTTATTTGATAAGTGAATGCTTGAATCTTATTGTTGTAGGTAGAGCCATAAATAATGACCCGATCTTCACGGACATCAGTATATTCAGGATACCATGTGTTGCCACCAGTTTTTATCGCTATCGGTGATCGCCAACTGTAATCGTAGCTTTCATCCTCGGCGTATTGATCATCGTACTCATTTTCATCCTCGTCAGCATCCTTTTGCTCTGGATTAATCGCTTGTTGTACGACTTCAAATCCGGCTGGTAGTAAATCAACAATGGCAATATTGGTCGCACCTTGATCAGCTATGGCACGTACTTTGACCGTTACATTGATTTTATCTCCCAGTTTGACTTGCTCAATCGGCGCACCATTTTGGTCGGTGTATTCTCGATAGATTTCAAGCCCGGACTTAATCGGCTCGCTTGGAATATTTTTATCATAACCTTGTTGTGAAATCATATACCATGCAGGGTAATCGGTACTGTTTTTCACATTCAAGGTTTTATCCGCTTCGCTAAATTGTCCTTTGGTTAAAATGCCTTTCAAATTAGCAATGATTCTTTGTTTATCGGTATCTTTTGATGTCGCACTAATCTGGAGTGAATCAGGCTTTAATTGCGCATTGGCGATACTTGATGAATAACTGCTTAAGGCTAATATTGTCATTGCCGCCGATTGGGTTGTGTATTTTTGCTTATTGAGCATTAAAACCATGTTTTCCAACGCTTGAGCAGGGATGTCTTTCACTTTTTCAGGGAAATGTTTACTGATAAAGTGGATATTGCTGGCATTGATGACTAATGGATCATAATAGTTATGCGTCCACCAAGCTTTGTTATAAGCTTTTGACATTTCTTGCCAAATTGGTTTTAAGATTTTATCTGCCTCTTTGTCCATTTTGAGCATCTTGTAAGAAGATGCAATGTACATAGCGATAATATCAGTTTCCCATGCTGATGAATCATAGTTATTATTGAGATCTTGTAAAATGGATGCTAAATAGCTGGTCGTTATCCTATCTTGTCGAGTTAATAAATAACTGGCATAAGCACGTAACCGTAAATTATAGAAATCTTTCTTATAAGATGTAGCTAATTTCTCCAAATATTTATTGGCATTATCGAGCATTTTTTGTGGAACAGCTTGCCCCATATCTTTTGCTTCAAGCATAAAGTTAACCGCATATAATGTAATAAACGGATCAACATTATAAGTTGAATACCATAATCCAATAGCGCCTTCACTATTTTGACGTGATTGCAAAATTTGGAACAATTCCGATAAAGGGGTAATGCCTTCTTTGGCTGCTAAATTAAATTCACGATAGCTGCCGCCAACTAAAACAGGAATCGCCCGACTTAGAATTTGCTCTGAACAGTAGTGTGGATAGTCCTGCAAATAGGTCGCTAAACCTTTGCTCAGCACAAATGGCGAGAAAGAGACCAATGCATCACGTTTACTATAACTATTAAACATATCCCTTAAATCAGTAAAGGTTTGTTTATGTCCATCCATTCGTCCCATCATGGTGGTTAAGCGATATTCAGTAAGTGGGCGAACAGATAGACTTACGTCATGCTCGACTTTAATTTTACCTGCGGTCGCGGTGAAATGCAGATCAGCGCTGCCAAATTGAGTATTGGCTTTAAACTTAAACTTCAGTACCCCATTTTTGCCATTAGCCAGCTCAATCGTTTTTTTGCTCTCACCGATAATTGAAAGGTGTGGGGTTGTTGTGACATCGATATTAATTGCGGTAGCTTTATCGTCAGCATTTTCAATCAAATTAGTCACATTAAGCGCCACTTCAAATTCATCATTTGGTGCGGCAAAGTAGGGGGCATTAGGTTGCAATACAATATCATTACTTACCGTGGTTGACATTTGGGTATGACCCATGGTTTTCTCGCCTACCGAAACGGCCATGATTCGAATTTTCCCATTAAAATGATTAGGTACTTGATATTCAACGGTTTTATTACCGTTAACATCAATAATACCCGACCAATAAGCGACAGGTTCATCTATTTTACGTTTAAATGGATTAAGATGACCGGATAGCACATCATCATTATCGCCGTCGCCTCCCGGTGCTGAATGGGCGATTAAATGACGAAACTCCGGCAATATCTGATCTAAAATTTGTGACGTTCGTACTGAGAGCGCCTTTTTACGTAAAAAGCTGTTTAACGGATCTTTAAGTTTATAATTCGAAACTTGTAAGATCCCTTCATCTACCGCAAAAATTACCACTTTTTGAGGGCTGTTGGTATGCAAAGTAATTGGGAGTTTGTCACCCGATTTTATTTTTGCTGGTGCTTGCAGCGACAGTTTATCGTCAAACTGATTGTTGGTAATTTTAAATGGTATAACGCCGTAGCTTAACGGGCTCATAAATATTTCATCGGAATTTGGATCACGAATAAATTGAACATTAATGTAGCCATTACCACTCATATTTTTAGGTAGTTTGATTTTTTGGACGGAACTGGTTGTATTAGTATGGAACCATTTCCATGCATAAACTTTATCCCGCTCGATAGTGATAATACCGCTACCGACATATGGCGCGTTGATTGCGATCTCAATTTCATCGCCCGGATTAAACTGGGTTTTATTGATCTTAAGTTCTAACTCTGCATTGCGGTCTAATTGACGTGTCACATTTGAATTACCTACAACGGTGTAACGAGTTTTATACAATAGCTGATTATCTTTATCCATAATTTGAATAATATAATTACCCGGATTTTGCGTATCTAACTGATAAATTGTTTTATCTTTGTTAATCGCAAAAGGTTGCTCTGAGATAACTGACTCTTTCAAACGTGACTCAAATTGATAAGTATTTGACGGTTGCTTAACCAAAATTGAAACATATTTTTGTTCGGTGACAGACAGTGTTAAATCACTCAGTTCAATTTTTTCAAGAATTGGGTTGATAGCAATAATATCTAAATAACGATCTGAATCTTTATTAATATAAGATAAATTGCCGTCAGATTTAGCACCGACAATATAATCACTAGGTGATACAAATGTTGTTGCAGTTGCAGCTACACTTCGGCCACTATCCGGCTCAAATACTTCGGTTAGCATTTTAAGCATGTAATTGCCTTCAAAGCTTTCCATATTTTTATGAAGGTCGATTTTAACTTGACCATTTTCATCGGTTTCTTCTTCATCTAACTCGACTTTGAAGCTTTTTCGATGCGCTGAAATCGATTCATAAAAGCTATAATCTTCATACTTTTTGAAGTGCGGGTAAGAAGGTTCAAGGATTACACTATTTGTTACACGGCGATCAGCGGCATCAGTACCGATTAAATTTTTAGCGGTAATTTCAGCTTGTAACTGTTCGGGTTTCACCCAACCTTGTTTAATGTCCGGTAATAATTTTAACGAGACGGTCGTTTTATCCGGTTCAAACTCACGAATCACAATCGAACTTGTGCCTAATAAGATTCGTTCATCTTCGTTATCGTCTTTAAGATATAAATAGATATACCAATCACCCGTTGGGGAGCTGTAGTTGGTTTTATAACTTAATTCATTGAATCCTGATTTATCAAGGACAATGGGTTTTTTTAATACCAAATTAGATTGAGCATCATAAATTTCTGCTTCCAATGTTATGCCAGTCAATGAATTAGCCCAGTTTTGTGCTCTGACAATGGTTCCAATATGAAACGTGTCACCCGGACGGTAAACGCCGCGATCTGAGAAGATATGGGAACGTAATTCACCACCTTTGATTGTCTCAACAATACCACCTATATCAAATCGTGATAAGTTAAGATCACGATCATAGCTGGAGATAGGTAAGAAAGATAAATCTCTATCTTTTTCAACCACAAATAACAGTGGTTTAATACCTCGATAGTATTCTGACAATGCTGAGAATTTAACATGTCCTGTGTGATCGGTCTTTTTGGAAGTAATGGCAACGCCATTCATTCCCATAACCGTTACTTTAGCATTACTAACCGGAGCACCACTTGCAATTGATTGGATAAACAGGTCATAAGATTTGTCGAGCGACTTTTTGGCAATAATTCCCAGGTCGGTCACTACCATAAAGCGTGAACTCATAAAACGGTCGCCATCATAATCATCGCCATAGGCTCTAAGTAAAAATACCCCTCGATTTTTTCTATCTTTATTATTGGCTGTTAAATATTTAGAAAGATCAACTTCTGTTTGTGTAATGGCTTGAAGGGAGCCTTTTACCTCTTTCCTGACTGTATATTTTTCGACAAAGTGATCATTATCCATTTCGCCAAAATCCATATCTTCAAAGTCGTAAGATTGGTTAAATGAGATTAAATGTTGTAATTGAGAAGGGATAACCCGATCGATTTCAAGTCTTAAATTACTAAAGTTACGGGAGAGGAGTGCTATTTTTTTCTCGCCCGATAGTGATAATAACGATCCTGATGCGGCAAAATCAACAAGTTTTGGATATTCCGGAACGGTTAATATATGCCGATAACTATTTTTTAAGAAATAACCATTTTGAGCAGATAAAGGTTGGTTAACTTCGATATAAAGTTTTGATTTTTGATCTGCATCTATTTTGAAACTCAGTGCAGTTTGATAAGCGTGTTCAGTTGCGATTGGTTTTATCTCAATCGGTTTAGCTTTTTCTAGCTCTTTTTCTGGTACCTTAAAGATACTTTGGTTTCTACCTGTTATTTCATCGTAATAGTAGTGATGTTCGTAGTTGCTTGTGCTTTCACTTAATTGCCAAACTTTAACCACCTTAGTGAGATCTTCCGATTTTACCGGATGTGTTAAAGAGACAATTAATACTTGTTGTATCTTTTCATTGCTCTCTTCAACAAGTTTCACATCAGCATTAATAATACCAAGATTATATTTGTCCGGAATGGCAACTTTTGAATTGGCAATTGATTCAACTGGTTTGCCACCCATAGTGGAACTTACACCTTCCATAATGGTTAGTTTCGCATACCCCGGTTTTTCTAAAAATGGGACAGGGCTACTTTTGATATGGGCAATGGTGTCATCTTGTTCGTAAGCGATAGTAAAATCGATATTATTGAGAAATTTGTCTTGGTGATAATCTACTCCATCTTCGTACATTGCAAGCTTTATGTTTTTTTCAAAAGTGGGCTTATCTACTGTGTGGGAAAAATATACTGTATATAAAACATTTCTCACATTGTCTTGAGTCGGATCTGAGTAGAGTTTACCTTGATAGCCTAAACTGTAATTGAAAGAAGGTGTGGTGAAAGTGATGCCGGGTAAATCTCCCGGTAGATAACTGTTTTCTGCTAACAATTTAGAGTCATCTAAGGTAATGTTATACTCAGCGCCAAGTGGCCAATAGGCAACGTTAGGCTTGAAAGTAATCGTTCTATCATCGCTCCATTTCCACGTTCCTTCAATTTGCGGTGTTATCGTTATTCCTTCGGTAATTTCTTTATTTACTTTGTCTAAAGGGGCAGGAGAGCGAATATCGCCAACAAAATAGAGGGTTAATTGATCATAAGATCTATTTGGCGGCGTAATTCGCACACTGTAATTTTGTTTAACAATTGGGGCAGGTATGATAGGTTGTGGACGGTTTAAATACCAATGGTAAGCATAGTTTGCCCCCATATAAGTAAGTGTTCCAAGAATTATTGTCGATCCTATCAACAATTTTCTTTTATTCAATGCATTACCAATTGTATTATAAATGGCTTTTGCCTTTGGTAACCAACTCGGTGTAGACCAATTAATTTCACCAATAATTGGGCTAAAAAGCCAGAAAATAGCTTTAATCAAATAAAATAAAAATACGATGAAATAGCGTATTATTTCCCAACCTTTTTGCAAAATGTAAAAAGGTAATTGCAGAATAGATCGTAGTAATTCCATTTTAACTTATCCCTTAATGCTTATAGACAGATCAGATCTTATAAAGCTTTATAATGATTATTTTTTACTAAAACGTAGGGTATTTCTGAAACTTCTTGACAAGGATTAGAAAAGACCAACAAATATAATTAATAAAACAAGTGATAAATTATACTACTTTGCGTAAAAACATGATATTAAAAATCTTAATTTACGATCTTTTTTAGGTATGCGCTGGTGATATGTATTTGTATTTTCATAGGGTTTATTGAGAGGAAGTTAATAGTTTCGCTATTTGTTGATCATTAATGCGATCATTTGTTTTTTCTTCGTTAAATATTCGGTAAAAAAAACGGGCGATAAGCCCGTTTTAAAATCGATATGTCTAGTTGTTTAATCATTGTGGTGGTGATACCACTTTAATTTTGTTGCCTGCTTTTGATATCGCTTGAATATCACGATTATACATTGCTTCAGCAAATGAAGGTGGTATGGTATAAGTTCCAACATTGGTGGCTTTTATTTGATAAGAGAATTCTTTTACCGCGCCTTGGTCGGTAGAACCATAGATAATGACTCGATCTTCACGGACGTCGGTATAATCAGGATACCAAGTGTAGCCATGGGGTTTTATGGCTATCGGCGATTGCCAACCGTTTTGCTCATCGCCATTGTCATCCTCATTATCACTTTGCTCTGAGTTCATGGCTTGTTGTACCACTTCAAAGCCGGCAGGCAATAGATCTACAACTGCAATGTTGGTCGCACCTTCTTGAGATAGGGCTTGAACTTTGATCGTGACATTAATTGTCTCTCCCAGTTCGACTTGTTCAACAGGTTTGCCATTTTTATCGGTAAATTCACGATAGATTTCAAGTCCGGATTTAATCGGCTCGCTTGAAATGTTTTTATCATAGCCTTGCTGTGAAATCATATACCATGCAGGTAAATCGGTAACGTTATTTACATATAGGGTATTATCCTCAGCAGCAAATTTCGCTTTCGCCAGTATACCTTGTAAATTGGCAATCAATTTTTGTTTATCGCTACCTCTTGATGCTGTACTAATTTGTAGTGAATCGTTGGTTAATTGAGCATTGACAATATTTGAAGAATAATTGCTTAATGCCATTATTGTCATTGCTGCTGATAGCGTTGTGTATTTTTGCTTATTGAGCATTAACACCATATTTTCCAACGCTTGGGCAGGAATATCTTGTGCTTTTTCTGAGAAATGCTTGTTAATTAGGTAAATTTTGCTTGCATCTACCACTAATGGATCATAGTAGTTATTTGTCCACCATGCATTATCATAAGCTTTTTCCATTTTTTTCCAGACAGGTTTTAATAATTCTTCAGCTTGTTTATCCATTTTGAGCATCTTGTAAGAAGATGCGATATACATAGCCATAATATCGGTTTCCCATTCAGAAGCATCATATTTTCTATTTAAATCGGTTAAAAGGGATGCTAGATAGTTGGTCATTATTTTATTTTGCCGGGTCAATAAATAAATAGCGTAAGCTCGTGAACGTACTTGATTTAAATCAAAAGCAACACGATTTACTAAATATTCTAGATAGTGATTAGCATTATCGAGCATTTTTTGTGGAATAGCTTGTCCCATATCTTTTGCGTCAAGCATAAAGTGAACCGCATATAATGTCACAAACGGATCCTCTTCATTGGTTGGATACCATAATCCAATAACACCTGAACTATTTTGGCGTGATTGCAGAATTTGGAACACATCTGATAGAGAAATATTTTCTTCTTGAGAAATTAAATCAAAATCAGCATATTTCTTTGCGACTAAAGCAGGAATAGCACGACTAATAATTTGCTCAGAGCAGTTGTGAGGATAATTCTGCAAATATGTCCCCAAACCTTTACTCAGTACAAATGGTGAATAGGATGCCGATGCCTGACGTTTACTAAATTCACTGTACATATCCCTAAAGCCAGTAAACTCTTGTTTGTGACCATCGATTCGTCCCATCATCGTGGTGAGACGATATTCGCTACTCGGTCGAACAGAAAGACTGATATCTCTTGTTACCTTAATATCACCAGCTACGGCAGTGAAGTGCAGATCAGCATTGCCAAGCTGAGAATTGACTTTAAAGTTAAAATTCAATACGCCATTTTTACCGGTTGCCAGCTCGATTGTTTTTTCGCTTTCACCGATAATTGAGAGGTGTGGGGTAGTTGTGACATTAACACTAATTGGAATAGTTTTATCACCCATATTTTCAATTAAATTTGTCAGATTAAGGCTAACTTCAAATTCATCATTTGGCGTTGCAAAATAAGGCGCGTTTGGTTGCAACACAATATCATTATGTACTGTTGTTGATGTTTGCGTGCGCCCCATGGTGTTTTCACCCACTGAGACAGCCATTATTCTTAACTCACCGTTAAAATAGTTAGGGACTTGATATTCAACGGTTTTATCTCCGTTTACATCAATAATACCTGACCAATAAACTATCGGCTCATCGCCTTTGCGTTTAAATGGATTGAGATGACCGGCAAATTCCATATTATTTCCGTTATCTCCCCCTGGTGCAGAACTATAAATTAGGTGTCTAAACTCTGGCAAAATCATATTCATAATTTGTAAAGTTTTAACAGATAGTTGCTTTTTAGCAAAGAAACTGTTTAAAGGATTTACGAGCCTATATTTTGTAATTTGTAAGATACCTTCATCAACCGCAAAAATAATGGCTTTTTGCGGGGAATTACTATGCAAGGTAATAGGAAGTTTATTACCCGATTTTATTTTTTCTGGTACTTGCAAGGTGAGTTTATCGTCAAACTGGGTAGTACTAATTCTAAATGGTACAACACCATAGCTAAGCGGACTGAGGAATATTTCTTCAGAGTTTGGATCTCGAATAAACTGTATATTAATATAAGCATTACCGACAATATCTTGCGGTATTGTGATCTTTTGTATTGAGCTAGTTGTATCAGTGTGGAACCATTTCCATGCATAAACCTTATCCCGCTCGATAGTGATTATACCGCTACCAACATATGGGGTTTTAATAGCGATTTCTATCTCATCTCCCGGATTATAATTGGTTTTATCAATTTTAAGATCTAACCCTGAATTACGGTAAAATGAACGTTCATAATTTGAATCCCCTTTAACTTCGTACTGAATTTTGTGTAGTAAATTATCATTCTTATCCCTGATTTCAATAATAAAATTACCCGGGTTTTGCGTATCAAACTGATAAATTGTTTTATCTTTGCTGATCGCAAAAGGCTTCTGTGATATTAGCGAGACTTTTGAACGTGATTCATATTGATAGTTATTAGACGGTTGCTTAACCAAAACAGAAACTTTTTTCTCTTCAAAAACTGAGAGTTTCAAATCATTGAGATCAATTTTTTCCAGTAATGGATTGATAGCAATAAATTCCAAATAATTTTTAGAATCTTTGAAAAAATTCCAATCATAATTGTCTTTTTTAACCCCAACAAGGTAATCATTAGGCGATACTAATGTTGTTGCTGTTGCAGCGACACTTCGCCCACTATCAGGTTCAAAGACTTCGGTTAGCATTTTGAGTATGTAATTGCCTTTAAAACTATTGAGATTTTTATAAATATCGACATTAACAATACCATTTTCATCGGTATTTTGTTCGTCTAATTCTACCTTGAAACTTTGATCGTTAACTAAAGAAGAACTATAAAAATAATAATCTTCATATTTTGTAAATTGAGTGGAAAACGGCTGAAGAATTAATGTATTTGTTACACGGCGATTAGCTGCATCTGTTCCAATCAAATTCTTAGCGGTAATTTGTGCTTTTAATGTTTCAGGTTTTCTCCAGCCTGCTTTAATTTCTGGTAATAATTTTAGTGATACCTGTGTTTTATCCGGTTCAAATTCACGAACAATAAATGATTCAATGCCTAATAAAATTCGTTGCTTTTCATTGTCATTTTTTAGATATAAATAGATAAACCATTCACCGGTAGGGGAACTATAACTGGTTTTATAACTGATTTCATTAAAACCTGAATTATCAAGCACTATTGGTTTTTTCAGTGCTATATTAGATTTGGCATCATGGATTTCTGCTTCTAACGTTATGCCGGCTAATGATTTAGCCCATTTTTGTGCTTTAACAATGGTACCGACATGTAAAGTATCGCCGGGGCGGTAAATACCACGATCAGTAAAGATATGTGAGCGTAACTGACCACCGTCAACGGTTTCTTCTTCACCATATGTCCCAAATCGTGAAAATTCTAAATTTGTCGAGCTTTTGTCAATCGGCAGAAACGATAAATCTTGATCTTTCTCAACAATAAATACAACTGGTTTTACACCTTGATCATATTCAGATAACGGTAAAAATTTGACATGTCCGCTTTCATCAGTCACTTGTGACGTAATAGTCACACCGTTGATACCCATGACAGTCACTTTTGCGTTGCTGACCGGTTCCCCTGTATTTATTGACTGGATAAACAGATCATAAGAGTTGTCGAGAGATTTCTTGGCAATAATTCCCAAATCTGTTACGACAATAAGACGTGATTGCATAAAATTATATTTGATTTTATTTGGTTTTTGATGTTTACCATCATCATTAAGACCATCATTACCATAAACGGAGAGTATAAAGACGCCTCGATTTTTAACATCATTGGTATTTTTAGTTAAGTAACTGGTTAGATCGAAGGCGGTCTCTTGAACTGATTGAGCTGGACCCGTTATTTCTTTAGTAAATACAAATCTATCGACAAAATGGTCATTAGAATTACGTCCAAAGTCCATATCTTCCAAAGAATAACCTCTATTAAATGAAGGTAAATGATGAAGCTGAGAAGGGATAACACGATCAATTTGAAGTTTCAAATGTTTAATGTTTCGAGAAACCAATAGTATTTTCTTCTCACCAGAAAGCGATAACAAAGAACCTGATGAAGTAAAGCTAGCAAATTTCGAATATTTTGGTACGGTTAAAACTTTTTTATATTCTTCGCCAAGAATATAACCATTTTGCGCAACTAAATTTCGGTCGATAACAATATAAAGCTTAGATTTCTGATCAGCTTGTAAGTCAAAACTCACTACCTTATTATCATTGTCTTCACCTTTTCTTAGTTTTAATTCAACAGGTTTAGCTTGTGCGAGTAATTTCTCATCGACGTAAATAGAGCTTTGTTCAAAATATCTCTCAAAACTATAATTATAATCATCATCATCATCATCATCATCATCATCATCATATTTTTTTTCTTCATCGTTATTATTTTTATTGTTATCTTCAGGTAGTTGCCAAACTCTAATCATTTTAGCTAATTCTTCATCGTTGACTACTTGAGATAAAGAAATATTTAATACTTGTTTTAGGTCATTATTAGTGCCTGAAACAATATCTAGTTCACTGTCAATGATTTCAAGATTATATTTACCCGGTAGGTTGATAGTTGAAGCAACTGTTGTGAAAACCGGAGCACCACCGAGTGAGGATGTAACACCTTTATCTATCTCTATTTTGAGATAACCAGGATTTTTCAGTATTGGAAGCGCACTACTAGTGATATAGGCAACAGTATTATCTTCATTATAAGCAAGAGTAAAATCGATATTTTCTAAAAATTTATCATCTTTATCTTTGTCATCAATTATTTCATAAAGTGAAAGTTTTATGTTTTTTTCTAAAGTTTGTTTATCTACAGGATAATTAAAGGTAATTGAATTGATGACTTTGAGCGCGTAATCTTGTGTCGGATCGTAAAAAAGTTTGCCTGTTGGATTTAATTTGTAGTCAAATTCAGGTGAAATAAACGTGTGGTATACAGAATTTTTTTTTAAAAAATTATTATCGGCTAACAGTTTTTTATCATCTAAGTTTACTTGATATGTTTCTCCTAGTGGCCACGACTTTGTGAGCGGTTCGAATATTATGGTATTGTCATTAGCCCATACCCAAGTACCTTCTATTTTAGGCGAAATAGAAATCCCTTGAGTAATTTCTTTATTGATTAGTTCTAATGGGGCTGGCGAGTGAGACGATCCCAAAAAGTTAACTTTCAATCGATAATCTTTGAAAGTAGGCGGATCTATTCTGACAGTATAAGTGTTCTTAACATTGGTGGCTGCTTCTACGGGTTTAGGGCGGTTTAGATTCCAATGATATAGATAGTTGATAGAAATTATCGCAATTGCAGTGACGATAATTGTTGAACCGATCAACAGCTTTCTTTTATTAAGCGCCATGCCAATTGAATCATAGGAAGTTTTTATTTTTGCTAACCAGTTGGGTAAAGACCAATGGCAATTTATCTCACCAATTATTGGGGTAAATAGCCAGAAGATTCCTTTGATTAAGTAAAATAAGAAAATAATAAAATAGCGTATTATTTCCCAACCTTTTTGTAATAGGTAAAAAGGCAATTCAAGAATAGATCGAAGTAACCCCATTGTATACTTATTCCTTATAGATAGATTTGATAAAAATTATTGTATTTATACTGAAACGTATGGTATTTCTGAAACTTCTTTACAAGTGTTTTTTTAAACAAATCCCTGTAAATAGACTTTGAAAAGAAATTGTAAAGAATTATACATCTTTATGTAAAAATAAGATAGAAAAAAATGGCAAAAAACAGTCTTTTTCTGGCGATATTTCATGCGATTATGTTTGTGAATTATCTTAAATGAAATTGGTTAAAACCATTCAATCATACGTGATGGATAAAGGTGGTGATTGACAATCAAAAATATTTAGAATTGATCAGATTTTGGGAGCGCAATCATTACTATTTTTGGGCAAGTTTTCGGCTTATCAAGCAGCGTGTTTGGGCGGCGTTTTTAAACACAATAATAGGTTAATTAATATTGTGAAGATAGGGGATGTAACATTTGATTGGCAATCAAAAATTGAATAACCTACCATATTGGTCTAAATCCAATTTTGATGCCTATCAGTGTTAATGTTTTATTGATTCGCTCAGATTTATTAAGTTTTATTTTCTGGCAACAAATACAGCTCTAGTTGGGGCGGGATAACCCTCAATCGTTTTTGAGCTATCGTTAGGATCTAAAAAGTCAGCTAATGAATCTGATGTCATCCACGGCGTTTTGCGTTGCTCATCTAAGCTAGTTTGCGAAATATCCACCAATTTTACTTCACTAAAGCCACATTTTTGTAACCAATTGATCATGGTAGGTACAGACGGTATAAAATAGACATTACGCATTTGTGCATAACGTTCTCCCGGCATTAGTGCTTGATGCAATTCACCTTCGATAACCAGTGTTTCAAGTATTAACTGTCCACCGTTAACAAGTTGATCTTTTAGTTGGTAAAGATGATCGAGTGGTGAACGGCGATGATATAAAACGCCCATGGAAAATACCGTATCAAAAGCATTAAGTTTTGGAAGCTGTTCAATCCCTAATGGTAATAGATGTGCTCGCTTATCATTACCTAATAGTTTTCGTATTGCTTCAAATTGACAAAGGTAAAGCGCCATAGGATCGATTCCCACTGCAAGTTTTGCGCCTGCTCCGACCATTCGCCATAAATGATAGCCACTATTACAACCTACGTCTAATACCGTTTTGCCTTCAAGACAGTCAATGTGGTTAATCAATCGTTCCCATTTCCAATCAGAGCGCCATTCAGTATCAATCTCAATATCATACAAATGAAAAGGGCCTTTACGCCACGGCATCATGGTTTTCAATAGTTGTTCAATTCGTTGTTGCTCGCCTGCGCTTAGCGGATGCTCGGTTTTGGCCGTTACACTGTGTAATAGGTCAATGTAATAGGGCGTGATTGTCGGTAAATGTTTTATGCTATTTAGCCATTGATTAAAACGATTATCAATATTGTGTTTTTGCCAATGGGCTAATTGTGCCGGTAACACTTCAAGCCAATGGCTGAGCTTATTTTTTGCAATAATCTGGTAAAAATCACCAAAATCAATCATGCTATTTTCCTTATTAATTACACTAAAAAAGCGGGCTATTTAATGGCAATGATGGAGCCAAAATTGAAACATTGAAACCAGGTATCAATATGCGCAAATCCGGCTTGTGATAAACGTTGTTTATGTGTTTCGATACTGTCAGTTAACATGACGTTTTCTAACATATTGCGCTTTTGGCTAATTTCCAGCTCGCTATAGCCGTTAGCGCGTTTAAAATCATGATGCATGTTAAATAGCAACTCATCAATAATGGGATCGGTAAAGCTAAACTTTTCTGATAAGACTAATATTCCGTTAGGATTAAGCGCTTGATAGATGCGATTTAACACTTGTTGACGATTTTCAGGCGTTAAAAATTGCAAGGTGAAATTAAGCACTACCATTGAAGCATTTTGCATTTCAATATTACAAATATCATCGCAAATCACTTCGACTGGCGTTGTTGCTTTATAAGACTCTATGTGGCGTTTGCACCGTTCAATCATCGGTAAAGAGTTATCAACCGCAATAATTTTACAGTTAGGCTGATTAACATGACGACGAATTGAAAGGGTAGCGGCACCTAATGAACAACCTAAGTCATAAATCACAGAGTTTGGCTGGACAAATCGCTTTGCAAGCATACCAATCATTGAAATAATATTTGAATAACCCGGGACAGAACGTTGCACCATATCGGGGAAAACTTCAGCGACTTTTTCATCAAACGTCCAATCGCCTAGCTTTTCAATTGGCGCCATGAATAATTGGTCTTTTTTGATACTCATAAAAGTTATTGGTACTGGAAAAAATAATTTTGTTATCATATCACTTTTTTGCGATAAATTGTTTGGTTTATTATGGCTTTTGTAGATCTTTTCACTCCTTTAATCGCTATTTTTGTTAGCGGCTTAGCAACGTTTTATTTAGGAAAAAGGTGGCAGTTTTGGTTTGATATTAAGTTAACGGGTTGTTATCGATTAATGTATTGGTCATTGGTGGCTATTGCGATTTACTCTTTGATAATTGCTCGATTAGCAAATAATTTTGCTGTTCCACACCTAGTGCTATTTTTTAATTGTCTGGCATCTGTCGTGATTTGCGCAAGTTTGTTAATTTTACTGGCGGATGCCATTTATTTGGCGAGTAAAAAGCGGTTTAAACCGAAGCTGTGGTTTAAAATCTGCTATGTGGTTGCGGTTATTTCGTTGTGTTTTTATGGGTATAGTATGGCTGTTAATCCAACAATTGTGCATTATCATGTCAATATTGATAAGTCGGCAAATGTCGATCATCTACGTTTTGTGCATCTAAGCGATATTCATCTAAGTGAATTAACATCACCGAAAAGAATTGAACAAATGGTGGAAGAGGTAAACCAACAACAGGCCGATTTTATTGTGATCACCGGTGATACATTAGATAGGCGCTTAGCGCCATTTACTCAACGAGGTTTTGCTAAACAGTTTCAACAATTGAAGTCGAAATATGGTACTTTTGTAATTTTTGGTAATCATGAATATTACCATTCCAAACACGCCGACAATCATGAGCAAGATATTATTGATGCTTTTGAGCAAGCCAATATGAAAGTATTAAAAGATGATGTTATTTATCTGGATGATGTTGGCATAACATTAATCGGCCGTGATGATCTTTCGTCCTACCGTTATCATGCTAAACGAGCGTCACTTGCTGATTTGATGATGTTTAGTGATAGCAATACACCTATAATCTTGCTTGATCATCAGCCCAGCAATCTTGATAAAGCCGCTAATTTAGGTGTCGATCTGATGCTATCAGGGCATACCCATGGCGGGCAAATTTTCCCAATTAATTTAGTTGTTGATATAATGTATAAAAATCCCTATGGTTTATATCAAGATACCACACACCATTTTACCAGTATTGTTAGTAGCGGATTTGGTTTTGGTAGTCCTCCTATTCGCTTAATGACACAGGGTGAAATTGGGGTGATTGATGTGACTTTTAACACTAAACCGTAAACTTGTCTCAATAGGAATCTTAATTTGTCTTATAAGCTTATTACCCATAATGACCAGCTAGCTGAATTTTGTTTGAACATTCAAAATAGTTCAGCTTTAGCATTAGATACAGAATTTGTACGTACTCGTACGTTTTTCCCTCATTTAGGCTTGTTACAAGTATTTAATGGCGAGCATGCAGCATTGATTGATCCCATAGCGATAACTGACTGGCAAGATTTTTTGGCGGTATTAAATAATCCAAAAATTGAAAAGTATTTTCACTCTTGTTCTGAAGATATTGAAGTGTTTTTACATCACTTTGGTTGTGTACCAACGCCAATCATTGATAGTCAAATTCTCGCTTCGTTTTTGGATAACCCACTCAGTAGTGGCTATGCCAGTTTAGTTAATAAATATTTAGCGGTAGAACTGGATAAAAGTGAAACACGAACTGATTGGCTTAAACGACCTTTAACGGATAAACAATGCCAATATGCTATCAATGATGTACTGTATCTTTTGCCATTGATGAATAAATTGAAATCACTGTTAGCAGACAATCATTATTTATCCGCTGCGTATCAAGAGTGTCAAATGGTGATAAGCCGTAAGTGTGAGGTAATGAATCCTGATGATGCGTATCTCAATATTAAAAATAGTTGGCAATTAAAAGGAAAAAATTTAGGGCAATTGTATAAATTAGCCCGTTTTCGATATCTGATAGCGAAAGAGCAAGATATTGCGCTAAATTTTGTGGTGCATGAAGAAGTCTTATTTAAAATAGCCCGTTTTTTACCTTCATCGCTCAGTGAGCTGAGTCAATTAGGCATGAAAGGGAAAGAAATACGCCTGTATGGTCAGATGATTTTAGATATTTTAGCTCAGCCGACGCCGGATATTGCACCAATTTGCCGGGTTAACCGTTATCCTAATTACAAAGATATCTGTGAACAATTGAAAAATGCGGCACAAACCATTGCTTCTCAAACCGGGCTTAATCCGGATTTATTGCTTTCAAGGCGGTTGATTAATCAATATGTAAAATGGCAAGCGGATAAAACCAGTGCTGAGCCCGAAATATTACAGGGTTGGCGTAAACCTTTATTTGAAAAGTTTGGTATTTAAAAGTCAGCAGGTCATACCTGCTGATGTAATTAAACCCAAGGGCGAAAAACTGGCAATGGGTAAGCTTTATTATTATCAAAACAGCTTATCAAAACAAAATCGATTTTTTCTTGATTGGTCACCCAAATTAGTCTGATTTACGCCAGTTCAGCAAGCATTGACTCGACAATCGCTGAGGAGTGGGTGGCGGCCAGTTTTAAAAATGATTGAAAATCAACCGCTGATTCACTGTCACCATTATCTGAAATCGCTCGTACCACAACAAATGGGGTCTTAAATAACCAACAAACATGGCCAATTGCAGCGGCTTCCATTTCAACGGCGATTGCATCCGGGAAGGTTTGTTTGATTCTTTGCAGATTTTCTTTACCATTGATAAATGCATCACCACTACCAATTGATCCTTCAACCGCATTAACGCCCTGTTTTTTGATGCAAGATTTTGCTAACGCTTGATATTTTGAATCGGCGGCGAATGTTACCGGACAACCCGACATTTGTCCCGGTTGATAACCAAAAGCAGTTAAATCGACATCATGGTAAAAAACATCTTTCGATACAACAATATCACCAATGTTTAATGCGCTAGATAGCCCACCCGCTGAACCGGTATTAATCACCGCTTCAACCTGATAATGATTAAGTAAAAGTGTGGTGCCGGAGGCGGCTGCTACTTTACCAATTCCCGATTGAAGTAATACAATATCACATCCGGCTATTTGACCAACATGAAAATCGCAACCTAAATGGTGTTCGATATGATAATTAGTGATTTTACTTTTTAAGATAGCAACTTCTTCTTCCATTGCAGCGATGATAGCAATTTTCATAATTTCCTCTTAGCTAACGGGCATAATATTAGGATAAATATGCTATCATAATTGCAGTCTTCAAACTTGACAATATATCAAACTAATGGAGTTGAACTTTGCGCACAATTTTTATAACAGGTTGTTCTAGTGGTATCGGGCTAATCTCAGCTTTGACATTAAAGCAACGGGGTTATCGTGTTATTGCTTCTTGCCGAAAAATATCAGACCAACAAAAATTAATTGATCAAGGATTTGAAACCGTGCTACTGGATCTGGATGATCCGCAATCGGTCACGCAGGCGGCTAACGAGGTTTTAAGCTTAACCAATGGTAAATTGTATGCACTTTTTAATAATGCCGGATTTGGTGTTTATGGGCGCTTAAATACGATTAGCCGTGAACAGTTAGAATCTCAATTTTCGACAAATTTTTTCGGTGTTCATCAATTAACCCAGTTACTTTTGCCGGCTATGTTAGCGCACAACGAAGGGCGAATTATTCAAACCAGTTCAATTGTCGGTGTTGTCGCAACCCCCGGTCGAGGTGCTTATTCAGCCAGTAAATATGCGTTAGAAGCGTGGTCTGATGTGTTAAGATTAGAGTTAGCTAAAACCAATATTAAAGTCTGCTTGATTGAACCCGGGCCATTGAAAACCGACTTTTCAGCCAATGTTAATCAAACCGACAAGGATAAAATTGTCAAAAATCCGCCTATAGCTAAACGCTTTACCTTACCAGCGCAAGCCATTTTACCCTATTTGATACATGCGTTAGAGCATGCTAGACCAAAAATACGTTACAGGGTCACCATGGTAACGAAGTTGGCAGCAATAGCTAAACGTTTGCTTCCGGATAGATTAATGGATAAAATTTTACAAAATAAATAATACCTAACCATATTATTGATAGGACACGATATGCAACAGCAATTTATTTTTGATGTCAATGAACAAAATATTCAACAGATCATCGAGCAATCTTCTCGATTGCCAGTGCTATTCTATTTCTGGTCTGCAAGAAGTCCCAATTACGAGGCAATGACTCAAACATTGACCAAACTCACTAATGAGCATCATGGTCAATTTATTTTGGCGAGTATCAATTGTGATGAACAGCAAATGTTAGCTGCCCAATTCGGTCTTCGTGCTATTCCTACCGTCTATCTATTTCAAAATGGTCAACCGGTTGATGGTTTTCAAGGTCCACAGACTGAAGAAGTGATTAAACAATTTTTAGCTAAAGTGTTGCCAAATGAAGATGAATTAAAACTTGTTGAAGCACAAAATTTATATAATGAAGGGAAATATGAACAAGCATTACCTTTATTAAAACAAGCCTGGCAAAATCTTACTGACCATTTAGGGAAACCACGATCTGATATTGCGTTGATGCTGGCAAAAGCGCAAATCGAATTAAAGCAACTGGCTGATGCTAAAGAGGTACTGGCAACGATACCATTACAAGATCAAGATTCGGTTTTCCATGGTTTACAAGCTGAGATTGAATTACTTGAGCAAGCGGCAAACTCACCTCAATTGCAGTTACTACAAGCACAATTAGCCGAACAACCAGATAATATCGATTTGATGATTCAACTATCCTCACAATTAATGCAGGTTGGTCGACATGAAGAGGCTTTAGAATTGCTCTATAAACCGCTTACCAAAGATCTCAATGCAGGGGAAGGGCGCATTAAAAAGACCTTACTGGATCTGCTCGCGGCCTTAGGTACCAGTAATTCGTTAGCCGGAACTTATCGTCGTAAACTCTATACTTTACTTTATTAATTGTTAGTCGGTTTTGATGAGGTCACTTGTTGGTTTTCGATCTGAAGTTTGACAGATTAACAACAAGTGAACGTTACGATGATAATAGAAGAATAAAATAAGCGGAGATTCAACAATGTTAAATTGTTGAATCTTTTGTTTTTTAGTGTTCTATGACTCTAGGGAAGTCTTCGTCTTTTCGAAGCGTTAAAACCTCAACGCCATTTTCGGTCACTAAAATCGTGTGTTCGTATTGCGCTGAAAGACCATGGTCTTTGGTTTTCACTGTCCAACCATCTTTCATGGTACGAGTTCGCCAGTCGCCGGTATTTATCATCGGTTCGATAGTAAATGTCATGCCGGCTTTTAAAATCACACCGCCGTCATCAGCATCATAATGGAGTACTTGCGGCTCATCATGATAGACTTCGCCAATGCCGTGCCCGCAATATTCACGTACCGATGAAAAACCAAATTTATCGACATATTTTTGGATAGTTTTACCGATCTCTCTTAAACGAATACCCGGTTTAATAATTTTGATTGCTTCATACAAGCTTTGTTGAGTGACTTGGCAAAGTTTTTCGCCCGCAACTGTTGGTTTGCCAGCAATGTACATGCGAGAGGTATCGCCATGATAACCGTCTTTGATGACAGTCACATCGATGTTTAAAATATCCCCGTCTTTTAATTTTTTTTCAAAGCTCGGGATGCCGTGACATACTACGTCATTAATTGAAATACAACTGGTATGTTGATATCCACTATAGCCAATATTAGCCGGAATTGCTTTTTGGACATTGACGATATAATCATAACAAATTTTATCTAGCTCACCGGTACTAATGCCAGGTTTGACATAAGGCTCAATCATTTCTAATACTTCTGCTGCAAGCTTTCCTGCAATACGCATTTTTTCAATTTGTTCTGGGGTTTTTAACTTAATAGACATTCAAATATTCCTGTAATATTGATGACAATATCCTACCATATACCATTTTTTCGTCAAATTATAGCGAGGCTATTATGCGACAGGTTATCAAGAGTTAATCAATATTCTGTAAAGAAGTTTCAGATTTTACCTATGTTTGAGTATAAAAATGAAAAGTAATACTGGTAAAACGACTTTTAAGTATATAATTACCAATTATAAAAAAAGGTTTTATCGTAATGCAATGTCACTATTATCAACAAAAGAAATGTTTATCTTGCCAGTGGATTAATCGTCCTTACCCAAAGCAACTCGAAGACAAACAACATGAGTTATTAAAGCAGCTAGCTACCTTACAACCCAAAGAAGTTATGGCGCCGTTTGCTAGCCCTGATTCTGCTTTTCGAAATAAAGCGAAAATGGCGGTATTAGGTACCGTTGAAAAGCCGATACTAGGGATTGAAAATGGTGATCAAGCTGTCGATTTATGTGATTGTCCGCTATATAGCGCCGGTATGCAAAGTATATTGAAAATAGTGCGTAGTTATATTCGTAAACAAGGTCTGGTGCCCTATAATATCAATAAACGAAAAGGCGAATTAAAATATGTGATCATTACCCAAAGCTCAATGTCTCAATCAAGCGGCTTTATGTTACGATTTGTTTTAAAATCACATAAATTGGTGAGTAAAATTAAAAACTCTTTTCACCAACTACAAGCGACAATTCAAAATTTGCAAGTCGTTTCAATTAATATTCAGCCGAATCATGCCGCGATTTTAGAAGGGGAAGAAGAGTTAGTTTTGACTAATAATCCTTATTTACCCATGACGATAAATCAAATTCCGCTTTTTATTAAATCGAAAAGCTTTTTTCAAACCAATACTTATATTGCTCAAAACCTGTATAAGACAGCAAGTGAGTGGATTGCTGATTTAGATATTAAGTCCATTTGGGATCTATTTTGTGGTGTCGGTGGTTTTGGTTTGCATTGCGTTCAAGCAATGGATAAACAGATTCAATTGACGGGTATTGAAATAAGTGCCGATGCTATCGATTGCGCAACCCAATCGGCCAAACAACTAGGATTTAATAATTTGACATTTAAATCATTGGATGCAACCCAATATGCAATTACCGAGCAAGCTGTAGCGGATTTAGTCTTACTTAATCCACCCAGACGTGGGGCAGGGAGCCAATTGATACAATATTTACAACAAATGTCACCCAACTTTATCTTATATTCAAGTTGTAACTTATCATCGTTAGTTGCTGATGTTCGCTTGTTATCGGATTATCAAATTAGTAAAGTACAACTGTTTGATATGTTCCCTCATACTTCACATATGGAAGTGTTGGTTTTATTGGAAAAATCGCAATAACTTTTTAAACATATAGGCTAGTTTTTATTAATTGATGATTAATAAGTATTAATCATCAATTTCCTCATTTTACCTCTTAAACTTTGTCGCTTTGATATCAATTAATCTTCAAACACGTCTCTAACTTACTAATATTTTTATGTTTTTCATTTTAATGTTAATGATAATTATTAGCAAATGGTAATGGTTATCATTATTTTTGATCTTATTTATTATTTTTGATAGATTTACGAAAAAATGATAATTATCAAAAATTGGAAATTTAATGCGAGCAGTTCAATAACATAAGTTTATGGTGAAAAATGAAAATAAGTAAAATATTTTTAACCGTTTTAGCTGCTTCATTACCACTATCAGTTTTTGCGGCTGATGATGAATTGGAAACTATGACGGTTACGGCTACCAGACAAAAGAGAGCCAAATTAGCTATTCCGGAAACCGTTGATGTTATCACTAGCAAGAACATTGATGATCATCAAATGTCAACAATGGAAGATTTAGTCAGATATTTACCGGGAATCTCAGTTAACAGACAAACTTCAGGTACTGACCCTTTTGGTAATTTAGGCGGTATTAGAATACGTGGTATGGCGGGTAATCGTATTCAAATGCAAGTCGACGGTGCAAGAGTGATTGAAAGTATCCAAGACGGCAATAGAAATTTTATTGATTTAGCAAACATAAAAGCTGTTGAAGTTATTCGTGGACCGGGATCGGTATTATGGGGCGCTGATGCCGTTGGTGGGGTAGTTGCATTTAAAACTTTAGATCCCAGTGATTTGCTGAAAGGTAAATCTTATGCAGTGCGATTAAGTGGTGGTTATGATAGTTTGAATAAACAAAATACTAAAACAAGCATGTTAGCGCTTGAATTGCTACCTAATTTAGAAGGGCTGATAAGCTTTAGCCGAAGAGATTACCAAGAAGCCAAGTTATCTAAAGCTAAAGCGAATGGCGGTATTTGGGGCTGTCCACGTGGCGAAGATGCCATTAGATGTAATAAGCTCAATCCGTTAGATGCCAAAGCAGAAAATATGTTAACCAAATTGGTTTATCATAATGACACTAGAGAAACAAAGTTAACATTTGAAAATTTCCGTTCTAACTCATTTGTTAAACAGATGTATGATTATGGTTTACAAGCTAACGGAACATTTAATGGCGATTATCGAAGAACGCAAATACAAACTCGTAAAAGGTATGCTATTGATGATAGTTGGACGCCCCCAGTATCGTTTATCGATCAAATCAAAACCATGTTCTCTTACTCGCCGCAAGAACGTTATTTAAAATCGTATCGTCAACAAAAAGATAAACGACAAAATCCGATTAATACCTATACCACTAACGATTATAAAGAAAAGTTTTGGCAGTTGGATCTTCAGTTAAATTCGAACGTGGATTTTTTCAATATAACGCATGATTTAACTTATGGTTTTCAAGGGGATATTACCCGTAGCTATTATCGTAATGAGAGCACCAAAAATGGCGTAAAAACCATAGGTGGCGGCTTTAATTTTGCTAATGCTAAAACGCAACGTGCAGATATCTATCTTCAAGATGAATTTCACTTTATCTCTGAAAATTTAAAAATTAAACCGGGTTTACGATACGCAACCTATAAAATTAAACCCAATACCGATAGCCATTATGCGGTGGTTAAAGGCAAAGAGCCTCGTGATTTGAGTTCACATCGCCTTATTCCGCAATTAGGCATATTATATAACATCACTGATCAATACTCTGCTTATGCCCGTTATGCTGAAGGATTCAAAATGCCAACGGCTCAACAGCTTTATACGTCATTGCCTTCGGTAACGATGAATCTGATTCCTAACCCTAAACTAAAACCTGAAAAAGTGAAATCTTATGAGACCGGCATTAGAGGCGATTTTTCAGAAGGTTGGTTTAGTGTAGGTTTATTCAAAGCTAATTATAGTAACTATATTAAGAATTTTATTCGGGTTGGGCCGAAGGATTATACCTACAAAAATTTATCCAACGTCAATTTATGGGGAATTGAAGCATCGGGCGAGTGGCATTTTGCGCCCAATTGGACTTTGAATGCTTCAAGCTCATATCAATATGGAAAAAAACAAGATTCTCCCGGTGATAAAAAAACTTATTTTAATGAAGCCATGCCACTGCAAGGTAATATCGGTTTGAAATGGAATGTTCCCGATTTTAATTTTGATACTGAAGTCGTCGGGACTTTTTCTAAGGCTGTATCACACGTTTCTAAAGACAAATCGTCATCAGATGAAATATTTAAACCAAGCGGTTATGCAATCTATGATGCCTATTTAAATTGGCACCCTAGCAAAAATATTACTATTCGGGGATCGGTATTAAATATATTTGATCGCCGCTATTTTAAATGGCCGATGTTTAGTAGTTATTATAAAAATGCACAAAATAATGTAAAAGTGACAAATCCTATCGAGCTTCAAACCGCGCCGGGAAGAACTTTTGCCGTTAGTGCGGTTATTAATTTTTAATCATTAACGTTAAATACTTCTGTCAAATTGATAAAACATTTTTGGCAGGAGTTGATGTAGAAAAAAGGCAGTTTTGAGAGTATAAGTTGTGCAAACATTGAAAAATATAATCTTGCTTATGAAGCTTTGCTTCAAATCAAGACAAGGTAAATATGGTTACTGTTATGCTTTAATTATTATTTGTTTAAATATTGTTTTAATTAAAATTAGTCTTGAAATGATTAATTGGAATAAAAACTTTTTTAATGCATTAGAAAAATATGACATGCAAGGCGTTATTACCCAATTAATCGTTTTTGTGTTGTTAACTATTTCGGGGGCAATAACTTACTTAATAATTGAGTTTTTAAGAAAAACTTTAGTGATTACATGGCGCAAGGTTTTAAATGATTCGATACTTGATAAGTGGCTCAATAACAAAGCATATTGGTATTTAAATAACCATCAAGACAAAATTGATAATCCTGATCAGCGTATTTCCGAAGACTGTCTGCTATTTATTGAGCGATTAACTAATGAAGGCTTTTCGCTGATTACTCAATGTATTGGTCTGTTTTCCTATTTTATGCTTTTGTGGCAAATTACCGATAATTTTGTTTTAAATTTTAGTCTATTTAATATCGATATAAGTATTTCTCATTATTTAATTTGGCTGGCACCAATCTATGTATTATTCACTTCTTGCATCGCTCACATGCTCGGGCGCCCATTAAAAAACTTATTAATTGAACAACAACACTTAGAGGCAAATTATCGCTTTGCCTTAACTCGATTTCGTGAATCGAAAGAGCCAATCGCGTTAGCCAATGGTGAAAAAGTGGAGAAACAACAATTTGAACAGCATTTCAATCATATTATCAAAAATTGGTATTTATTAATTAAACGACAACTTATTTTAGGCTGTTTTACTCGGCCATATTATTTAACGGTGTTAAGTGTGCCTATTTTCTTTTCTCTGCCTATCTATTTAATTGGTAAAGTTAGCTTAGGTTCTTTAATGCAAATTAGTAAATCATTTAGTAATGTTGTGACTAACTTATCTTGGTTTATTTTCAATTACAATAAACTTGCCGAACTTATTGCATGTAGTTATCGTTTAACCCAGTTTTTTGAAAAAGCTAATCAAGCCGCTCGTCAATACCAATCAGCTAGCCAATTAGAGATAAATCAAGATGCATTTTCGATTGACGATTTAACTATAAAAAAACCGGATGGCGCTGTGTTATTAACACTACCCAATCTTTTTCTTAATAAAGGCGATTCGGTTGTTATATCTGGTGCATCGGGTATAGGTAAATCAACATTTTTCAAAGTAATTTCTGGCCTTTATCCCAATTTTGAGGGGAAGATTAAAGTGCCAAAATTAAAGACATTATTTTTATCGCAAAATACCTATTTTCCGGTTGGGGGATTAGCTCATGCAATAAGCTATCCGCAGCCGTTGTTTGAAAAAGATTTAAGTTTGATTAAGCAACTTCTATTAGAAGTGGGTTTTTCTACAGAATTTATCGATAGAAATTTACTCAGTGATAATTTAAAAACACTTTCCGGTGGTGAAATGCAACGTCTAATGATTGCAAGAATTTTAATGCATAAACCTGATTGGATTTTTATGGATGAAACAACCAATGCATTAGATAAACAGTCCGAAAAACAATTGCTGAAATTGTTAAAGACAAACCTACCGAACAGTAGTTTTATTATAATTTCTCATACTGATATTTCGAACTATTTTGATAAATGCTACCAGTTGAATTTATAACAATGTAGTTAGATGAATTAACTCAATATTGACAAAAACAAGGAGTAATTATGGCTGAGTCCAAAAATGATGTTGTTGAAAAGACAATAGAAAATTTACATGAAACAATCCGCACAGTCATCTTATCAACAATGACTAAAAACGGAGAGGTAGATACGAGTTATTCGCCTTATTATTTTGACGGTAATGATTATTATATTTTAATATCAGATTTAGCGCCTCATAGTCAGAATATGAAAGATAATTCAAATATCTCTTTTTTAATCATTGATGATGAAAGTAATACTAAGAATATCTATGCTCGTAGACGACTATCTTTCCATGCAAAAACAAGCATTGTTGAAAGAGAAACTGAGCTATTTGATAACATTATTGACCAGCTTGCTAAAAGGGTGAGTAAAATGGTCTATATGTTAGCCGAAATGAAAGATTTTAATTTATTTAAAATCACACCGACAGCCGGTAGATTAGTGTTAGGTTTTGGAAAAACCTATATTGTTGATCATCAAAATAATCTTATCACACCGGTTGATGAAGATTATGTCGCTAATCAAAAAAGCCAACAAGCCAGTAACTAAGCTAAATTACTCGCAAAGATACTTACCATTATCTATTTTATAGGTAATGGTTTATTGTTGGCGATTTTCAAATAATCTAAATAATTTTGTCGATTGATAGATTTCTATTTTCTTTTTGATAGTCACAAAACAGCCTATCTAAACCCTTAAACTATGCTAAAATTAAGCCAATTTAAACTGAATTTAGGAAATGAGATATTATGATTCCTGACGTTTCTAAAGCGCTCAATTGGTTGGAAAAGCACTATACTATTTTACAGGGAATTCAACGGGGTGTTGAACGTGAAACACTTCGTATTTTACCAGACGGCTCTTTAGCAAAAACCCCTTTTCCTAATAAAATTGGTTCAGCTTTAACTCACCCTTGGATAACAACCGATTTTGCCGAATCGATGCTTGAATTTATTACGCCGGTTAATACAAATATTGATTATATGCTCACGTTTTTGCGTGATTTACATCGTTATGCCAGTGTCAGTATCGGCGATGAGATGATGTGGCCATTAAGTATGCCTTGTTTTGTGGCAAATGAAGACGATATTATTTTGGCGCAATATGGCAGCTCAAATGAAGGGCGTTTTAAAACGGTTTATCGGGAAGGATTGAAAAATCGTTATGGCGCCATGATGCAAACCATATCCGGCGTGCATTATAACTTCTCTTTGCCTATGGCATTTTGGCAAGCCCGATTTGGAGTAAAAAACGCCGAAGAAGGCAAGGCTGTCATTTCTGAAGGTTATTTTACTTTAATACGTAATTATTATCGATTTGGTTGGGTGATTCCTTACCTGTTTGGCGCATCGCCTTCCATGTGCTCTTCATTTATTCAAGATAAGCAAAAAGCTAAGGCCTTTATTGAACAAACCAATGGTAACTGCTTCTTGCCTTATGCAACTTCATTAAGATTAAGTGATATCGGCTATACCAACAATGCCCAGAAACAACTGGGTATTACGTTTAATCATCTTGATACTTATGTAGAAGGATTAAAACGTGCTACTCAAACTAAATCAGAAGCATTTAAAAAGTTAGGCATTAAAGTTGATGGTCATTATCGGCAGTTAAATGATAATGTATTACAGATTGAAAATGAGTTTTATGCACCAATTCGCCCTAAACGTGTGCCTAGAGCAGGGGAGTTACCTTCTGATGCCTTACTACGTGGTGGAATTGAGTATATTGAAGTACGAGCGCTCGATGTTAATCCGTTTTCACCGATAGGCATTACCGAAGAACAGATTCGCTTTATTGATCTGTTTTTAATATGGTGTGCGCTAGCGCCAGCCCCAGAAATGAGTAGTGAGGAGCTTGAGTGTACAAAATTAAATTGGAATCGAGTTATTATGGAAGGGCGTAAACCTGGTCTTGAAATTGGTATCGGCTGTGATAGCTATCGTGAGCCATTATCAAAAGTCGGCCACGAATTATTTAAAGATTTGCTCCGTGTTGCTGATGTATTGGATCATCAAGATGATAAACAACATTATCGTAAAGTTTGCGAACGGCTTGATTTGATGTTTGATCAACCTGAATTAACGCTTTCTGCAAGAACGCTTGAGGCTATCAGTGATTTAGGCACGGCTAAATTTGGCTTAGCTTTAGCGACTCAATATAAAAAACAGCTTATCACAGAACCATTAAGCTTACTTACAGATAGTGATTTTATTCAACAACGCAATTTATCGCTTGAAAAACAGGTGATGATCGAGCAAAGTGACAAAATATCATTTGATGATTATTTAAAACAAAAAATGACGATATAAAATGTTTAAACAGCGTGACTATACACTACGATATCAAAGTGATAGTGATATTGAATTAATATTGCCCAATCATCAAATTATGGTTAACACACCATTGGTTAACCAGATGTCGTTTTCAGTTTTAGTGTGGAATATTTTCAAGCAAAAAAGAGCTGACTGTATCCATATCCTTGAACTGTATGCCAGCAAGGCTAAATTGATATTGTTACAGGAAGCGCAAAATACCCCTTTGCTGCTTAACTTTATCAGTCAGCACAATAAAATCGCTGACCATGTCCCCGCCTATTGTTTGAATGATATTTATGCAGGTGTCATGACGATATCCGATTCATTGCCAAGTGCTTTGTGGTCGTTTCGTGAAAAAGAGCCGCTTATACGTGTACCTAAGTCGGCGTTAATCACGCTTTATCCTATTGAAAATTCTTCAGAACAACTCTTAGTTGCCAATGTTCATGCGATAAATTTTAGTATTGGTGTTAAAGTTTATCGGCAACAAATCCATATGTTATTAAATCGCATTAAAACACATCAAGGACCGGTTATTTTAGCTGGAGATTTTAATGCATGGAGTCGACAGCGAGTAAATTTACTTTATCATTTAGTTCGTTCAATTGAACTTAAACCTGTGAACTTTACTAATGATATTCGCAAAACGTTTTTGGGTAGGCCATTAGATTTTGTATTTTATCGAGGGTTAAAGCTTGATGCGGCACAAATAATTAACACAGCCGCATCAGATCATAATCCTTTATTGGTGAATTTTAAAATTATTTAGCTTTTACTAGCTTAATTTTAAGAACGTCACCTTCTTTTACTCGTGGGTTTTTCAACTTATTCCACTCTAAAATATCGGTGATTTTTACCCGATAATTTTGCGCGATAGAGTAAAGATTATCACCCGCTTTAACTTGATAGGTTATCTGATTTTTGTTGGCAGTAAGTACCGAATTCATGTTGTTATTTATACCACTATATTGAATCGTCGTCGATTTCACTTCAAATGGCATCGTGTTATGTGGTACATCTTGTAAAAGCTCAGTGATTTGATTCGAAACCAGCTTTTCTGCCTTTAACTTTTTAAATAAAGATTCTGCATGTGAATAAGGAACAAGCAAATGGAAAGGGCCATTTACTGTTTGCTTAACATAACCAGCATTATATGTCATCAAATCATTAAGCGACAACCCTGTGTATTGGGCAATTTTCGTTAATGAAACGTTTTTAGACATATCAATCCTTACAAGCGAATTTTGATAGTTACAATCAGGCAATTTTATGCCATAACGTTTACTATTTTTAACAATATCGATGATCGCTAAAATTTTAGGAACGTAGTGCATGGTTTCAGCAGGTAAATCAAGTGACCAATAGTTGGTTGGTAAACCCTTTGCTTGGTTTTTCTCAATCGCTTTTCTTATTCTACCTTCACCGGCATTATAAGCAGCTAAAGTTAATAACCAATCGCCATCAAAACGGCTATTTAAATTTTGTAAAAGATTAATAGCAGTCGTTGTTGACGCAATAAGATCACGACGCTCATCAAAATGGCTACTTTGTTTTAATCCATACTCTTTAGCTGTAATCGGCACAAATTGCCATAAACCAGCGGCTTGAGCTGGCGAAGTTGCTAAAGGGTCATAGGCACTTTCAATTAATGGAATTAAAGCTAATTCAACCGGTAAGTTATTTTTTCTTAGTTGGTTGATGATGTAATAAACATAAGGCTCTGAACGCAACGTGATTGTTTCAAACGCTTGAGGATTGCGTAAAATACGCTCTCTTTCCGCTTTAATACGGTTATTTTCCGGAACATTTACGTTTATTTTGGTTAACATAAATTTCCAAGGATTTTGCGTGACCGATGCATAATTAACACCACCACTTTTAATACTAGAAGTAACTATTGATTTCGTGTTTGAATTTTTATAGCTGCTACTTACAGTTTGTCGAGGAGTTTGATTTTGACACGCAGCTAAAAAAGAACATAACATTGTGAATATTAATAATTTTTTCATTAGTTTTCAAGTTTAGACATCAATTTAAGCGTGTTATTATACCTAAAAAATGTCTTTTTGGCTCCTAAAATAAGTGAACAGGTCTAACTCATTGTTAAAATTGAATTTATCTTGTAAAGATTTTTCATTACATCTTAAAAATAAGTTAATTTGTTTCTCTTTGGTTAAAATAGAAGGCAAAGTAATTGATTTTTTACAAATACTATCGAAATACTTAACGATTTGTTTATCGTTAGGCACCATTTTTTGCGCAAAATTTAGATTAGCTAAAGTGTATTCATGTCCTGCACAAATTAACGTATCATCAGGTAATTGCTTTAACTTATTGAGAGAATTGAGCATCTGTTGATAAGCATTGTCAACAACTCTACCACAACCCGCAGAAAATAGTGTGTCACCACAAAAAACGTACGGCTTAATATAATAAGCTAAATGACCTAAAGTATGCCCTGGTACTGAAATAACTTCAAATTGAAAATCAGCAATAGATACTATTTCCTTAGATACTATGTCCTTATCATTCAGATAGTGAATTGGCAAATCTATTTCACTTGGCCCGTAAATTTCTATATCGGGATAAATTTGATGTAACTTAGGTACACCACCAACGTGATCGATATGGTGGTGAGTTAATAAAATTGCAAGGGGGGTTAAGTGATGTTTTTTTAGATATTCAAGGACAGGTTCTGCTTCACCGGGATCAATGATAACAACTTGTTTATCATTATTTTCTAATAACCAAACATAGTTATCTTTCAAAATCGGAATAATATGCAATTGAAACATAAAATTTTTACTCCTATATAGTGCTAGTAATAAGTCTTTGATAGAAGTTTAAGGATAATAAAGTCGATGTTTAAAATAGATCTAAATTATCAATTTGCTGATCTGATATAGATTGTTCAAATCCAGTATCGGTTAAAGTAGGCGATTGGGCTTGCGTTTTCGCCAATATGTCACAACGTTCATTTTCAATATGTCCTGCATGTCCTTTAACCCATATCCAGTTGATTTTATGGTGCTGGACTAATTGATCCAGACGTTTCCATAGATCAACATTTTTAACCGGCTTTTTATTCGATGTACGCCAGCCGTTTTTTTTCCAACCATGTATCCAATTGGATATACCATTACGTAGATATTGGCTGTCTGAATAAAGTTCAATTTGGCAAGATTGTTTTAATTGTTCTAAAGCGACAATGGCCGCTAATAGTTCCATACGATTGTTAGTGGTGTTAAAGTAGCCTTCTGATAAGACTTTTTCTGTCTGTTTATATTTTAAAATAGCTGCATAGCCGCCGGGCCCGGGATTACCAAGACAAGAGCCGTCCGTATAGATTTCAATTTTTTTTAGCATTTTATTAAACTTTTTACCGAGTCATTAAAATGTTATCCATAAGATTAACCTAAAATATATAACCTAATATTAGCCTATTTTGCTAAGTGGCTCATTGGGTTTAAATCGTGTAGGTATCAACATTAAAGTATTTTGGTGATAGACTATATCATTAATTTGTTTATTTCCCAATTACTAACAAAAAGAGAGCATTGTGATAACTAATTCTACTCGTCAGATTGTCTTAGATACCGAAACAACCGGTATGAACCAAGGTGGTAATAATCATTATGAAGGTCATAAGATTATTGAAATTGGTGCTGTTGAAATTATTAATCGCCGTTTAACGGGGAATCATTTTCATGTTTATATTAATCCTGAACGTCTAATCGATGAAGAAGCGTTTCGAGTTCATGGTATTAGTGATGAATTTGTTAAAGATAAACCCATTTTTAAAAATATAGCTCACGATTTTATTAAGTTTATCGACGGTGCTGAGTTAGTTATCCATAACGCATCGTTCGACGTCGGCTTTATGGACTATGAATTTCGCCTGTGTGGATTAGATTTTAAAACTGCGGATCACTGTATCATTACCGATACATTGGCTATGGCAAGACGTTTATTCCCGGGTAAGCGAAATAACTTAGATGTACTTTGTGAACGCTATCAAATTGATAATTCACATCGAACACTTCATGGCGCTTTATTGGATGCCGAGATCTTAGCTGAAGTCTATTTAGCGATGACCGGTGGGCAAACAACGCTATCTTTTAGTTCTGATGAGAATCTTTCATCTTCAACACAAAGCCAAACAATAAAAAAGATTACTCGCAGTGGTACGCCTTTAAAAGTGATTAAAGCGTCACAATCAGAGTTAACAGAGCATGACGCTATTTTAGCAAAAATTGATAAGAAAAGCGGCGGGGCGTTGTGGAATAACCATTAATGATTGTTTTATATTCAATCAGACGTTAATTTTAAAATTTATATTGACGTAATTAAAAATAATCTTTAACATCACGCCTACTTTAATGTTCTAACATTAAAACTATCAAACAAAGCGGAGCGGTAGTTCAGTTGGTTAGAATACCTGCCTGTCACGCAGGGGGTCGCGGGTTCGAGCCCCGTCCGTTCCGCCAATTCTTATCTTATTAATGCTTTCCTTGTTTAATATAATTGTGTTATCTTCGATAGCCTCTAAATATTACTTAAATTGATTCAGACATGCTAAAAAAATCGATATTTGTTGTTCTGGGTGGAATTTCTTTTGCATTAGGAACGATTGGCATTTTTGTTCCTTTATTACCTACCGTACCTTTTTATCTTTTAACTGCATATCTATGGTTAAATAGTTCTGAGCGCCTTTATAACTATTTCACCCAAACTAGTTACTATCAAACTTATATCCAAAAAATGCTAATTGAAAAGAAAGCAACCAAGTCAAGTTTATTTAAAATGTTGGCAATGGTGTTTGTTGTGCTTCTTATTCCTTTTATTATTTTTGATTCTTTACATGTAAGAATCATTTTAGCCATTGTGTTTTTAGCACATCTTGTTTTTGGCTACTATTATTTTAATAAAAAGTGATTTACATCACGGCTGAAAGTAGGCGAGGACAGGGTAAATAAGTTACCCTGTAACAAAAATAATGGCGTTTGATAGCGAAGTGATATTTATTATTCGGATTATTTCAAACTTTTTTTAATTTCAATAGCAAGTAATGGATTCCACATTGCACCTGTTGCACTCATCACCGCATCTGCTCCACTTTTGATAAATTGATGATAATGTTCACTATTACTCACACCACCAACACCAACAATAGCAAATTTTAAGTCCATTTGTTGACGGTATTTGGCTAATCGATTAACCATATCCAGACCAGCCCAACGAATCGCTTCACCGCAAATCCCGCCTTCTTTTCTATTTTCACCTAATGCCGGTTTACCGTTAGCATCGACAGGTTTAGCTGATAGTGTATTTATTGCACTTAAGCCGTCAATTATCGAACCGACTCGAGTTAATAACGAAATAATTCTTTCATCATCAGGAAAATAAGCCAGTTTTAAGATCAATGGGCGATCAGGTACGGCTGTTTTAATAGCATTTACAATACGTTCAACGCGATCAATGTCGAAACAGAGTAATTTACTTGCGCCTTCATTTGGACAGCTTAAGTTTGCTTCTAAAATAGGGGCATTGGTTTCTCTGACTAATTTAGCCGCTAGCGCATAATCTTTTTCGATTTCGCCATTACCTTGGGTGCCTTGAAAACTGCCGATGACACATTGTCCATGGCCAGCTGATTTCACGGCGTCAGCCATATCGGGTTGCCAAATATCCGGAGCAAAAGACGGAACACCAAAAGAGTTAGTAATTGACAAAGGTTGAGTGTAGTTTGTATCAGCTAATACGGTATCAAGATTCGGGGATAATTTACCATTTGGGTGGACAGATAGTACATTAGGTAATGGGTGGCATTTATGAAGTTTAGTTCTAACTGTTTTATACACACATAAATCAAATCCATAAGCAAAAGCGGCCTTGATATAATTAGCATTTAATAATGGACCTGCTGGCATGCCAAAAGGGAGGTTGACATCAATATTTAAAAATTGAGTTGGTTTGGTTGGTACTTGTTGTGCTTTATCTAATTGCGCGAAAAGTCCGAAAGGCCCTTGAGCATAATTATCTTCATAACTAATACTTGGATTATAAAAAGGGATCAAAGGTTTCATGCTATCTCCTGTTTATGAATATTCTTGAAATGGTGTTGTTGATTAAATTGAGGTAAAAATACAAAGGGGTAGAAATAAAAAATCCTCCATAAAGGAGGATTTATATAGGAAATGAAAAAAGAGCGATTATGTGGTGTTGTTTTGATTTGTTGTATAAATGCCACAATCATGGTCAAATTCTCTTTTATCCAAACTGTCAGACATTCTAGCTGAATAAAAATAAAGTTCAAGAATAATAATCAAAAAATATGTAAGTAAATGAAATAGTTACAGTGTTTTTTTTTAGACTTTGACCACCTATCACTACGCTGATTTGAAGCATCAAATTCAAAAATAGGCAAAATCTAACCAACAAATTCAGTCATAAAAAGCTAATTGATTAAAAACATTCAGAAAAAATTGTCCAAAAATTGATACTAAGGTTATTAATGAAACTAATGTAAGTGGAGAATACCAGTAACTAATGTTATTATTACCGGTAACAAAAAACAATTTTGAAAATTACTGGGTAATGAAAAATGAGAAATGATAATATTTTTAAACCATTAGCTTTACCAAACGGCGTAGAATTAAAAAATCGAATAATGATGGCGCCGATGACAACTTGTTCCGGATTTTATGAAGGTTCTGTCACGCATGATTTAATTGAATATTACCGAGCAAGAGCGGGTGAAATAGGCACTATTATTGTTGAATGTGGATTTGTTGATAATAAAGGTTTAGCCTTTCCCGGAGCGATTGGTTTAGATCACGATGATAAAATAGAGGGATTAGCGAAGATCGCTAAAGCCATTAAAGAGAAAGGCTCCAAAGCCGTTATCCAAGTTTATCATGGTGGCCGTATGGTTGAGCCTAAACTCATTGGTGGACAATCCCCAGTTGGGCCAAGTGCGATAGCTGCACCACGACCAGGCGCAGCAACCCCAATTGAATTAACTGCAGATGAAGTCGATGAGATGATTGACAAGTTTGGGCAAGCTGTTCGTCGAGCGATCCAAGCTGGATTTGACGGGGTCGAAATTCATGGTGCTAATACCTACTTAATTCAACAATTTTACTCACCTAACTCAAATCAACGAACTGATAAATGGGGTGGTAGCCGTGATAATCGAGCTCGATTCCCATTGGCTGTTTTAGATATTACCCATAATATGGTTAAAAAATACGCCAGCCCTGATTTTATTGTTGGTTATCGTTTTTCACCGGAAGAATTAGAAATACCGGGTATTCGTTTTGATGATTCGATGTACTTACTTGAAAAATTGGCTGAGAAGGGTCTTGATTATGTTCACTTCTCTATGGGGGCTATCTTAAGACCATCTATTGTTGAAACTAATGATCCAACGCCTTTAATTAATAAATATGTGGCAATGCGATCACAGACATTAGCTAAAATTCCGGTTGTTGGCGTCGGTAATGTGGTTAATATAAGTGATGTCGAAGCCGCTATGGATAACGGCTTTGATCTGGTTGCAGTGGGTCGGGCATGTATTGCTTACCCTGATTGGCTTAGTCGAGTCGAAAAAGGGGAAAAACTTGAACTTTTCATCAATAGTGATAAACGTGAAGAACTCAATATACCTGAGCCACTTTGGCACTTTTCATTAGTTGAAAGCTTGATTCGTGATGTGAATCTTAATGTAAAAAAATTCAAGCCGGGCAATTATCAAGAAAAGGTTAATGATGAGTCTTATGAATACTTAATTAATGTTGAATTAGGTAAAGACTTCGTTAAAGACATGCAATTACTTAATGCTAATGATTTTGATAGTGAAGTAGTTAACAACTTTTCTGAAATCAAACATCGTATTATTGACTCTAATAGCCCACACGTCGATGCAATTTCTGGCGCGACATCACAATGTGAAGCGTTCAAAAAAGCGGTAACCAAAGCTATGGCGAAATCAAATAAAGAAGCTATCCTTGCTGAGGGTGGTGATCCTAATGATAAAGCTTATGATGTGGTGGTGGTTGGTAGTGGTGGCGCTGGACTGTCAGCCGCTATTCAAGCACATGATTTAGGGGCAAGTGTGGTTGTGGTTGAAAAAATGCCGGTTATTGGTGGCAATACAAATAAAGCTTCCGCTGGTATGAATGCGGCCGAAACCAAATTCCAAAAACTTAAAGGCATTGTGGACAGTAAAGATCTGTTCTATAAAGAAACGTTAACAGGTGGTAAAAACAAAAATAATCCTGAATTACTTCGTTATTTTGTTGAAAATGCACCTGATGCCATTGACTGGTTAGATAATAATGGTATCGAACTTAGTGGTATCACAACAACGGGTGGCATGAGCATTGACCGTACGCATCGTCCGGCAAGTGGCGCGGCTGTTGGCGGATTTTTAATTAGTGGATTGCAAAAAAATATCAACCGACGTGGTATTGAAGTCATGCTTGATACCAATGTAACTGAAATTTTAACGGAAAATCATAAAGTTGTCGGTGTTAAAGTCAGTGAAGAAGACGGTTCCGTTCAAACGATTAAAGCCAAAGCGGTTATTATTGCTACTGGTGGATTTAGCGCAAATCGTGAAATGGTTGAAAAATATCGTCCTGATCTGAAAGGATTTGTTACCACTAACCATAAAGGTGCAACCGGTTCCGGAATTATGATTTTAGAAAAACTGGGCGCAGGCACAGTGGATATGAAAGAAATTCAGATCCATCCAACTGTAGAGCAAACAACTTCGTATTTGATTTCCGAATCAATTCGTGGTGGTGGGGCGATACTGGTCTCCCAAAAAGGGCAGCGCTTTGTCAATGAGTTAGATACTCGTGATAAAGTTTCAGCAGAAATTATTAATTTGCCTGAGCATTATGCGTATATTCTATTTGATCAACAAGTGCGTAATGAAAACAAAGCTGTTGAAGAATATGTATCGCATGATTTAGTCGTTCAAGCTGATACGATTAAAGATCTTGCTGATAAACTCTCAATTGACAGCAATACTCTATCCCAAACTATTGAGCGTTATAATCAGTTCGCTGAAACAAAACGTGACGAAGACTTCGGAAGAACAACCGGTATGCGACATCCTATAAACAAAGGACCATTTTATGCGATTAAAATTGCGCCGGGTGTGCATCATACTATGGGTGGGGTAACGATTAATACCGAAACTCAAGTTTTAGATACGGATAAACATGTAATACAAGGCGTATTTGCTGCTGGCGAAGTGGTCGGTGGTGTTCATGGTGCCAACCGTATTGGTGGAAACGCTGTTGCTGATATCATTATATTTGGTATGCAGGCAGGTAGAAAAGCCACTGATTACATTAATCATTAATTGACTAATATGACTTAAGCTTGTTTAAAATGCTTAATTCAAGCCATGAATATACTCAAGTATTAATGGGTACCACGGTTTCATTAACGCTTTATGAGCCTAATGAAACCGTAGCTCATAGGGTGTTTCACACCATAAAATTACTTGAAGATAAATTGACCGTTAACCGTCGTCATTCAGAAGTTATGTCGATTAACGCTGCTGCGGGTAAACATCCTGTTATCGTTAGCCGTGCTGTGTTTTCGCTTATAGAGCAAGCTTATAAAGTCAGTTTAATGCCCAATAGTTGTTTCAATTTTGCTATTGGTCCTTTAGTCAAATTATGGAAAGTCGGTTTTCAAGGCCAGCAAGTTCCCTCCCCACAGCAAATTCATGATCAACTATTATTAACCGATCCTAACGAAATTGAGCTTGATCCTAAAACTTTTGCAGTTTTTTTGAAAAAAAAGGGAATGGAAATTGATTTAGGTGCTATAGCCAAAGGCTATATAGCCGATGTGGTTAAAGTGGTTCTACAGCAAAATAACATACATCAAGCTATTATCAATTTAGGTGGTAACGTCTTAACTTTAGGCAAATCACCTTTAGATAAGAACGGCAATTGGCAAATAGGTTTGAAAGAACCATTTTCACTCAACAATGAACTGGTTGGTGTTATTCAAGTCAACGATAAATCTGTTGTTACATCAGGGATTTATGAGCGTTACTTTACCTTAAATAATCACCGCTATCATCACATCTTTGACCCTTCAACCGGTTATCCTTTGGATAATGAATTAGAAAGTGTAACGGTAATTTCAGATACGTCGCTTGAAGGTGATATTTTTTCGACTATTCTCTATGGATTAGGGGTTAAAAAAGCGGGTAAATATTTGATTGAACATCCGAATTTATCAGCCATATTTGTTTTAAAAAATAAAACAATCGAACTAGTTAATACTGATAATTTTGCTTTTCAGCTAGTTAGCCAACAATATGTTTTACATTAACATTTTGTTGGAAACGAAAAAATTTATATCAAACTGGATCGTTTTTATAATGAATTAAATTAAGTCATTTTTAATTAAAAAGGAAAATACTATGAACACAGTGAAAAAACCACCTGTCAAATGGTTACCGCTCATAATTATTGCCGCTATTTCAGCAATATTATGGCAATTTGTTTCTCCGCCAGAAGGAATTAGTATTGAAGGTTGGCACACCAGTATCATCTTTGTTGCTACTATTGCCTGTATTGTCGCTGAAATTATGCCAATTGGTGCAATTGGATTATTAGCGATAACAGTATTTGCGGTTTTAAGACCGTCAGGAGCGGCAACAGCAACAGATGCAATTAAAATTTCATTAAGCGAATTAAACAGTAGCCTTATTTGGCTTATTGTTATTGCTTTTATGATTGCACGTGGTTTTATCAAAACAGGGTTAAGTAGGCGTATAGCTTATTATCTGGTTAAAATTTTAGGTAAAAATACGTTAGGTTTAGCCTACGGCCTGTCAGTAACGGATATGGCATTAGCTCCAGCGATTCCTAGTACGACAGCTCGTGCTGGTGGAGTAATATACCCAATCGCTGAAGCGTTAGCGATTAATTTTAATTCGAGTCCAAAAGATGAATCAAGAAATCGTATTGGCACTTTCTTAATGTTAACCATTAGTCATGTAAATGACATTACATCGGCAATGTTTTTAACTGCCTTTACCGGCAACTTGCTGGCAGCCAAATTAGTAACAAGTCAACTTGGTATTACTTTAGGCTGGGGACAATGGTTTATGGCGGCTATCGTACCTTGTTTAGTCTCATTTATTGTTATTCCTTTAGTTATCTACTTTTTAACCAATCCTGAACTTAAAAAGACACCAGAAGCGCCTAAATTAGCCGCCGAAGAACTTGAAAAAATGGGTTATGTGACCTTTAAAGAAATTATTATGGGTACAACTGTTGTATTACTGTTAGGCTTGTGGATTTTTGGTAAAAATTTCGGTATTGACTCAACCACTACTGCATTTATCGGTTTAACAATTTTAATTTTAACCGGCGTACTTAGCTGGGAGGACATCAAGGGTGAAAAGGCCGCTTGGGATACTTTGATTTGGTTTGCTGCATTATTGATGATGGCGGGGCAAGTGAATAAACTTGGCGTAACTAAATGGCTAGGCGATACAATTGGTAATGCCGTTAAAGGTCACTTAGGGGATAGTAGCTGGGTTTTAGTCATTGTGATTTTGTGTGTAGCTTATGTTTATCTACATTACTTCTTTGCGAGTGGTAATGCGCATATTGCTGCTTTATTCCCAGTATTTTTAACGGTTGCTTTAGCACTCGGCGTGCCGCAAATGATTGCCATTTTTGCATTAGTTATTTGTACTAACTATTTTGGTTCGATTACCCAATTTGCCAATGCTCGTAACCCGTTACTGTTTGCTGAAGGCTTTGTACCGGTTAAAACATGGTGGAAAGTCGGTTTCATTTGTAGCGTAGTAAATTTAATTATTGTTTTCACTATTGGTATTTTATGGTGGAAAATCATTGGATTAGGCTAAAAGCTTAGCTTATCACCGCCAGTTAAACTGGCGGTTTTTTTTTGAGTGATTAAAACATTTCAATCGATAATTTCCAATCGTTAACCGATTTCCAATATTTCTGCTCCTGCTCTAAATCAAGCAAGATTAATTTATTATTTTCAACAAACTTTTCGTTGAGTTCTATCGTCAGTTTGCTCAATTTATCACTGTTTAATTTTAATCTAAATGCAGTGATATCCAGATCGTTATTACGCTGGTTATTAAATAACACGGCAAGCCGCAAAATCTGCAATAACGAGATGATATGTTTGTATTCGAATAAACTAAAATAGGGCAGTTCATCAATGTTAATTGACTTTCGGTGATAACGAACAAGGGTAGACAATAAAAGTTGTTGTTCTTCATTGAATCCGGGTAAGTTACTATTTAACAGAATATAACTTGAATGTTTGTGTATTGATGAAAAATTTATTTTCAGTCCCACTTCGTGAAGCTGCGCTGCCCAATAGAGGATTGATTCTAAATGTTGCGGAATATTAGTCGAAGTTTGAGCTTTCCATTGTGAAAAAAGATACTTTGCCGTTTTAACCACTTGTTTAGCATGACGTTCATCAATGTTGTAATGCTGAGAGAGTGATTCTGCTGTTGTTTGTCTTATATCCCGATAATTTGGACCGTCGATCAGTTCATACAAAACCCCTTCACGTAATGCGCATGGGCTAAATTGAAGCTCTTGTAAGCCTAATGCGTTAAAAACGCCACTAAAAATTGCTAACCCGCTGACGAAAACGTTTTTTCTTTCTTCAGAAAGTGATGGATAGTCAATTTCATGAAAAGACTTGAATTCTAAGATATAACTGATTAAATCATCCAAACGTTTAGGCGTAATGATACCGTCGCTGACACCTAAATCTAATAATATTTTGTAAATACTTTTAATTGTGCCGGAAGTGCCAAATGCGGCACTGATATTTTGTCTTTTTATTGTGGTAATAAGATTTTCAATTTGTTGTTCAGCTGCCAGTTTGGCTCGTAAAAATGAATATCGGTCAATGGTCTTTTGTGGAAAAAATTGCTTAGTGTAAGTAACACAGCCCATTGGTCGACTTGCCACAATAAATGGTTTGAGATCGTTTCCTCGACCAATGGCAATTTCAGTCGATCCACCACCAATATCAATAACAAATTTGGTATCATCTTCGGCGGTTGCTTCAGCTGTCATGGTACCTAAATAGATTAAACGGGCTTCTTCTTGTCCGGAGATAATTTCAATCGGGTAGGGTAGAACCTTAGCCGCTTCGGCTAGAAATTGATGCCGATTGCTGGCAATGCGCAACGTATAGGTAGCAACAATTCGAACATTTTCCGGGGGAAATCCATTTAGCCGTTCAGCAAAGAGAGCAAGGCACTCAATACCTCTTTTAATACTTGACTCACTTAGCTCATAGAATTCATTTAAACCGGTAGCTAAATGAATATTTTTTTTATTTTTGTAAATAATTTGTGTAGCACCATCTATACAACGTGCAATGACCATATGAAAACTATTCGAGCCGAGATCAATAACTGCATATTCATCAAATTTATTCACGTTCAAATCCTTAACTTGCCGATTCTAATTGTTTTAGATAATCATAAATTGCCCGCTGTGCTCGCACTTTCTTTTTATTACCTCTTTGGACATAATTGTTCATATTATCTTTATCGATAATTCGAGCTTTGACATTGTCATTACACTGAATATTGAAAATATTATGAATAGTGGATTTTAATGTCAGATCAAATATTTTTACTCCGACCTCAATCCGGTTATCAAGATTTCTAGGCATCCAATCGGCAGATGATATGTAGGTATCTTTATTACCGTCATTTTCGAATATATAAACTCGAGCATGTTCGAGATACTGGTCAACAATACTGGTTACATAGATATTTTCACTTAAATTAGGAATTTGAGGAACGAGTATACAGGTACCTCGCACAATCATGCGTATTTTCACGCCAGCACATGAAGCTTTATAGAGTTGATTTATCATCTCTTTATCAGTTATTGCATTGAGTTTGAGATAAATGCCTGAAGGTTTCCCGGCTTTGGCATTATTGATTTCTCTTTCAATAAATTCATGAAAGCGTAATCGTGTATTTTGTGGCGAAACTAATAAATGGTGAAAAGTTACCGGCTTAAATGGGTTTTCAATAAAGTTAAACACTTTTAGCACTTCACCAGTGATTGCCGGATCTGCCGTTAGTAATGAAAAATCGGTATAAACTCTTGCGGTTTTTTCATTGAAATTTCCCGAACCAATGTGGGCATATCTTACTATTCTGTCGTCTTCTTTTCGGTCGATCAAAAATAGTTTTGCATGAATTTTTAATTTTGGCTGAGAATAGATAACTTTAATTCCGCTACTGATTAATCGTTTTGCCCATTTGATATTTGCTTCTTCATCAAAACGTGCTTGTAACTCAACCACAACCGTCACTTTTTTACCATTATTTGCCGCATTAATCGCAGCATGAATAAATCTTGAATCTTTAGCAACACGGTAGATGTTCATTCGAATATGCGTAACAGCCGGATCAAAAGAAGCTTGTCGCATTATTTCCAGAACATGACCAAAAGAGTAATAAGGATAATACAGCAAAACATCACGATCGTTGATTGTGGCAAATGCATTTCTAAATTGTTTAAAACGATTATAGGCAAGACTAGGCAAACGTTTATTGAGCAGATGTTTAACGCCCAGATCCGGAAAATTAGCAAGATCTTTAAAATTTGGATAACGCCCACCTGGCATGGCATCTTGCTCAGTTAATCTTAATTTATTAATCAGTAATTCAAAAAGCGCTTTGGGCATATCTTTTTGATAAGTAAAACGAACCGGCTGGGCGGTTAATCGTTGTTTTAATCCTTGTGACATTAATTCAAGCAGGCTATCTAATTCCGTATTCAACTCGTATTCGGCGTCTCGATTTATATTGATTGAATAGGCGTTTAATTCTACAGCATCAAAAAAAACTTTGAATATATCGGATAAACAATAACGTAAAATATTATCAAGAAAGATAATTGATTTGTTTTTGGTTGAGAATTCAGACGGTAACAATACAAAACGTGGTGCATTATCAGTCGGTAATTCAAGCAACGCATAACTAATGCTATCTTCACATATGATTTCAACAGCTAAATAGGCATGGTCATCTTTTAAGAATTGAATGAGTTCAGTATGGCTATCGAGTAGAATAGGGGTGATGTATTGCCTTAAGTTTTGTTTGTAATAATTTTTTATCCAATTTTCTTGATAAGAGGTGAGTTGCCTTTCGTTAATCAAAAAAATCTGATTTCTTGCCATTTCTAATAACAGCTCGTTATAAAGCTGATCGAATTGTAATTCCAGCTGAATGACTTTTTGATTAACTTGACGTAATAAATTTTTTGCTGTGGAGGAAGATTGAACTTGTTCTTGCTCAATTAAGACATACTTTTTTAAATTAGCAAATTGTACTTTATAAAACTCATCAAGATTACTTGAGTATATTCCTAAAAATCGAACACGTTCAATAAGCGGGTTACTTTCATCAGCAGCTTCTTGTAATACGCGTTGATTAAATGATAACCAACTTAGTTCTTTTGGTAAATATACTGTTTCTTCTATCATTTGTTATCTCTTACCATACAATTATTTGATGTATTACAGAATAACTTAAGTGAAAAAAAAAGCTAGCAATACGCTAGCTTTTTATTATTTATTTAACAAAAATTAGATACGGTGTACTGATGTTGTGTTAGTTGTACCACTTGGTACTAAAGCACCAGAAACCATAACGATAGTATCACCTTGTTGTAAACCACAAACCTTAACGGCCATTTCTTTACCTAAACGATAAAAATCATCAGTCGAATTAATGGCATCGATTAAAATTGGTTGCACACCTTTAGATAAGGCTAATTGGTTAACTGTTTTTTGGCTAGAAGATAGCGCTAAAATTTTAGCTTTAGGGAAATAGTGACGAAGTTCGCGTGCTGATTTACCACTGCGAGTTGCAACCACAATGAGTGGTACATTTAATCGTTCAGCAATTTCAACTGCACCACAACAAACAGCTGCAGTGATGCGCAATTTTTCTTCTTTGGCTGTTAACTCTAACGAAGCAGGAATGGTGATATCGGTACGCTTACAAATGGTTGCCATTACATTTACCGTTTCAAGCGGATACTTACCTTTAGCGCTTTCGCCAGATAACATTACTGCATCGGTACCGTCGATGATCGCATTAGCCACATCACCAGCTTCGGCACGAGTTGGACGTGGGTTTTTAATCATTGAATCTAGCATTTGTGTAGCTGTGATCACTGGTTTAGAAGCTTTATTACATTTTTTAATCATCATTTTTTGGGCAAAAATAACTTCTTCAACAGCGATTTCAACACCTAAGTCACCACGAGCAACCATGATACCGTCAGATGCTTCAAGGATTTCATCAAAATTATCCAGACCTTCTTGGTTTTCAATTTTCGATATAATTTTGATGTCTTCACCACCGTGAGCTTTAAGATGAGCACGGATATCTTCAACATCAGAACGTTTACGAATAAAAGAAGCAGCAATAAAGTCTACGCCTTGTTCACAACCAAAAATAAGATCGTTTTTATCTTTTTCAGCAAGAGCAGGTAATTTGATTGAAACACCCGGTAAGTTGATACCTTTATTTTCACCTAAGTCACCGTTGTTCAATACTTTACAAATTACTTCATTACCTTTAACTTCTTGAACATCCATAGCGATCAAACCGTCATCGACTAATACTCGGTTGCCTGGTTTAAGATCATGAGCAAAACCTTTATAAGTTACAGCCACACGCTCTGAATTACCGACCACAGTTTCATCCGTTGTAAATGTGAAAGTTTGCCCTGCAACAAGCGATACGTCATTACCACCTTCTAATTTGATAGTCCGAATTTCAGGCCCTTTAGTATCTAACATAATAGCGGCTTTTAAGCCAGTTTCTTGCATTACTTCACGTAAATTTTTAATACGATTACCATGCTCTTCATAATCCCCATGAGAGAAGTTTAAACGCATGACATTCATGCCTGCATTTAATAATTTTGCTAACATCTCTTTTGATTCTGATTTAGGGCCAATGGTACAAACTATTTTTGTCTTTTTCATAATATTATCTACTAGTTGTTAAGGTTAATGTTTAAATTTTATATAAATCGGTTTTGTACAAAAAAAAACCAATGTCTTTGCATTGGTATGAATGGTATATAAGAGGTTATAAATAACTGATAAGTAGTTATTCAACATAATTAAAATATTTGAAGAATTGGTCATTTTCATCAAAATGTGGATCCTAAAAAAACTTTTGCCATTATAGTCTTAACTCTATTTTAAATAAAGTTTTTTATCATTAATTATTTCTTAACACAATATTATCAAATACAGCCAACTCAATCATTTTGGCAAAAGTTACAAGGCAAGTTTGACTTTTAATTACATCAAATCTTTTAATTGGTAGACTAATTCATTATTCTTATTTTTTAAGGTTAAAGTGTCTTTATTTAATTCGACATTGGCACCTTCAGTAAATAACGCTTCAATGGTGGCATCGAGTTCATTAAGTTTTGTATCGGGACATAGCATTTTTGTCATGGCCAGCCCCGGAGCTTTAAGGATCTGATTTTCAAAAGTTGCATTAGCAACAAAACGATTACACATGTTACCCATAATATGCATATTTTCGCCAAATACGATTTCGGCTGGATTTTCCGGAGAGATGCTTTCACCATTTGCTTTGACCAATATAAAACGGTGATGTTGCAAATCTTCGGCCTTAACTTTTGTTGATTCACCACAGCCCGACATGATTAATGCACAAGTAATTAGCAATAAGGTCTTTTTCATATTGACTCCTAATGATAAATAAAATTTGTTATAATTAGTTTAATTAAAAATAATTCTTATATTTTACTCCTTATGTTATCTCAGCAGCAATTAAAATTCTTAGAATCGATGACTTTCTTAGATAAATTTAAAATCTCTAAACTGGCCAAACATAATCAAAATACGGCAGAAATTGATTCGCTTATTGATCAAGCTGTTTTGCATTACCAAACCAGGCTCAAAACGTTACCAGAACAGATTGTTTTTCCGGAAAATTTACCGGTTGTCGAAAAAAGACAGGATATCTTTAATGCGATAAGAGATAATCAAGTTGTTATTATTGCCGGCGAAACCGGATCGGGTAAAACCACTCAAATTCCCAAAATATGTTTAGAGTTAGGTTTAGGTGTTAAAGGGTTTATAGGCCATACACAACCTCGACGATTGGCAGCACGCTCTGTCGCTAATCGGATTGCTGAAGAGTTATATACAGAAATAGGGCAGCTAGTCGGCTATAAAGTAAGATTTTCTGATCAGGTAAGTGATACAACATTAATTAAATTAATGACTGACGGCATTTTATTGGCTGAAATTCAAAAAGATAAACTTTTATTGCAGTATGATACTATTATCATCGATGAAGCACATGAAAGAAGTTTAAATATCGATTTTATCTTAGGTTATTTAAAACAATTACTACCTAAGCGACCCGATTTAAAAGTCATTATTACCTCGGCAACCATTGATGTTGAGCGATTTTCAAACCACTTTAATCATGCTCCGGTTGTTGAAGTATCAGGTAGAACCTACCCGGTAGAAGTCAGATATAGACCGCCTATTTTTGACAATAACGATAGTGAAGTTGAAAAAAATAGCGATTTTCAGCCAATTATCGATGCTATTGACGAACTTTCAGCAGAAAGTAACGGCGATATTTTAATATTCCTAACCGGTGAACGTGAAATTCGAGATCTTGCCGATACGCTTAACAAGTTGCAACTTCGTCACACTGATGTATTACCACTTTATGCAAGGCTGTCAAACTCTGAGCAGAATCGAATATTTCAATCACATACGAAAAGACGAATCGTGCTTGCCACCAATGTTGCTGAAACATCATTGACGGTTCCGGGTATTAAATATGTGATTGATCCCGGACTTGCTAGAATTAGTCGATATAGTTACCGCACAAAAGTACAACGTCTACCTATTGAACCAATTTCACAAGCTTCAGCAAATCAACGAAAGGGGCGTTGTGGCCGAACCTCTGATGGGATCTGTATACGTTTATATGATGAACAAGATTTCCTATCACGACCGGAATTTACAGAGCCGGAAATTCTTCGAACTAATCTTGCTTCGGTTATTTTACAAATGACTGCTCTGGGTTTGGGCGATATAGCGGCTTTTCCTTTTGTTCAGGCGCCGGATTCTAAATATATTCGTGACGGTATTCGTTTATTAGAAGAACTTGGTGCCCTTTATACTAAACATCATCGATATCATCTTACTGATATCGGTAAAATTTTAGCGCAATTACCCATTGATCCTCGATTAGCCAGAATGTTAGTTGAAGCAAGAAGGTTGGGTTGTACTAAAGAGATCATGATTATCACCGCAGCTTTGTCTATTCAAGATCCAAGAGAACGGCCATTTGATAAACAACAAGCTTCTGATGAGAAGCATCGCCGCTTTGCTGATAAACAGTCAGATTTCATTTCATATATCAATTTATGGAATTATATTAAAACTCAACAGCAAGAATTATCGGGAAATCAATTTAGGCGACTTTGTCAAAAAGAGTTTTTAAATTACCTGCGAATTCGAGAATGGCAAGATGTCTACACTCAAATTAGGCAAACTATTAAACAGTTAGCTTTTCCAATAAATAGCCAGTTAGCTGATTATCGTTCACTGCATGTTGCTTTATTATGTGGATTACTTTCACATGTTGGAATGAAAGAGCTGGAAAAACATGAATACATTGGCGCTCGCAATATCAAGTTCGCTATTTTTCCCAACTCGGCAATTTTCAAAAATCAGCCTAAATGGTGTATAGCAAGTGAATTAGTTGAGACCAGCCGCTTATGGGGAAGAACGGCGGCCAAGATCGAAGCGGAATGGATTGAACCTGTCGCTAAACATTTGGTGAAATATAGTTACAGTGAACCAAGGTGGTCTAAAAAGCAAGGAACGACAATTGCTAATGAAAAGGTCACTTTGTTTGGTCTACCTATTGTTGCAAGCCGAATAGTCAATTATAGCAAAATCGATCCGGTTTTAAGTCGTAGCCTGTTTATTCGACATGCTCTTGTTGAAGGGGATTGGTTAACCAATCATAAATTTTATAAACAAAATCAGAAATTAATAGAAGAGGTTGAAGATCTTGAACATAAGTCCCGACGTCAAGATATTTTAATTGATGATAATGAGCTATTTAATTTTTATGATCAGCGTATTGATAAGTCGGTGATATCGGCAAAACATTTTGATTCATGGTGGAAAACTAAGCAAAAAACGGATCCGGATTTTCTTAATTTTGAGAAGAATATGCTGATAAATCAATCAGCTCAATCAGTTAACTTAAATGATTTTCCTGATTTTTGGTATCAAGACCAATTAAAATTACCGCTAAGTTATCAATTTGATATCGGCGATAAACGTGACGGTGTCACAATAACGATTCCCATTAATATTTTAAATCAAGTTAAAAATCGAGGTTTCGATTGGCAAGTTCCTGGTTTTCGGGAAGATCTAGTAATAGCTTTAATTAAATCATTACCTAAATCATTAAGAAAAAATCTGGTGCCCGCACCAAATTATGCTCAAGCTTTTTTAAATCGGGTAGGGGCTACTGATCAACCATTACTGGAAACCTTAGAAACTGAATTTAGGAAAATGACTGGGGTGAAAATTACCAATGAAGATTGGCAACTAGATCAAATTCCGGATTATTTAAAAATGAGTTTCAGTATTGTTGATAACAATAAGGAAATTGCTTTCGGTAAAGATTTAGATAAACTTAAAGAACAGTTGAAAACTCAAGTACAACAAGCATTATCTTCATTAACCGAAAAAAAATCGATATCGTTAGAGCAAGATAATTTAACTGACTGGAACTTTGGTACTTTACCGCACATCTACGAAGCGAAGCAGAAAAATTATGTCGTTAAAGCTTATCCAACTATTATAGATAATCAAAACTCTGTCAGTATTAAATTGGTTGATTCAAAACAAGAGCAACAACGCTTAACTAAATTGGGGTTAAGGCGTCTTCTTATATTAAATATTCCTTCACCAATCAAATATTTGCATGAAAAGTTGCCGAATAAATCAAAATTAGGATTATATTTTAATTCATTTGGTACAGTTCTATCGCTAATTGATGATTGTATAGCTTGTGCTGTTGATTATCTGATTGAAAAAAATAACCAGACCATTGAGAATCAGGAACAATATCAGCAGCTTTTAGATTATACTAAGGCTCACATTAATGAAACCGTCGTAGATATTGCTAAACAAGTAGAATCTATTTTAACTCTCCACTTTAATATCAATAAAAAGTTAAAAGGACGAGTTGATTTATCATTAGCTTTTGCTTTATCTGATATCAAACAACAAATAAATAATCTGATATATAAAGGATTTGTAGCAAAATCGGGCTATCATCGACTTAATGATATTCATCGTTACTTATTAGCCATTGAAAAGCGTATTGAAAAATTAATGCAAAATGCGTCAAAAGATAGGCAAGCGATGAATACAGTGGAAGAGGTCAAAAATCTATATGAAAATTGGCTAAATAGTTTGACTGAAAATCAACGATTACAACAGCAAGTAGTAAATATAAGATGGATGATTGAAGAATTAAGAGTCAATTTATTTGCTCAACAACTTGGTACACCTTATCCTATTTCAGCCAAAAGAATTAAACAACAGATTGATCAGGTCAAATCGGAGCTTTAAAAGCAGTGGGTGATATTAAATTAAGTTAGAAAAAGTAGGGCGCACAGGCGCCCATTTTTGTTTTGATATTATCGATATAGATCGACAAAAACAGTGATATTTGGTCCATTCGAATCGTGAGCAACTCGCGCTATATGGTAATATTTAGCACCAGCATCAATCGCTCGTTTACCTGCTTGATAAGAAATTTCTTGATCAGTCACATAGTATCCTCTGAACTTGATCGTATTAAATGCCACCATTTTAGCTGCTGTAGCATCGTTAAGCTCTTGAATTTTACGACCATCAGGAAGAGTGACAGTGTAACGATTTACGCGTTGCGGTTCAACCGGAACTGCTGAAGCAGTTTGAGTTGAAGTCGAGGTTGTCGCTGTTTGAGTGGTTGTTGTTTTATCAATAACTTTATTATTGAATTTTTCAGCATAGAATTTTTCATTAAATGATGATGGTGAGTAATAGCCCGGTTTTTCAACCTGCATAGCGGCTTCACCACCTTGAGCTAATGCTTGTTGCCCAGCTTCAGAATCATAAGGAATTGCATTTTCTGGTTGTAGTTTACGCTCCGGCGCATCTTTCTTAAATAAGTAAGCTGCAACTTGTAAATTACTTCCTAACTCTGTTCGTGAGTCGATATAAAAGGCATAAGCGCCATGACTTGCAGCTTCTTTAGCTATAGCTTGGTTGATGTCATAATCAGTAGGGAAGTAGCCACGAATACGGACAATATCAAAAGGTTCTAATCGAATAGCTTTTGATTTAGGATATTCATACACACCTTCAAATTGACGAAGACTTTCTTCTTTTTCAATCGCTTTAGGTGCATCTGCTTTATATAATTTAGCGTAAACTATACGTAATGTATCATTTGAAGGGCTTATATTTGTTGTAGTGATATAGAAAGAAGCGGCTCCTTCTTTATCAGCTGCTTTAGACATAGCCATTATATAATCACTATCTGTATAAAATGCACCACGAATAGTGATACTTTTAAATGATTGCATGCTATTTGCTTGTTCTTCATTTAGTTGCTGGGCAGCAAACGAAGAGATAGGGACTAGTGCGAGTGTAGCAGCAATAAATGTTTTCTTTAAACTTGTCATAAATAAAGACCTTACAATAAATATGTTGATAATTTTAGCATAAAAATAAAAATTTATTTAGCCAAATCCATTAGAGCATTTAGGTTATTGATAAATATATATTTTCCTTTCGCCGATAAAATATTCTGCTCTTGAAATTTTGATAGATTACGGCTAACAGTTTCGATGGTTAATCCTAAATAATTAGCAATATCAGCACGACTCATCGACAATTTAATGTTTAAAGATGAATGGCCTCGTTGTTCGTAACGTGTGTAAAGAGAGTATATAAAAGTCGCCAATCGTTCATCAGATTTTTTCTGAGAATAACATAGCACTAATTTCTGAAAATTATGAATATCAGCACTCAATAAGTTTAAAACCATATCTCTAACATTTTTGTGAGTATGGAATAGCGACATTAATTCATCATAATTGAGTTCACAAACCAAAGTATTACTCAAAGCTTGAATATTGTTGTTATATACCTTAGTTGAAATAGCATCTAAGCCAACAATATCGCCGGGTAAATAAAAGCCATTAATTTGTTCATTTCCTTCAGGTGTTACAACAAATGTTTTTAATGCACCGGAATGAATGATAAAGAATTTAGTAAAAGGCGTTTTGGCTTTTATAAGAATTTCATTTTTTAAATAAGATTGCTTACGTTTTAAAACACTATCCAACGTATTATTAAGCAACATTGGAATACAAAATGCTCCCATACTGCATAACTCGCATGGTACAGCACAACTTTTTGAACGTAATGTCTTATTTATAGTTTGCATACAATCCTTAAGGGGAGTGGTTTCTAAATTTGGTGATAAGGTTACCATATTTTGAGATAAAACGAAATTTGTTCGATCATGTTTATTTAACTAAATGATGTGACAGATTGCGGAGATAGTATCGATTAAAACGAAATGATATTATTTAACTTCTAATTTCATTATTTAACATAATATACATTATGCGCACCAATATAGATTCATAAGAAAAGGGCTAAATCATGCCACTAATTTAAAAATTTGTGGCATTTGATACCAATCTGGAATCGGACAATCAGAAACTTCAACTTTTCTAATTTCACGTACAGCAACTGGACTAAATTTAGCTATCTGGATGATGCTGTAAAATATATAATAAATAAAAGTTAATAAATTGCTCATGAAAATAAGCAATAAATTTTACTGTTTACTCTTGAATTTAAATTATTTACCGTGGGAAACCACGTTAAAGTTCGGGTGTCACTGAACATCCGAACTCTAACCCCCCCAAAATTAATAAGGTATATATATGAATTATTATAAGGAGGCTTTCTTCTAACTATTTAATAAATTAGGAGAAAGTATGTTAAAACTAAAAAAACAATTTTCAAGACGTAGTATACATAAAACTATTATAGGCGACATTGAATATTATACTTATGTTCATAGTGAGTCACATAAACATTTCAGCACTAAACAAGAAAAAAGTGCCTATTGCATTCACATGATTGAATATAAACAGTATAAACTAAAAATTAGGCCGTCAAGGGGAAGTAATATAGCCAATCCTTGGGATGATTACCCATCCTACGTATATAAGATGTCAAAAAGCTGGAAATATAATTCAAAAAGAAAGAAACAATATCATAATTAGTACGCATAATCTGCCGTTATGCTAAATTCTTGACTGTTAGCCACCTGCGGTGGCCAACATTATACAGCCTACGAATTAAACATAACGGCATTAACATTATGCGAACTATTTTTTTATAGAAATTATCTGATTCTATTAATTTTCTTAAATTATTAAATAGAATCATTCTCCACATCTATTTTTCTTTAAAAAATAATTATACTATGATACAAAATTTCGATCTTTTATAAACGTTCTAAAATTATAAAGTCATATAATAAAAGGAAATTAGGAATGAAAAAAATATTAATTATAATTACTTTAATGTTCAGCTCAATACTTTATGCCAACCCAGCTCCATTTGGACTTGAAATTCATAAAACTACATTAAAAGAAGCACAGGAAAAATATACTTTAATTGACAATGGAATTAATTATTATTCCAAAGGACCAATGTATACGATAAAAAACAGCGAACTACCACTTGATGCCTCAAAAGTAACGCTTATTTTTTCAAAAGATGAAAATATACTACTATCTGTTTCAGCAACATTTAATAAATCTAAATTTGAATCATTGTATGAAAATTTATCAAAAAAATACAAATTATTATTCGTAGACAATCAATATGCTACATTCACAGATGACCAAACTATTATCCATCTATATGTTCCCCATATGTCTTTTGATTCAACTGTTGAATATATTTTTAATGAATTTGATAATTTGAAAGAAGCAATACATATTGAAAAAATAAATTAAATTCGCAGATGAATAGAAATTTTTTTAGCGTGTTTTCTTTTAAAAAAACGTTAGTAAGTCCCCTATTTTCCATTATTACGCACTTAATTTGATAATTATAATTAAATCAAATAGTTAAAATTCAAATAATGTATATTATGTTAAATAACAACATTATTACGAACTAAAATGACACCTTTTTATATTCGCTTATATTCGCTATTTATCGCTAAAATTCTTAAATAGATGATTGGTTATAATAATTATCGAATAAATAATAATCCGATAATTATCAATATGTTAATCATTACTTGTCAGTAAAATAACTTCACTACCAGGCAATGGCATTTTTAAAATATGCTTTTTGATTTTGCCCCAAACCTGCATTTCACAAGCTTTACAATTGAATTTTAGAATCAATTCTTCGTTATTTTGAACTAATTTCATTGGCGTAACTTTGGTTTTAACGCCCTGAATTCCTTTGGCTTGTTTTGGACATAAATTGAACGCAAATCGTAAACAATGTTTGGTAATCATCAACGGTGCATCATCTTTAATTTGATGCGCTTCATAAGCACTTTCAATCAATGTCACGCCATGCTGATTATAAAATTCTCTGGCTTTATGATTGTAAACATTGGCCAAAAAAGTTAACTGATTTTCCGGATATATTGGCGCTGGTTGAATTTCGGGTTTACGTTTTTTCGGTTGATAATTTGCTAATCGTGCTGTAGTGAGATTAGTAATAATATCTCGTCTTAGTTGATTAAGTTGGCTACTAGGAATGAAATAGACCGTTTCAAGTTCAATCTCTAAATGCGATAAATAATAAATAGTCTGTCCAAGTTTGGATAAATTATCCTTAATATTTTTTATCGCTTTCTCGGGTTGTTGGGCAAGATCAAATTCGCCATGGAGCTCTAATTGAACGTTTATCCCCTCTTCACTTTTAGCGACTAATTGGATACCTTTATCGCAATTACGTAATGTAAAGGTTAAGCCTATACGGCGTTGGCTGGAATCTTTAAGTAGATTTTGTTGCCATAGGTGATCTAAATTGCGATTGATGACATAGGGCAATTTAACCGAAAAAAGAGGTTTTGGGATTTCATTAGGAAATACTCGATAAAGATTAGTTGATAGTTTTTCCACGCGATCGGCTCGAAAACCAAAATTTTCACGCTTAATCAGTACATTAAGCCCGTCACCATTGGTTAAGATTTTGCTGGTGCTGATGTCGATACTTTGCTTTGTTACTTTAATAATTTCACCAATTTGTAAGCCGACAAATTTTGGAGAATCAAATGCTCCTATATCTGGCTGTCGGCCACGAACAAAGTAATCGGTACTGCCTCTATGGAATGTTCGATCAGGATCGGGGGTGAAAAAGTGTTCAGTTTTTCCACTTGATGCTGGACGAAAATCAGATGAATTAGATAAGATATCATCTAATTTTTGCCGATAAAATGACGTAATATTTTTGACGTAACTTACATCTTTATACCGCCCTTCTATTTTGAACGATCTTACGCCTGCTTCTATAAGCTGTTTTAAATTATTTGACTGATTATTATCTTTCATTGATAAAAGATGTTTTTCATAAGCGACAATTCGCCCTTGATCATCTTTTAAAGTGAAAGGTAATCGACATGCTTGAGAACAATCACCACGATTTGCACTCCGCCCTGTTTGTGCATGGGAAATATAACACTGACCGGAAAAAGCCACGCAAAGTGCGCCATGAATAAAAAACTCGATATTGGCATCGATTTGCTGATGAATGGTTGCTATTTCGGTTAAGTTAAGCTCTCTGGCTAAAACGATTTGAGAAAAACCAACATCCGATAAAAATTTTGCTTTCTCCGGTGTTCGGATATCCATTTGCGTACTGGCATGTAAATCGATTGGTGGAATATCTAAATTTAAAATCCCCATATCTTGTACAATTAACGCATCAATGCCTGCATCATATAGTTGCCAAATTAGTTTCCTTGCCGGCTCTAGCTCATTGTCATGTAATATGGTGTTTAAAGTGACAAATACTTTAGCGTAATACTGATGAGCAAACTCGACTAATTGCGCAATATCGCTAACTGAATTACCGGCGTTATGGCGTGCACCAAAATTAGGCCCACCAATATATACGGCATCTGCGCCATGTAAAATGGCTTGTTTGGCAATTTCGATATTTTTAGCCGGGCTAAGTAGTTCTAATGTATTCGTAGCGTTTTTAGGATGCAACATGGTTACGTCTCATGAATGGTAAATAATGGATAGATACAATTTGGCAAACATTGGGAACATTACCCATGTTTGCCAAGAAGTTTCAGAAAACATATACGTTTAAGTAAAAAAACTAACCGATAAATGATTGATTACGTAAAGCATCAATACGTTTATCTAAAGGTGGATGTGACATAAACAGTTCTGAAAATTTGATTTTTTTAGCACCATTAATACAAAATGCAAGGATTGAAGCTTGTTCAGTTGGTTCATGGCTGACTTTCAATTTTTCAAGAGCAGCGATCATTTTTGTTGCGCCGACTAGTTTCGCTGACCCGGCATCAGCCTTAAACTCTCTGTAACGTGAAAACCACATTACGATAAGACTCGCTAAAATACCAAAAATGGTTTCAAATACCATAACAATTAGGAAATAAACTAAATGAGAAGGAACTTTGCTGTCACGTTCATTAAGCGCTTGAGAAACAGCAAAAGATAATAAGCGAGAGATAAAAATCACAAAAGTATTAAGCACACCTTGTAACAAAGTCATTGTTACCATATCACCATTGGCTATATGGCTCATTTCATGACCAATTACTGCCTCGGCTTCATCTTGTGTCATTGAATTTAATAGTCCGGAACTGACAGCAACAAGCGAGTTATTTTTGGTTGCACCGGTTGCAAAAGCATTGATATCAGAGGCATTGTAAATAGCAACATCGGGCATATTAAGCTTAAGCTCAGATGATTGACGGCGCACAACATCAATTAACCATTGTTCTTGAGCCGTTCTTGGCTGAGTAATGATTTTCCCCCCAACAGAACTTAAAGCAATTTTTTTGGATAATAGTAAAGAAATGAAAGAGCCACCAAAACCAAAAATGCCAGCAAAGATAAGCAATCCTAAGGTACTATGGGCATCAACATGTAATAAACTTAAAATGATACCAAATACAAACATAACAGCTAAGTTAGTTAGAATAAATAATCCAACTCGCATCATAAACATATCCTCAATAATTGTTTTTATTAATATATTAAATTAGCTTTTTATATGATCTCAAAAAAGGTCAAAAGCGACAACTGATTTAATTTCAAATTTAAATATAATTAATTATTTGCGGATTTATTATGCAATGATGATTAGGAGTATGAAGAAGGAAATAAATTCAAAATTAAATAGGTTGGGTGGAGACTCTATCAGCCACATCCCACACACATATTTTTTACTTTGGCTGCTTCCTTCCGGACCTGACCTGATGAGCAAAGAAATGTTGCAAGAGGACCCATAGAGCCTCCATAGAAGAGGCAGTATTATGCTTGAATATTTGAAATTTTACAACTATTTTTTTGAATAAAAAGACTAATCGGCCTTTCTTAAGCCTTAAACAAAAGAAAGGCGATTATTTGCAAGAATGCTTATAGAATTAATTCAACAATATTAAATTGTTAGATTTTTTTCTATACGCTCTCTAAATTTAATGCCAGGTCTGAATGTAACCACTCGACGAGCTGAAATATCAACACTTTCACCTGTTTTAGGATTACGTCCAGGACGTGAATTTTTATCACGTATGGCAAAATTACCGAAACCTGATAATTTAACTGGCTCGCCTTTTTCTAAAGCGACTCGAATCTCTTCAAAAAAAAGTTCAACAAGGACTTTAGCTTCTTGACGATCGATATCAAATTTCTCGGCAAGACGATCTGCTATATCAGCTTTAGTTAATGTCATATGATTATTCTCTTAATATGGCTTTGAAACGATTTTGTAAAGCAATAACGCATTTGCTTACAATGTTTGTTATATCTTCTTCTTCAAGTGTACGTGATTTGTCTTGTAAAATCAAACTGATAGCAAGGCTCTTTTGATCAGCTTTGATATTATCACCTTGATATACATCAAATAAACTAACTTTGATAAGTTGCTCGCCACCGGCACGCTTACACTCAGCAATAATATCTGCTGCTGGAACTTTGTTAGAAACTACAATAGCAATATCTCGCTTATTTGACGGATACTTAGAAAGGTCTTGAGCAACAGGTACTTCTTTACCATTAATTTTAGCTAAATTTATTTCAAAAACAAGCGATTTACTATTTAAAGATAATTTTTTTTCGATTTCTGGATGTAAAACCCCTAAATGTCCGATAAGTTCGTTGTTTATGTAAATTGCTGCACTTTGTCCCGGATGTAGTGCTTCAAGATCAGATTTCTTAAACTCAATCTCTTCGGTACAACCTAATAATGAAAAGATAGATTCTAAGTCCCCTTTTACATCAAAAAAATCAACATTTTGTTTAGGTAATGCCCAATGTTCATCATATAAATTACCGGTTACAACACCGGATAACATTAATTCTTGACGAACACCAAACTCACATTTTTCATCCGGTATAAAACGCAAGCCCGTTTCGAATAAACGAATACGTGATTGTTGACGATTTTGATTATATGCTACTGCGTCTAATAATCCTGACCATAATGATAAACGCATTACTGACATTTCACTTGAGATTGGGTTAGGTAAAACTATGTCTTGCTGAGCCGGGTGTAGCGTTCGTTGAACTTTAGGATCGACAAAACTATAGGTCACTGCTTCTTGATAGCCCATATCTACGAGTAAATCTTTCACTCGACGCAATGAAATTTGGCTTTCCGGTTTCGGTTTCATGACAGATTCAGTTTTCATGTGCTCATTTGGAATATTGTTATATCCATAGATACGAGCAACTTCTTCAACAAGATCTTCTTCAATCTGTAAATCAAAACGCCAACTTGGTGAAGTAACTGTCCAAAGATCATTGGTATATTCAACAATACAGCCCAATCTTACTAAAATATCTGTAATTTTTTGCGTTTCAATTGCATAACCAATAATGCGATCTATCTTTTCTCGACGCAGTTTTATGGTTGCTTGTGTTGGTAGTTCATTTTGATTAGTAACATCAACAATAGGCGCTACCTCACCACCACAAATCTCGATAAGCAACTGAGTTGCTCGCTCCATTGCAGCATGTTGTAAATACGGATCAACCCCACGTTCATAACGATGTGAAGCTTCAGTGTGTAAACCATATTCACGAGCTTTACCGGTTATTGCCAATGGTGCAAAAAATGCTGATTCAAGGAAGATATCTTTGGTTGAGTTTGTTACGCCCGATTTATCGCCCCCCATAATACCGGCCATTGCTAATACTTTCTGATGATCGGCAATAACAAGTGTTTTATCATTTAGTTTTACTTCGTTACCGTTTAATAAAACAAGTTTTTCACCTTGCTGAGCATAACGAACAATAATGCCTGAATCGATTTGTGCCAAATCAAATGCGTGCATCGGGTGACCTAGCTCTAATAATACATAATTAGTAATATCAACAACCGCATCAATTGAGCGAATGCCACCACGACGTAATTTCTCTTTCATCCAAAGTGGTGTTGTTGCAGTAACATCAATGTTTTTTATTATTCGGCCAAGATAACGTGGAGCGGCTTTAGGTTCATTGATGTTAATTGGTAATGTATCAGCAATTGTAGCTGGAACACTTTCAATATTGAGCTGTTTCATTGGAATATTGTTAACTGCGGAGATATCTCGGGCAACACCAATGATACCAAAACAATCAGCCCGATTAGGCGTAACACTAATATCGATCATAACATCATTAAGGTTTAGATATTCACGGATATCTTGTCCTAAAGGTGCATCATCAGGCAGTTCAATAATACCGTTGTGATCTTCAGAAATACCTAATTCTGAATATGAACAAAGCATACCTTCTGAAGGTTCGCCACGTAATTTGGCCGCTTTAATTTTAAAATCACCCGGTAGCACCGCTCCAATGGTTGCACATGCAACAGTTAAACCTTGACGACAATTTGGTGCACCACAAACAATATCGAGTAATTCAGGTTTGCCAATATCAACTTTTGTTACACGTAGTTTATCGGCATTAGGATGTTGTTTACATTCAACTACCCTTCCAATAACGACACCCGAAAAATCACCGGCAACTTTTTCAACATCATCGACTTCCAATCCTGCCATGGTTAATTGATCGGCTAACATCTCGCTACTAATTTCTGGATTGATCCATTCACGTAGCCAACTTTCACTAAATTTCATGTTTTGATCTCCAGAATTAATTAAATTGTTTTAAAAAACGTAAATCATTTTCAAAGAAAGAACGTAAATCAGTGACACCGTAACGTAACATAGTTAACCGTTCAATACCCATACCAAAGGCAAAACCACTATATACGTCTGGGTCGATACCCACATTACGTAAGACATTTGGATGTACCATTCCACAACCAAGCACTTCTAGCCATTTACCATTTTTAGCCTTAATATCGACTTCGGCAGACGGTTCAGTAAACGGAAAGTATCCCGGTCTAAAACGTATTTCCATATCTTCTTCAAAAAAGCAATGGAGGAAATCATGTAAAAGGCCTTTTAAGTGTGTGAAGCTGATATCTTTATCAACTAATAGCCCTTCCATTTGATGAAACATTGGAGTATGGGTTTGATCATAATCATTACGGTAAGTTCTTCCTGGTGCAATAATTCGAATCGGTGGTTTTTGACTTTCCATTGTTCGAATTTGTACCGTTGAAGTTTGAGTACGTAATAAACGTTTTGCATCAAACCAAAATGTATCGTGATCGGCACGTGCAGGATGATGAGCAGGAATATTTAATGCATCAAAGTTGTGATAATCATCTTCAATTTCTGGACCGGTTTCAACAGCAAATCCCAATTCGCCAAAAAACTCAACTAAACGATTTATTGTTTTAGTAACTGGATGTAATCCACCTAATTCAAGCGTTTTACCCGGTAAGGTGATATCGATTGTTTCATTAGCTAATTTTGCATCAAGGGCTTGACGCTCTAGAAAGCTGCGTTTTTGATTTAATATTTCAACGACTTCTTGTTTGGCATCATTAATTTTTTGACCGACAGCCGGGCGCTGATCAGCAGGAACATCACGTAATGAAGCCATTTGCATTGTAAAATAGCCTTTTTTACCAAAATATTCCACCCGAATCTGTTCGATAGTATTAATGTCATTAGCACTTTCAATAGCGGATTTGGCGTTGTTTACCAGTTCAACTAATTGAGACATACAGTTCTCCTGCTTATTGTTCATTACATAAAAAAAGCCTCTTCTGAGGCTTTTATAATTATTTTTCGTTTTTTATTTATGCCTCACGAACGATGATTGTTAACAAAGCTAAAAAAGAAACGAAAAATAACTAATTTCATGTTTAATCTACTCTTAATAAAATATTTTACTCTAAATATAAACATAAAAGCCGAGATAACTCGGCTCTTATAATGCTATTAAAGTGCAGCTTTTGCTTTTTCAACTAATGCAGCGAATGCATTTTTATCAAATACAGCGATATCTGCAAGGATCTTACGATCGATTTCAATAGATGCTTTCTTTAATCCATTAATAAAACGGCTGTAAGAAAGACCACATTGACGTGCAGCTGCATTGATACGCACAATCCATAATTGACGGAATTGACGTTTACGTTGACGGCGGTCACGGTAAGCATATTGTCCTGCTTTGATTACTGCTTGGAAAGCAACACGATATACACGTGAACGAGCACCATAATAACCTTTTGCTTGTTTTAAAATTTTCTTGTGACGTGCACGAGCAATAACACCACGTTTAACACGAGCCATAAACTATATCCTCTAAATAATTAACCAATAAATTAAGCGTATGGAACACACGCAACAACTAAACCTAAATCGCCTTTTGACACAGTAGTCAAACCACGTAAATGACGTTTACGCTTAGTTGATTTTTTAGTTAGGATATGGCTTTTGTTCGCTTGTTTATGCTTAAAGCCACCAGAAGCTGTTTTTTTAAAGCGCTTTGCTGCGCCTTTTACAGTTTTAATTTTAGGCATTTTAATAATTTCCACTTCGCATTGTTAATAAAAATAAAATAATGGTGTAATGATTAGTAAACTAAAAATTAGCTTGTTGAACCACTATTTCTTCTTCGGCGCTAGCACCATAATCATTTGACGACCTTCGATCTTAGTTGGATAAGATTCAATGATTGCCAAATCAGCTAAGTCTTCTTTAATGCGATCAAGCATTTCAGTTCCTAACTGTTGGTGAGCCATTTCACGTCCACGAAAACGTAACGTGACTTTGGCTTTATCGCCATCTTCAAGAAAGCGAATCAGGCTGCGGAGTTTTACCTGATAGTCGCCTTCATCTGTACCAGGTCGGAATTTAATTTCCTTAACCTGAACAACCTTTTGCTTCTTCTTCTGTTCTTTTGTTGCTTTACTCTTTTCATAGAGGAACTTGCCATAATCCATAATTCGACAAACAGGCGGCTCTGCATTAGGGCTTATTTCAACTAAATCTAATGTTGCTTCTTCAGCTTGTTTTAAAGCTTCATCTAAGCTAACAATACCGAGCTGTTCACCGTCAACGCCGGTTAACCTCACCTCGCGAGCAGTTATTTCATCATTAATTTTATGCGCGCGTGTTGACTGAATTCGTTTACTGACTTTAATATCTCATTCCTCCAAAGTAGTTTATCTTTAATTCATTTGTTCTAATGAACGGGTATGAATTTCGTTAAGCAACAATTCTATAACATGTTTCACTTCAAAGCTACCAAGATCTTTACCTTGACGAGTTCGAACTGAAATCGTACCAGATTCCATCTCTTTGTCACCACAGACAAACATATATGGAACACGTTTTAGAGTATGCTCACGAATTTTAAACCCAATTTTCTCATTTCTCAAGTCTGCTTTTGCTCTAATTCCAACTTTTTGCAATTCCTCGGCTAATTGTTTAGCATAATCAGCTTGTTTATCGGTGATATTCATAACCGATACTTGTAACGGTGCAAGCCATGTTGGGAAGAATCCGGCACAGTCTTCGATTAAAATCCCCATAAAGCGTTCCATTGAACCTAAAATAGCTCGGTGGATCATAACAGGGGTATGGCGTTCGTTATCTTCACCTACATAGGTCGCATCTAAGCGTTCGGGTAACATAAAGTCTAGTTGAACAGTACCACATTGCCATGCACGGCCTAAGCAATCATGTAAGGTAAATTCAATTTTTGGACCATAAAATGCACCTTCACCCGGTAAATATTCAAATTCAATTCCGTTTTCCGTTAGGCACTCTGCTAAATCTTTTTCAGCCAGATCCCATGTTTCATCTTTACCAATTCGTTTTTCAGGTCGAGTTGATAATTTAACAGTAATGTCGGTAAAGCCAAATGTACTATATGTATCATAAACCATTTTGATACAGCTATTGACTTCACTGCGGATCTGATTTTCAGTACAGAAAATATGTGCATCATCCTGAGTAAAACCACGAACACGCATTAAACCATGTAATGAGCCTGACGGTTCGTTTCGGTGACAACTACCAAACTCAGCCATTCTTAGTGGTAAATCGCGATAAGATTTTAAACCTTGATTGAAAATTTGAACATGTCCCGGACAGTTCATTGGTTTGATACAATATTCACGATTTTCAGATGACGTAACAAACATTAACTCTTTATAGTTACCCCAATGGCCTGTTTTTTCCCATAAAACCCGATCCATCATAAATGGACCTTTAACTTCTTGATAGTCATACTCTTTTAATTTGGTACGCACAAATACTTCAAGTTCGCGGAAAATAATCCAGCCATCGTTATGCCAAAACACCATGCCTGGCGCCTCTTCTTGCATATGATAAAGGTCTAGTTGTTTACCTATTTTACGGTGATCTCGTTTTGCCGCTTCTTCTAAAAACTGTAAATAGCTTTCAAGCTGTTTTTTATCAGCCCATGCAGTACCATAAATACGTTGTAACATTTTGTTTTCGCTATTACCACGCCAATAGGCACCGGCTACTTTTTGTAGTTTAAAATGGTGGCAAAAACGCATATTTGGTACATGTGGACCACGGCACATATCAATATATTCTTCATGATGATAAAGCGCAGGGGTTGAATCTTTTGGAATATTTTCATCTAAAATAGCGATTTTATACGGTTCACGGCGTTCCCAAAAGACTTCTCTTGCTCGTTCCCAGCTCACGACTTCTTTAATGACATCATAATTTTTCTTAGCCAGTTCATGCATTCGTTTTTCTAATGCATCAAGATCTTCCTGAGTTAAAGAGTGATCTAAATCGACATCATAATAAAAGCCATTGTCAATTGTTGGACCAATAGCCATTTGAGTATCTGGCCATAATTGTTTGATTGCATGCCCTAATAAATGCGCACATGAATGGCGGATGATTTCAAGTCCGTCTTCATCTTTAGCCGTAATAATCGCTACCGTTGCATCGTGATCAATAACATCACAAGCGTCTTTACGTTCACCATTAACACGACCTGCAATACACGCTTTAGCCAGTCCGGCACCTATACTTTGGGCAACCTCTAAAACAGTTACGGGTTTATCAAATTGACGTTGGCTTCCGTCAGGAAGAGTAATAATTGGCATAATAAATCCTTATAACAGTGGTGCGCCACACGAAAGCGCACATGCGTACATAAATAAATAGACCGTGTATACTATCACTTATCATAATCATTTTAAATAGGCTTAAACTTGATTTAAAAATAGATTTTTAACTTATCGTATAAGTATAAAGTGAAAAGACATAGTAGAAGTGAAATTGCCTAGCTTTAATCATTTGGGAAAAAAGCCAGGCGTGATAATAAATTATAATTCAGATAAATAGGCTTCAGGCAAAATTGGCATTGGACCACTTTGCGTACAAACGTAAGCAGCTATATGATTTGCTTTACTATTAATTTCCTGCAACGCTTTACCTTTCAAATATAAAATACTACTTATTGCCATAAATGAATCACCGGCACCAACAGTATCAATCGCTGTGATTTTTTCAGCCGGTTGATAATTTTGCTCACTTTGGGTGATGAGATGACTGCCCTCACTGCCACAAGTATAAATTAATAACGTTAATTGATAATGCTGGTTAAGGTAATTAAACAGCTCTTTTGGATCAGATTTTATTTTCAACAATTGGCAAATAATAGGTAATTCTTCATCATTTAACTTTAAGATATTGGCATGCTCAATACACAAAAGTAATGTTGAAGGATTATAATGATTTTGTCGTAGATTGATATCAACAATAATTTTGGTTTGTGGCGAAAGATGCGCAATAATTTCTTTTAGTAATTCATGATTGTGTGGATTGCGTTGAATTAAGCTACCGAAATAGATTGCATCTAAATCATTTTGTTTGATAAGCGCTAATAATTGCTCGGTTAAGGCGATATCGTCCCACGCAACAGGATTAACTATGTCATAAGTCGGTTTCCCTGCTGAATCTAATTCAACTAATACCGTTCCTGTTGGATAACTGTTTGATATTTGGAGTTGATGTGGAATTTTTAGCTTCTCAAGCTCATTACTTAATTCTTTACCGTTTTCATCATTTCCAATAGCAGAAACTAATATAGCATTTGCCCCAGCTGATTTAGCATGGTAACAAAAATTGGCAGCCGCTCCGCCAATTTTTTTGCCATTTGGTAAACAATCCCATAAAAACTCACCTATTGCGACAACTTTTACATCATTCATCTTCAATTAGTCCTTGTTTGACATCAATGTTTTTTTCCATACTGTCGGCTTGCTTTTGCCAATCATCAAATTGATCATATGCAGTATATATAGTCGATCCAGTTGGTAATTCTGGGTATTCATTTTCACCATTGGTCCCCCAATTCACCCAACCGGAATCTTTACGCTGAACAATTTGATAACGTCCAACAATATTGCTTGTATACCAAACCATACAATACCCTGTTTCTGGATTAATTTCAGCCGTTTTATTTGCAGCAAGAGGAAAAATCGTTTGATCTGGTACATGATTAACATCAATTTCTTTGGCAAATAATATTTCTTTATTACGTTCACTGTTATGAACAACATGATGTGCTTTACGCAAAATAGTCTCAACATGCGCTTTTATTTCTTCATCACTTAAAATACCCTCTTTCACACAAAATAGCCGCCAGAAGTAATCCCACGATACGGCATTAATGTTATCACCAATTGACTGTCGATAACTTCTCGCATTTGGAGAAAGTTTATCAAGAGGTTGGGATAAAATTCGGTTAACTTCATCGGCTAAAATATTGGCATAACGATCTCCTTGTCGATAATAAGTGCCGCCGTAACTAGCAAAACGAGAAAATACCAAATTATTTTGACCACTTTCATACTCATCGCCCACAGTGATCTTATTTATGACCGGCATGCCATCAACATAGGTTTCAAAGTCATCAACATAATAAGTACGTCTAAACCAGGGCGATTGATAGAAAAATTCCCAGACAATTGAGAATGATTTATTGCGTAAAGCGGGATCTAATCCATTAGGTATTTGACCATTAAATCGATAACGACAATAAATCGCACCTTCAACTTCTGTCTCACACTCAACGACCGTATGTTCTGGCGGATTGATTAAGCCATTTGCAGGTGTAAAAAATGGTCCATAAAATCCACCAATAGCATTAGAGCAATCTTTAATCAAATTGAGTCCTTGAGCTTTCGCTGCAAAATAGCGAATCCCCCATTTTCCATATGATGTACCATCAGCCGTGCCACGACATAATTCTAAAATATAATGCCCGGTATCCAACCTTTTAATTCCGTCTGCTAATGTAGGCGCTAATTGTTTTATTCCTGTAAAAGTATTTGATTGCGTGTTTGCATCTAAATACAACGTATAGTTTTCAACCAATTGATTTAAATTAGTTACGATAAAAGCAATGGAACAAGCCGTAATAAATTTATTCGTTTGATCATAAACCATATCGAATAATTGATGTGGTACAACCTCTCCTTGCTCATTGATAAGTTTCATTTGAGCAGGATCAACTGGCTGTTGCTTAAAAAAAAGGCGGGTAATGACAGGTTCATTATGTCGACAGATACCGTCCGGATTGTTTAACATCAACGTACATTTTTTCATTTTATTGTCCTATTAATTAAATTGGGTATTATTCACATAAGCAAAGAAATCAATTTTTTTATGGCTTATTGAGATCTTTTTCGTTTTAACATATCGACATATACCGCTAAGAAGATAATTACGCCTTTGGCAACCAATTGCCAAAATGAATTGACACCTAATAGATTCAAGCCATTATTAATAATACCGATAACAATGACACCTAAAATGGTGCCACTAATCCGACCTATTCCGCCTGACATAGATATGCCGCCAAGTACACAAGCGGCTATTGCATCCATTTCATATCCTTGTGCCACTGAAGGTTGCCCGGAATACATTCGGGCAGCAAGAACGATTCCGGCGAAAGCTGCTAAAAAACCGGCAATGGTATAAACAATGATTTCAACCCGTTTAATAGCAATACCAGATAATCTTGCTGCTTCACGATTACCACCCAACGCGTAAATATAGGTGCCTAAACGAGTACGATTTACCAGAACTAACATAATGACAATAAATACCAACATATAAATTACCGGGTATGGAATCATTCCCAAATAACCCGTACCAATGCGAGTAAAACTCTCATCAAAAATGCGAATGGATTGACCGCCACTATAAATGTAACCAACACCACGTGCGATCATCATCATCGCTAAAGTAACAATAAAGGGCGGAATACCGGTATAAGCAATAGCAACGCCGTTAGCTGCACCACAAAGCGTACCGATAAGCAAGCCTAATAAAATTGCCGGAATGATGCCCATTTCGCCTAATGAGATAAATCCAACCGTCAGCGTGCCAGCCATTGCAACAATAGACCCCACCGATAAATCGATTCCACCTAATATGATGATCAACGTCATTCCTAATGCTAAGCACATATTGGTAGATACTTGTCGTAACACAGATAACATATTTTCTTGAGTCAGAAATACAGGGCTTGCAAAAGTTAAAATGACACTAATCAATAAAAGCGCAATTAATATCCCTATGTTTTGCGTAATGAAATTTTTAAAACTTCTGATAATAAAATTATTGGTTATTGCCGATCGATGATAGAGCGTATCATCTGATTGTTTGATAGATTGGCTAGCCATTTTTAAGCTCTCCCTGTTGCTAATTTCATAATCTTTTCCTGTGTAAGTTCATCATGAGATAGTTCACCTTGGATTTGGCCATTAGCGGCCACATAAACTCTGTCACACATATTGATAATCTCGGGTAGTTCTGATGAAATCATAATAATGGCTATACCGTTTGAACAAAGTTCATCGATGATTTGATAGATTTCGGCTTTAGCGCCAATATCTATCCCGCGAGTCGGTTCGTCTAAAATGATGACTTTAGGGTGAGTGGCTAACCATTTGGCTATGACCACTTTTTGTTGATTACCACCACTTAATTGGCCAACTATTTTGTCAGCACTTGGCGTTTTTATATTGAGTTTTTTAATATAGTATTGAATCATCTCCTTCTGCTTGTGTTGATTAACAAAGCAACCATGCATAAATTGTTTCAATACCGTGAGTGTGAGATTAAATGCTATACTATGAGATAATATCAGCCCCTGTTTTTTCCTATCTTCAGGTATTAATGCGATACCAATATCAATCGCATCTTGAGGAGAATTTATCTTAACCAGCTTATTATCAAAATAAATTTCTCCACTATCATATTTGTCTGCACCAAAAATGGCCTGCATGATTTCACTTCTTCCTGCACCCATAAGGCCAGAAAAGCCTAAAATTTCTCCTTTCTTCAATTTAAAATTGACATCACTAAAAACCCCTTTCTTAGTGAAATTCTTTACCTCTAATAGGCATTGACCATTTGATTGGTAATGTCGTTGATAGTAATTATTTAAATGACGACCGACCATCATTTTGACCAATTCATCAATATTGGTTTCATTGGTATTGACTGTATCGACATAACTTCCGTCACGTATAACAGTAATTCGGTCAGTGATAGCAAATAACTCATCCATACGGTGTGAAATATAGATGATACTAACGTTATGTTCGGTTAACTTTTTAATCATTACAAAAAGCTGTGCGACTTCTTTATCGGTTAAAGAAGAAGTAGGCTCATCCATAATTAGTATGCGCACATTAAATGAAATGGCTTTAATGATTTCGATAAGTTGTTGTTGTGCAATGGTTAATTCATGAACAGGACGCAATACATCAATGGTTAACCCCATGCTTTGCATCATGATTTGTGCTTTGGCGATCATTTGACGATGATCTTTAAAACCTAATTTAGTCCTAGGCTCACGCCCTAAAAAGATGTTTTCATATACACTAATATAAGGAACTAATACAATTTCTTGATGAATGACATTAATTCCTCTTAATTGCGCATCTTTAATACCATTAATTATTTCGGTTTTACCGTAAATCATAATTTCACCGGCATCGGGTTTATAGATGCCGCCGATAATTTTGATTAATGTTGATTTGCCGGCACCATTTTCGCCTAATAATCCATGCACTTCACATTGTTTTAAATTAAAATGCATGTCTTTTAATGCATGAACACCAGCAAACTTCTTTTCGATATGAGATAGTCGTAATACAACTTGTTCCATAGTAATATCACCTTATTGATAGCAATCGCTGGAAAAGGCTTAAGCAGATTGCTATTGCCAAACTTTTACGCCATTTTTTTCAATCATCTCTTTAGTGATAGGAAAAGTTGGTACTAAGATCTCTTTAGCTACAGGCTCTCCTGCTAAGACTTGCTTGCCGATTTTATATGTCTCTTTAGCCAACTGAATTGGTGCTTGTGCAACCGTTAATGTTAAATCACCATCGCTGAACGCTTTTTTACCGTCGGGTGAGCCATCAACTGTGTAAACTTTGACATTTTTTAGTTTATTAGATGCTTTTAAAGCAACAACGACACCTAATGCAGAAGGATCATTTACGGCAAAGAAAGCCTGTAAATCGGGGTGAGCTTGAATAATATCTTCAGCAATTGGCATAGTTACTTCTAAAGCACATTTTCCATTTTGTTGAGATACAACCTCAAATTTACTTTTATTATCACCCAAGCCGGCATAAAAACCATCCGCTCTTAACACACTGGCACGGTTAAACGGGCAATCAATTACTGCAATTTTTGCACCATTTGGAAAATCTTTGGCCATTTGTTCACCATTAATTTTACCTGCCAGGAAATTATCTGACGCTACAGTACTGACAACTAAGTCATCATCACTAATCGGGTTATCAATAACGACAACAGGAATTTGTTTTTGTTTAGCTGCCAGTAAACCTTGTCTGATTCCTTCTGAATCGACAGCAATTAAATAAATGATGTCTACTTTTTGATTGATAACATCTTCCATCATAGATATCTGTTTGGCTTGGTCATACTGAGGGTCAATCAGAATATATTGATCATTATTTTGTTTAGCTATTTCAGAAAAAGTATCGGAGATAGCAGTAAAAAATGAGTTGTTCAAAGTTGAAGTGATAAAAGCAAACTTGATCGGCTTATTACCATCAGCATTTACAAGTTGAAAACAACCTGTAAAAAATACAATTAAAATTGTTAAGCATGTTGTTATGAATTTTTTCATAAAGCCACCTCGGATAATCAAATGATTTATAAACAAAATTTACTCATAAAGTTAAAGCATTAAAATAATGCTGAAATATTTTGAGCAAATCCAGCCTAATTATCCGAGATGATCTTGACAATATTAATCTTTACTTTTTTATTATTTATGATATCAAAGTCACTTTTTTTAAAAACTTGTAAAATGTAATTTATCAAGTTTAGCGGTTATGTCATACTATATATATTATTCAAAATTGATTAGGGATTACTATGGCAAATAAAAGTGAGCAGATATATCAAGAAATATTGTTGCAAATCAAAAGTGGCGTTTTAGATTGTCATAGTGCTCTGCCCTCTTCATCCGATTTGAGCCTGTTTTATAAAACATCTCGACCAACAATAAGCAAAGTATTTTCAAAGTTAAAAAATGAAGGCTACATTGAAGGCAAACAAGGCGGAAAGTTTTATGTTAGACAACCGGAAAATGAACAAGTAACAAAATATATTTTTGGCATCTTAGCACCAAGGCTAGAACAAGATGAAAGCCGCATGATTCTTGATAGTTTATATTCTCAAATCGCTAGTTTAGCAAATGATTATCAGTTTTCTCTTTTATGGGCGGGTATGCTAACTAAAAGCCAAGATATTCAATCTATTTTGAATGATGTAGAGAAGGTTATCATTAATTACACCAAAAATAATATCCATGGTATCTTTTTTACACCTTTAGAATTTCATCCTTATGCAAGCGTTATTAATCAAAAAATTATCGATCTCCTTAATCAATATGAGATACCTTGTATATTGCTTGAGCGTGATTATTGTCGGTTTCCTCATCGAGGCATGGCCGACTTAGTCAGTATTGACAATATTGCTGCCGGATATATTGTTACTCAGCATTTTCTTGAACAGAATCATAAGCAAATTGCTTTCGTTTCCAAAAGTGATTCAGCCAATACTATTGCATTAAGAATTATCGGCTATAAACAAGCGCTGGTTGATGCAGGAATTACCAAAGATTGGATTATTCAAATTCCACAAATAGATGAAAAAGTAATAAATCAATTAGCAAAATTAAATATTAAGCATGTTGTTTGTGGTAACGACTTCACCGCAATGCAATTGATTTCATTAAATCAGAGAATCAATCCAAAACATAAATTATTTACCATCAGCTTTGATGATGCAGATTACGCTTGTCATCTTGCTACCCCACTTTCAACATACAGGCAACCATTGGCAAGTATTGCTTTAACGGCGGTTGAAACGTTAATTCAGCGAGTCAATAACCCGGCACTACCGATTCGTACGATCTATGTCAATGGAGAATTAGTGATTCGGGCATCAAGTGGAACTTGATAGCGCCCGTAATGATATCGGCTTTTAATAAAAATACCGATAAGCAGCAAATATGTGATAATCATGTTAAACAAAAAAGTGACAGCGTCACCATATTAAACAGCTCTTACAGTCAGTTTTAAAAAACATTCGATTAAAACTGCTAAATTTTTAAAAATAATTCTCTACTTTTGAACGGCTTTGAACCGACATAAGGTTTCATCGCCATACGGGTAAATCGTTTGGCCGCTTTGAGGGTATCTTCATCATCAAACTGCCTATGACCTAATGCTAATACTTGTTTACCTGTAAAACTGGTACTATTTTGCATTAAACTACTGATAAATCCTTTTTCTGATTGATATTGATAGGACATTGATTCAACAATTTCATCGCCGGTTACACTGCAATGGAAAAAATCAACGTGATAACCCAGATTCTCTAATAATGCTAATTCAAAAACTCTTAATACCTTTTCGGCAGGCGTTTGTTGAGCCAATTGTTGGATACTTTTAAGATAATCATCAAACAGGGTTGTCATTTCGGTTTCAGCGACTAACACCCGGTGTAATAATTCATTTAGATAAAAAGCACTATATAGCCAAATCGAGACCAAAGGTAGCGTGAGCGAAATCGCCTCAACCTGACGTAAGTTTTTGATTTCACCGTGCCCAGAATACTGCACAATTAATGGCGTAAAAGGTTGTAATATGCCTTTAAGAGACGATTTTTTTCGCCTTGCACCTTTTGCCAATATGGTAATTTTCCCGACATTTTCTACAAACAAGTCAACCAATAAGCTGCTTTCGCTATAAGTTCTTGTATGTAGCACAAATGCTCTTTGCCAATTTTCCATTCAAAAAACCTTTTAATTACCTAGTTTATTTAATTAAAAATAGTATGTGACCAAAATTTGAGTAATTTTATGAAATTTTCAACTGAACTTCTGCTGAAAATCCGATATAATCAATAACTAATTATGGGATAACTAAAAGAAAAATTAAAAACTATGGAACTATTTTCAACAATCTTACTTCTTGTATTAATTGTATCACTTTCCGGTGTCGTTATAAAAATGCTACCAATACAAATTCCACTACCGCTAATGCAAATCCTATTAGGTTGTATGTTAGCTGCTTTTGGTGTTTATTTGAAATTTGATCCGGAACTATTCCTTGTCTTATTTATTCCACCATTACTTTTTGCTGATGGTCGAAAAACTTCAGTTAAAGACTTTGTATACAATTTTAGAGAGATTGTTGGACTAGCACTTGTTTTAGTTGTTATATCGATTATCGCTTTAGGCTATTTTTTATATTGGATGTTACCAAACGTACAATTAGCGGCAGCTTTAGCTTTAGCAGCAGTATTATCCCCAACCGATGCGGTTGCATTAAGTGGTATTGTAGGTAAAGGCCGCATTGATAAAGAAAAAATGGAAATCATTGAAGGTGAAGCGTTAATGAATGATGCTTCAGGCTTGGTATCGTTAAAATTTGCTATTGCCATTGCCGCTGGAGTTTTACAATTTAATTTAATTCAAATTAGTATTACATTCTTTATTGTTGCTATTGGTGGTTTGGCTGTCGGAGTATTATTTACCTGGTTATATGCACGTATTTTACGTAAAATTAATCAGCTCACTCACAATGACCCGGCAATTCAAATTGTTCTACTATTCTTACTCCCTTTTGCCGCTTATATCATCGCTGAAGAGTGCCATTGTTCAGGCATTTTAGCCGCAGTGAGTGCCGGTATGACAGTTAACCACTCCAATATGATGCGAAATGCTCCATTAACTGCTCGGTTACAATCCGATAGCACTTGGTCTATGTTAACCTTTGTCTTTAATGGCTTTGTGTTTATTTTATTAGGCATTCAGTTACCGAGTATTTTAGATAATACTTTTGCTGAAAACCAAACTGATGCCTCAATTGAATTATGGCAATTATGCTTAATTGTATTGTTTGTATTTATTGTGTTAATGTCCACCAGATTTGCCTGGTTATGGGCAATGAAACACATGCCGACGATGCCATTTGGTACAAAACGCCCTCTTGCATTTAGATCATACACAACAAGAGATCTTTTAGTTTCAACCTTTGCTGGTGTGCGCGGTGCCATTACATTGGCTGGTGTTTTATCCATTCCGATGACTATTGGTGGTCGTTACCAGTTAGTCTTTATTGCAACGGGTATTATCTTAGTTTCATTGATAGTTGCGGTCATTGTATTACCTATTTTATTACGTGGTAGCGTGATTTTAGATAATTCAGAACAAGATAATGAAATTTTAACCGTCAAAGGGCAAATGGCAGAAGAAGCGATTGTTAGTCTGGAAAAGATGCAAAGCAATTTACTGCAAGAAACTTCTGAAGCGGGTCTGGATCAAGAAATTATCCATGAAGTCGGTTCACGTGTTATAGGTTCATTAAGACGAAGAACTGGCCTTAAAGATTTAGAACAAAAGGCGTTAGAAGCAGAAAACCTAGAAAGACGTATGCGTTTAGTTGCTATCGGTGCTGAGCGTACAGCTTTATTACAAATGAAAGTTCGTAATGAAGTAAGTGAAGAAACATTTGAACATTTAAATACTGACTTAGATATTTATGAAAAAATGATTTCCGGAGATGCCTAAATGATTGGAAACAAGCATCAATTTCTAAGCAAAATCCATTCACAATTTGTTGATAAAGCCCCTCAAATGCTGGGGCTTACACTCAAATGTGTGCCTTTTGAAGTTAAAAAACGCACTATTGAGCAATTATTACAGTTGCAATTTAAACAATCGCTTGAAGATGGTGACCTTGATTTTTTAGAAGATCGTTGGTTGAAAATTCAAGTGACCGATTTAGATCTTATTTGGTTTGTTAGCCTTATTGAAAACAAATTGGTAGTCAGTCGGGAAGAAATTGCAGATGTCTCTTTTATCGGTAATGCTAATGATTTAATCATGATAGCCACCCGACGCCAAGACCCGGATACCCTTTTCTTTCAACGCCGATTAATTGTTGAAGGAGACACTGAATTAGGGTTATATGTTAAAAACCTAATGGATTCTATTGAACTCGAAGCAATGCCTAAATTTTTAAGGCTCACGCTTGAAAAACTAGCAGATATTATCCAAACCTCGCCAATCCATTAATATATTGCCCTCAGTTATTGGGGGCTATGTGACACTAAACTCCCCTTTTCTATTTAACGATTTAAATAGTTTTTTAACGCCCTATACTCATAAACTAAAGGTTATTTTTCTTAAGTGTTTTATCAAAGATTAATGATTTTTGATCTTGATTATCTGTCTGCTTTTGTTAAATCAATTAATTTTGAAAACTTACCATTTGGCTGAAATAAAACATATAAAAAAATAATAAGCATTTGTTCATTTACTGATCAGATAAGCCACCACAATAAATTTTATCAATAATAAAGAGAGGAGATACCAATAATCTGAGACGATATAATATGGTCAAAATCAGATAATTTTAACTATTGCCATTAATACATAAAAGTGACCCTATTTCGAATCATGTGAACATCATTATTTTCAACTCTCTGAAAACGAATAAACGCTGGTTTATGTGACATTTTCAGTACTTTCATTTTAGTTTTCTTAAAAATCATATTATTAGAAATCTTAAGTCAACATGATTTAAGATATCTCAAATATTAAATGAGGTGTCATATGGCAACAGAAACAATAGGTCAACGAATACGTAAACGAAGAAAAGCTTTAAATTTAACTCAAAAAAACTTAGCAAAAACATTAAATGACGCAACTCATGGTTCTATATCTCAATGGGAATCAGATACAACATCACCAAGTGCCAAAAATTTATATGATTTATCTAAAGCATTAGAATGCGATTTTGTGTGGTTACTTAATGGTGGTGAAGAATCAAGCGTGATCCCTGCTTCATTCAAATCCCATAAAGTCCCGCTTATCGATTACTCCCAAGTTAGAATATGGATAGATTCAAAAGAACAGAAAAATGTCACTGTTTTAACTCATATTATGACATCATTGAAATTATCCAATAAAGCATTTGCCATTGAAATAGTTGGCGATTCAATGGAGCCAGAATTTAAAGAAGGTGATGTTGTTATCATTGATCCCGATATACAACCTACCCCCGGCGAATTTATCGTAGCAATTATTCCGGAGTGGCAAGCCACTTTTCGAAAATATCGTGAATTAGGTCAGGATAGCGACGAAAAAATGCTGTTTGAAATTATGCCACTTAATCGCGATTACACGGCAATGAGCAATAAAAAACAACAAATTAGTATTGTTGGCACAATGGTTGAGCATAGAATATTTAGAAGAAAAAGATAAAAATTTTTTTATTACACCAAAACAGATAATCGGTATAGTTTAATGATAAAGACATCAAATCAAAAACATACCCCATAGCAACAAATCACTTCAAATAACCTACACTAAAAAGTATAGATCATAACTCCAACAAAACTGGGAGTTATGTGCTTATCATTTTAGATAATTATTTAAAAAATCGTATTTGATTCCGTTCAATTTCAAACAGCGTTTTATACTTTTAAAATTTTTTTTATAAAAATCCCTTATTTATTTTTCAAATTTGATAAAAATGTTAATTAAATTTAGAAATCTTAAATTTATTATTGACATTTAATTTTAGATGTCTTAAATAGACAACTCGTTTTGAATTTTAGATAGGTTTACTTAAAGTGAAAAATGAAAGAAAAACAAAATCAGTTAATTAGTTATTCTTTATTATTCGCTTTTCGTTAGTCATTTCTGAAATCAAAACGAGTTTCATTCCGATAAAAGCTATCCTTCCAAAATAGCTTGAAAAATCTGACAGCTGGAAAGACAGCGATATACTACATCCTTTTTGCCCTCGTTAATGAGGGCTTTTTTTGATAGCAAAGGGATTTAATCTGGCTATTTATCGGCACTCAAACTCTTCTAATGACAAATTTGAAAGGCAATTGTGACATTTTATGCTATGCTTAGCGTCAATGGATAACTAGAATTCTATACTGAGAAAACGGCGAATCACGCTTATTCATTATTAAGTCAAATAGCTATCATGTTATACCATAGACTTTCAGTTTTTATCGGGTATTAAAAAGCTAGTTCGGAACTCAATTTGTACACATTTGCAAGTGAACAGATAAAAACAGTTAAACAGCCAAAAAACAAAAATGTGCTAAACAGATTATATCTAATAAAATTTAAATAAAAATAACAATCACGGGCAAAGTTACACAATGAAAAACAATTCAGAACAGCCAACATTTTATTTTCATGATTATGAAACTTTTGGTATCAACCCTGCTTTAGACCGCCCCGCTCAATTTGCCGGCGTTAGAACCGATTGTGATTTTAATATAATTGAAGAGCCTTTGGTCATTTACTGTCAATTAGCACCAGACTATTTACCCAATCCAGAAGCTGCACTAATTACTGGTATTACACCACAAATTGCCAATAAAAAAGGTGTGTGCGAAGCTGAATTTACCCAATTAATTTATCAAGCATTTAGCAAAGCTAATACCTGTATTTTGGGTTATAACAATATTCGCTTTGATGATGAAGTTACTCGTAATATTTTATACCGTAATTTTTATGATCCCTATGCGTATAGTTGGCAAAATGGCAATTCCAGATGGGATCTTCTTGATGTTGTTCGAGCTTGTTATGCCTTAAGACCGGATGGAATTAACTGGCCAACTAACGATTTAGGTTTACCCAGCTTTAGGTTAGAACATTTAACAAAAGCCAATAATATTGCTCACGAACATGCGCATGATGCGATGTCTGATGTTTATGCCACCATTGCCATGGCGAAACTGATAAAAGAGAAACAACCAAAACTTTTTCAATATTTTCTCTCAATGCGACATAAAAACAAAGTTGCCGAACTTATTGATGTAATCAATATGACACCAATAGTCCATGTTTCAGGGATGTTAGGTAGCTATCGAGGCAATCTGTCTTTAGTCTGCCCTATCGCCTGGCATCCAAGTAACAGTAATGCCGTTATTGTTTGTGATCTCACCGGGGATGTGGATTCAATCATCAATTTACCCGTTGAGCAAATTAAAGAAAAGCTTTATACCAAAACAGAAGATTTAGAACTTAATGAATCTCGCATTCCGCTAAAATTAATACATAGCAACAAATGCCCTATTGTGGCACCGTTAAAAACATTGTTACCACAAAATGCTCAGCGATTTAATATCGATATTGACCAGTGCTTAGCAAAGCAACAAAAACTATTACAACATCAAATTGTACTGCAAGACAAAATGCGCGCATTATTTGATACTCAGCAGGACTACCCGATAAGTGATGATGTCGATGCCCAAATTTATAACGGTTTTTTAAATAGTCAGGATAAACTGCGTTGCCAGACCATTCGAACAACACCTATTGAATTATTGACAAGTTTATCATTGGATTTTGATGATCCTCGTCTGAGTAAGCTATTTTTAAGGTATAAAGCGAGAAATTATCCTCAAACTTTAACAGAACAAGAACAAATGATTTGGCGAGATCATTGTCGTGACAAGCTCACATCAGCAAAAGTCCAGGACTATCTATTAACACTCGAACAGCTTGCAGAAGCTAGCTATCAACAACCGGATAAAATCGCAATAATTAAACAACTTTATCATTATTGCCATTATTTAGTTGGATAATTCAATTTTACGGGCGTATCATACGCCTAAAAATATTTGTGTCATTCACAGCGACCGGAATGATGATCATCATTAAAGTTTAAAAATAATAGCATTGACGTTATGAAACATTTTTTAGCCAAACATGCCACGGTAAAACATCGGCTTTATTCTTTATACTATACACTTTTCAGTTACGGACGAGGTCTAATCATATTAACCCTTTGTTTGTGGGCAGGGAATATTCTCTCTGAGCTGTTACCGATCATGATACCCGGCAGTATTATCGGTTTATTAATTTTATTTTTCTTATTGGCTTTTCAATTGATCCCAACATGCTGGATTAAAAACAGTTGTAATCTGTTTATGCGTTATATGACGGTGCTTTTTATTCCCGCAGCTATGGGCATCATGGATAATTACGCTTTGTTGTTAAAAAACTGGGTACCGATTATTTTTGCTAGTGTTGGTGGTTCATTTATAGTATTGCTCTTAACTGCTTATTTAACTGAGTTTTTACATAAACCAGAAAAATCATCACTTCATCAAACACCAAACGAGGAAAAACAATCATGATATGGATGTTACCTCTTACACTATTTATTTTTCTTATTATCCGTAAAATCGCTTTTAAAATTAAAACACCGTTATTTAATCCTTTGGTTATTTCGGTCATTGTTTTAATTCCAATTTTACTTGTAACCCAAACCACCTATACACAATATCTGAGCAATGTAAAAATTATCAACGATTTGCTGCCTTACTCTGTAGTTGCTTTAGCCTATCCATTGTATGAGTTAATACCTCAAATCAAAGCTCGCTGGAAATCGATAATGATAATCACCTTCACGGCTTCCATTGCTTCAATGATTACAGGTGTTTGTATTGCATTTTGGTTAGGTGGAGACAATGAAGTGGCGGCATCAGTTTTACCTAAATCAGTGACAACTGCCATTGCCGTGACGATTGCAAGTGATCAAGGTGGCGTACCGTCTATTGCTGCATTGTGCGTAATACTTGTCGGTACACTTGGTGGTATATTCGGACATCAAATACTCAATTTTGCGAAAATAAAATCAGCGTCAGCAAGAGGATTATCAATAGGTGCAGTATCGCATGCTGTTGGTACAGCCCGTTGCATTGAGGTAAATTACAATGAAGGTGCCTATAGCTCTTTGTCATTAGTTCTCTGCGGTATCATGACATCATTGACAGCACCTTTTTTATTTCCAATAATGGTATTTATTTTTAATTGGTTTTAGTATGACGTTGAAAAAATTTATTGGCTGTTTGGTCGGATTTTGCATATTAATCATGGTGATAATTATCGGCCTAGATCGCTGGATTAGCTATAAAACAGCGCCATACATCTATCATGATGCAGACAAACTACCTCATCGAGCAATCGGCGTTGTTCTCGGCACGTCAAAATATGTTCAAGGTGGCGGTATTAACGGTTTTTATCGAAGCCGAATAGAGGGAGCGATCAATCTCTATTGGCAAAAAAAAGTCGATTATTTAATTCTTAGCGGTGATAACGCCCTGCTAAGTTATAATGAACCAATTACGATGAAAAAAGATTTAATAAAAGCCGGGATCCCTCAAGAATCGATTGTTTTAGATTATGCCGGTTTTCGAACTTTAGACTCAGTGGTAAGAGCCAATAAAGTATTTAATGCTGATGATTTCACTATTATCACTCAAGAATTTCATTGTGAACGAGCAATCTTTATTGCCCTTGCTCAAGGGATTCAAGCACAGTGTTTTGCTGTTCCGTCGCCTAGCAGCATGAAATTAGTTCGAATCCGTGAAATATTTGCGCGAGTTAAAGCATTTATCGATCTGTACATACTGGATAATCAACCGAAATACCTTGGACCTGCCATGCCTATCATTACTGATGATCAATAATTAGAACGTTAAAATCTTGTCAAGAAGTTTCAGAAAATATATACGTTTAAGTATAAAAATGGTTAAATCATCGCAATTAAAAAGGTTTAATCTTGAAAATTGACTTCCAGCTCTTATGTTTAAGGAATCTTAGGATAACGGTTGACTGCTTTATAAGTTCTACCACTGAATTTAATGCATATTTCACAATTAGCAACCGAGGTTAACACATCAATTGAAAGCTCCATGATACCTAAACAATCAAAATAACTGGCAATGCCTTTACTATTATTAATAATCGTCACTTGCTAGTAGCAAAAAATCCTGTCAAGAACTTTCAGAAAATACATACGTTTTAGTATAAAAACCAATTTAAATTTTATTGAGTCTCAAATTTTAGATTGCATTTTTATGCAAAAAAAAGTAATATTTAGTCAATTGAAATTTATGTTAAACGAATAATGAATATTGAATTAAGCCATATTAACTGTTTTTATGGTGATCATCAGGCATTGAATGATGTCTCACTGTGTTATCCATTAGGTGAAACGATCGTATTACTTGGTCAAAGTGGAGCAGGTAAAAGCTCGTTATTAAAAGTTTTTAATTTACTTGAAATACCAACCTCAGGCGAAATGACCATTGCCGATTCACATTTTGATTTTTCCAAAAAAATTAGCGAATCAGCGATTCGATCATTGCGTAAAAATGTTGGCATGGTTTTTCAAAATTATAATTTATGGCCACATTTAACCGTGCTTGAAAACTTAATTGAAGCACCTTGTCAGGTATTAAAGCTTTCAAAAAAAGAAGCAAGTGATAAAGCGATGGCAATTTTAAATCGGTTACAGATAGCAGAAATGGCAGATCGCTACCCTCTCCACCTTTCCGGAGGACAACAACAACGAGTTGCGATTGCTAGAGCATTAATGATGGAGCCACAAATTTTATTATTTGATGAGCCTACTGCGGCTTTAGATCCCGCAATTACATCACAAATTGCGGAAATTATTAACGAGCTGTCACAAACAGGTATTACTCAAATTATTGTCACGCATGAAGTTGATTTTGCTCGCAAAGTGGCATCACAAGTAATTTACATGGAGCATGGTAAAATTGTTGAGCAAGGACAACTTGAATGTTTTGCTCATCCAAAAACCGAAGCATTTAAAGCTTATTTATCACATTAATAATAATCAATTTGGGTGGATATATGAAAAAAACATTACTAGCCATTTTTCTTGCCGGTGCTGCATTGACAGCTCAAGCAGCAGAAAACTTAACAATCGGTACAGAAGCAACTTATGCGCCGTTTGAATTTACCAATGATAAAAATGAAATTGTTGGATTTGATATTGATGTAATTAACAAAGTTTGTGAAGAGATGAAAGTATCTTGCAAAATTGTTAATCAATCTTTTGACGGTTTAATTCCAAGCTTAAAAACCCGTCGTATTGATGCGGCAATTGCCGGCATAGACATCACTCCTGAGCGTCAAAAACAGGTCGATTTCACGAAAATCTATTATGATGACAGTTCGATCCAGTTCATCACATTAAAAGATACATTAACTAGCCTTGATCAATTAAAAGGTAAACGTGTTGGTATTCAAAAAGGGACAACTTATTCAAAATACTTAGCTGAAAAGTTCCCGGATGTTAAAGCAGTAAGCTACGATAGCTATCAATTTGCTTTCTTAGATTTAAAAGCCAAACGTATTGATGCTATTGTTTCAAGCTCTTTTGTTGCTGGTGACTGGTTAGGTAAAGATGCGGATATTGTTGCATTAGGCGATAAAATCACCGACCATGAATTTTTTGGTGAAGGCTTAGGTATTGCCTTACGAAAAGGTAATGATCAATTACTTGAGCAATTTAATAACGCCATTGATAAACTGAAAGCCAATGGCGAATTAGATGCGATTTATAAAAAATGGTTTAATAAATAATTATTAACCACTTAGCTACTGTCTTATTGTGATCTCGCCGCATATTCTGCGGCGAGTTTATTTTTTAATTTAACTACGGTTTTTTTATGTCAGATTTTTTTGCACACGGTATAGACTCAATACTCTCTTCAATGGATGGGTATATATTGCCGCTTACCCAAGCGACAGCAATCACATTATCATTGGCTTTTGTGTCGCTGATTATTGGAATGTTTTTTGCCTTTATATTTACCATTTTAGAATCGGTACCGGTTAAACCGGTTGCATGGCTGATGTCTCTTTTTAATTTGACAATTAGAGCGTTACCGGAATTATTGATCGTTGTCGCTATCTACACCGGTTTGCCTCTATTGTTAATCGCATTAGATGACGGTTTCACTGTTTCACTCGGTTTTACCTCTTTTACTGTAAAAATGCACATTGAAAACACTCAACCGTCTCCATTTTTGTGTGGTGTTATTGCGTTGTCGCTACTCTATGCAGTTTACGCTTCTCAAACACTTCGTGGCGCTTTTAAAGCCATATCAAACGGACAGAAGCAAGCAGCTCAAGTTTTAGGGCTTAGCAAAACAAGGACATTTTTTCGCATTATTATGCCGCAAATGTGGCGCCATGCCATACCGGGTTTAAGTAATCAATGGCTAATTTTATTGAAAGATACCGCTTTAGTATCGGCAATTGCAATCGATGATCTTATGATGCAAACCAAAACCATTATAGCCCGGACTAATCAACCGTTTTTATGGTATTTCATTGCAATGATTATCTATCTGATTATTTCGATTTTGAGTCAGAAAGTGATAACACGAATTGAAAAACGAGCAACTTATTTCGAACAACCAACATCAACAAATAGTTAGTAAGGTCATATTATGTCTGATAATTTTATCTATTATCTTAGCGTTATTCTTAAAGGACTTCCTGATACATTGAGTTTGGGAATTTTGGGAATATTATCGGCAGGACTTTTAGCTATCTGTTTTTCTTGCTTATTATCATTAAATTCGTCAATTTTAACTAAGGTTATTCGAACTTACATTATCATCTTTACCGGTTCGCCTTTATTAGTGCAACTGTTTTTAATTTACTACGGGCCTTCTCAATTTGGTGATATTTTAAGTAAAATGCCAAATTTTTACGCATTCATCTCATCCCCTTGGTTCTGTGCTTATTTGGCATTAACCTTGAATAGTGCGGCTTATACCACCCAAATATTTTACGGTGCACTAAAATCAGTGCCTAAGGGACAATGGCAAGCATGTGAAGCGTTAGGCATGAATAAGCTACAAAGCTTAAAAATAGTTATGCCATATGCTTTAAAACGTTCACTTTCCACCTATTCCAATGAAGTGGTCTTTGTGGTCAAAGGCACTGCGTTAGCTTCCATGATTCCAGTAATGGATATTATGGGATACAGCAATGAGCTCAATGGAGATTATTACGATTTCTCTATTTTTATTGTCGCTGGATTAATCTACCTCTTGATAAATGGTATTTTAAGCACCATTATGAGGATTATAGAGAAAAAAGCCCTCACATTCGAAAACTAATATGAGCCAATTTGATTCTGCATCTTTTCTAAAAACAGTCCCGCATAAACCGGGTATTTATCAGATGTTTAATGATAAAGATACGATTATTTATGTGGGAAAAGCTAAAGATCTTAATAACCGATTAAAAAGCTATTTTAACAGCAGTAAAAAAACATTAAAAACAGATATGCTAGTAAGCCATATCAATCGGGTTGAATTTACTATTACCAATACCGAAACTGAAGCCTTACTGCTTGAACAGACTTATATTAAAAAACATCAGCCTCGTTATAATGTTTTGTTAAAAGATGACAAAAGCTATCCTTTTATCAAATTAAGCAAGGAACGTCATCCACAACTATCGCTCTATCGAGGTGCAGTTAATCGGAAAAAAGATGAATTTTTTGGCCCTTATCCTAGTGGATATGCGGTTAAACAAATATTAGCCTTATTACAAAAAACCTTTCCAATAAGGCAATGCCTTAACACGACCTATCGAAATCGAACTCGCCCTTGCCTGCAATATCAAATCAAACGCTGTCTTGGGCCTTGTGTAGCGGGATTGGTCAGTGATGAGGATTATAATGAACAAGTTAACTATGTCAGACTGTTCCTGTCCGGGCAATCAGAGCAAATCTTGCAGAAAATTACTGAAGATATGCAAAAGGCAAGCAGTGATCTAAATTTTGAGAAAGCAGCTGTGTTACGTGATCAGCTACAAGCTATTAAGCACATAAATGAAAAACAAGCAATTTATAATAATAATGATAACCTCGATGTGATTGGATTCCATTATGAGTTGGGTTTAGCTTGTATTTACGTGTTATTTATTCGTAACGGGCAAACTTTTGGTCACCGTTCTTATTTCCCTAAAGTGCCTTCAAACACTGAGCTTGAAGAAGTTATTGAAACATTTTTAGGGCAATTCTATCTTCAGGGTAACCAAAATAGAAATATCCCGAAAAAGATCTTACTTAATTTTTCATTGTCTGATAAACAGCCAATGGAAGAGACCCTGTCACTTATCGCTGAACACCAAGTTAAGCTGGTTGATGAGCCAAAAGGTGACAATCTTAAGCTATTAAATATAGCCACCGTTAACGCTCGAACAGAAGTGAAAAATAAACTATTAGAAAACTCGACCATTAAGCAAAAATATGATGCCTTAAAAGCGTTTTTAGGGATTGAAAAAATTAAGCGTATGGAATGCTTTGATATCAGCCATTTTATGGGGAAAAATACGATTGCATCTTGTGTTGTGTTTGATGATAAAGGCCCGGTTAAATCAGAATTTCGCCGTTATAACATCACCGGCATTACGCCAGGCGATGATTATGCCGCCATGGAACAAGTTCTTACTCGTCGATATAGCAAAAAAGATTTACCGGAAGAGAAAATTCCGGACATCATTTTTATTGACGGCGGAAAAGGACAACTCAATCAAGCATTACAAGTTTTTGAAAACTTGAATGTTAATTGGGATAAAAATCATCCTATTTTAATTGGTGTTGCCAAAGGTGCGGAACGCAAAGAGGGATTAGAGACACTTTTCTTTGAAGCACATGGAACAGGTCATTACCTTGATGATCACTCCCCTGCTCTTTTGCTTATCCAGCAAATTCGCAATGCTTCACACGATCATGCTATCGTTGGGCAACGCAAAAAAGGCGTGAAGCAGCTAACTGATAGTGCTTTAGAGCATATTGAAGGCATTGGCGGTAAAAGACGACAAGCTCTTCTTAAACATTTTGGCGGATTAAGAGAGTTGAAAAATGCAAGTATTGATGAAATTGCTCAAGTACAAGGTATTTCAAAATCTTTAGCTGAAAAAATTTATCTAAATTTACAACAATAGCACATTGAAAAATTAACATATTTCAGGCAACATAATCATAAAGAATCACTGTTTTTTAATTATTGCTATTCTATTGATTAATAAAACAAAAAAAAGAGCTTATGTCACATGAAAATCAACTTCCCTACTTTCTTAACACTGTTTCGCGTTATATTAATACCTTTTTTTGTGCTAGCTTTTTATCTTTTTCCTCATGATTGGTCTGGTTTTTTTTCAGCATTAATATTTTTAATCGCTGCCGTTACTGATGTGTTAGATGGATATCTTGCTCGTCGTTTAGGACAAACGACAAAATTTGGTGCTTTTCTTGATCCTGTTGCCGATAAAATTATGGTCACTATCGCTTTGGTACTCATTACCCAATATTATCAAGCTTGGTGGATCTCAATTCCGGCAATCATTATCGTTTCCAGAGAAATTATTATATCCGCTTTACGTGAGTGGATGGCTGAAATTGGTAAACGCAATAACGTTGCCGTCTCATCGATAGGTAAAATCAAGACCATCGCCCAAATGACCGCACTAACCTGGCTACTTTGGCGTCCATGCGATCTTGTCATCTATGCGGGGCTGGCAGCGCTTTTCTTAGCTACAGTTCTAACTTTATTGTCCATGTTCCAATATTTATGGATAGCACAAAGTGATTTGTTAGATGAAGAATAATTTATCGGAAAGTCGATAATCGTTAGTTTTAGTGTAATTTTGTTATCTTATGTAAGTTCACAAAATTACACTTCTCAATCCCCAAAAACTCAATATTAAACCAACAATAAGCTAAACATTGAGCAATTAAACAATTAATCCAAAATTTATGTTGACTGAAATCTCAAGATAGGTAAAATGCACTGCATTCAAAGCGAATTACCTTACGTAATAAGTTTTGAGCCCGGGTGGTGAAATCGGTAGACACAAGGGATTTAAAATCCCTCGGCCTTTTTGGCCGTGCGAGTTCAAGTCTCGC